>NZ_JBXAJH010000019.1:0-96799 GCF_058797075.1 Acidovorax sp. GW823-FHT02H02 | reverse complement strand
GTGTGAAAGTAGGTCATCGTCAGGCTCTTACAGCCCAGTAACGCCCCGCTCAAATTTTGAGTGGGGCGTTTCTGCTTGCGGGCAGCAAACATATGCGTGTCTTATGGAGGCGGGAAACTGTCCGCACACGGTAATGCAACTTCAAGATATTTTGTATTCACAAGGGTTTGGTACCCGTCGTGTTTGTGCGGGCCTGGTTCAGCATGGCTGGGTGGAGACGGCACGCCTGGATCAAGGCGCTTCTTTTAGCCCCTGTACGGATGCGTCGCTGGATTTCGATACCGCTGATCTGCGTTTGCGGATTCAAGGTGTGGAGTGGCAGTACCACGCCAAAGCGTATGTGATGCTGCACAAGCCTGCAGGCACCGAATGCTCGCAGAAACCGTCCACTTACCCCAGTATCTACACCTTGCTACCAGCGCCACTGCGGCAGAGACCTTGCAAGAGTGCTATCCAAGGTGTGCAGGCAGTCGGTCGTCTTGACCAAGACACGACGGGTCTGCTGTTGCTCAGTGACGATGGGCAATTCATTCATCGCATGAGTTCGCCAAAAAAGCATGTCCCGAAGGTATACCGGGTAACGGCCAAGCATCCGGTGGACGAATTGCAAATTGCAAAATTGCTGGAAGGCGTGGTGCTCGACGATGATCCCAAACCCGTGCGGGCCGCCGCGTGCACCGTCGTGGACAGCCATAGCCTTGATCTCACCCTGACGGAAGGCAAGTACCACCAGGTCAAGCGCATGCTGGCTGCTGTGGGCAATCGGGTGGAGCAATTGCATCGCTCGCGCATTGGAGCGCTGGATCTTCCCTCTGATCTTGCACCCGGTCAGTGGAAATGGTTGTCGGATGAGGATTTGTTGAGGCTGACCTCCTTGCCTTGAACTCGTGTCTGCAGGACAACGTCAGGTGAGACGGTCATTTCGTTTGCTGGTTTTCTGCCGAGGTTGCCCAATTCATGCGTGGCCAGTACGCGCATTTTTTACGCCTTGGGTTGAATACATGGGGTTGCGCAGCGCTAAACTTCCTCGCAGCTTTGAAAGTGGGTTCCTGTGAAGATTTTTTCTTATGTGTGCGGTTGCGCCACGTTGGCATGGTTCACCTTGTCTTTCGCCCATGCTGCAACGCCTGCCCCTCCCCCTGTTTTTGTCCTGAATTCGCTGGAGGCCAATGTCAGCGTGATCGATCCTGTGACCTGGACTGAAACCGTGCGGATTCCCACAGGAAAGGAGCCGCACCATCTGTACCTGACCCCGGACGAAAAATCGCTGATTGTTGCCAATGCCCTGGGCGACACCCTGACCTTTGTGGATCCGAGAACGGCGCAGGTGCAGCGCACGGTCCGGGGCATCGTCGATCCCTACCATCTGCGCTTCACGCCCGACATGAAGTGGCTCATCACGGCGGCCAACCGGCTCAATCATGTGGACTTTTACCGTTGGGACGGAAGCGAGCCTGTGCTGGTGAAACGCGTGGCCACGTCTCGCACACCCAGCCATATGTGGATAGACAGCCGCAGCGCCACGGTTTATGTGTCGATGCAGGACAGCGATGAGCTCGTAGCGATGGACATCGCAACGCAAACGATCAAATGGCGTACGAAAACGGGTGCCATGCCCGCAGATGTGTATGGCAGCGGTGACGATCGGCGTCTTTTTGTCGGGCTGACGGGCAGCGACGGCGTCGAGGTGTTCGATATTTCCGGGCGCGAGCCGCGCAGCATCAAAAAAATCACCACCGGCAATGGCGCCCATGCGTTCCGGGCTGCGGGAGATGGCCGCCACCTCTATGTCAGCAACCGCGTGGCCAATTCCATCAGCAAGATCGACATGGGCACGCAAGAAGTGGTAGCAACCTATCCCGTGCCAGGAGGGCCCGACTGCATGGATGTGTCGGCCGACGGCCGCTGGATTTATGTGAGCTCGCGCTGGGCGCGCAAGCTTTCGGTGGTGGATACCCAGGCCGGCAAGGTGGTGCGGCAAGTGGCCGTGGGGAAATCGCCCCATGGCGTATGGACCTTGCAGCACGCACCGCGGTGACGTGATGTGCGGCGTGGTCATGCGGTGGTTGGGAAGGGCGTTGAATGCCTCTATTTTGATAGCTTTTAGCGCTTTACCTATAAACGCCAACGCTCAAAATGACTGCAAAAAACCGCTCTATCTCACCTTCGACACGGGCCACATGGAGGTGGCTCCATTGATTGCGGATGTGCTGCAACGCCAGCAGGTAAAGGTGACCTTTTTTGCCGCGCAGGAACCCACCAAGCAGGGCGATGGCAGTCTCGGATCGCACTGGGCTGCATGGTGGCGCGCCCGGGGGGGCGAAGGCCACGCCTTTGCCTCCCACACCTGGAACCACGTTTACTGGCGTGCCGACCTGGGCGATGCGGCCGCGCCTGCGTTTCGCGTGCGACCCTCGGCCGGTCCGCGCCAGGGACAGGAGTTCACCATGGGGGCGCCAGAGTATTGCGAAGAGCTGGCCCGTGCCGCGGATCGGCTGCAGGCCCTCACGGGCCAGAAGCCATTGCCCCTGTTTCGGGCACCGGGTGGCAAGACATCGCCCCAGCTGCTCGCCAGTGCCAAGGCGTGCGGCTACACCCATGTGGGCTGGGCGCCGGCGGGGTTTCTGGGGGATGAGTTGCCCAGCGAAAAATTCAGCAATGACGCACTGCTGCGCAAGGCCCTGCAAGGCATACGCAGTGGAGACATCCTGATGGCGCATCTGGGCATCTGGTCACGCAAGGACGCTTGGGCCCCTGCTGTGCTGGAGCCCTTGATCGTGGGCCTGAAGGCGAAGGGTTTTTGTTTTCGCACCTTGCGGGAGCACCCGGATTACGCGCTCGGGCAGGTGCGCTGACCTGGGCGCTGTCGCAGCATTTGCTCAGAACCATGCGCAGAACAACTACTGAGGGGTGAAATGATGGAGTGGTGGGCCGATGCCTTCGATGGGGTGCAGCAGGGCTTGTTCGAGTCCACGCTGCAGCCTTTGCTCTTTGCGTTGGGACTGGGCAATCTGCTGGAAAACGGGTACGAGGCCACGGGCTGGCTGCTGGTGGGCCTGCTTCAGCTCGTGGTCATTGTGGCGGTATTCGGTCCCTTGCAGCGCTGGCGTCCCGTGGAGCCCATCACCGACCGGGCGACCATTCGTACCGACATGCTCTACACCTTGCTGCACCGGCTGGGGCTGTTTCGGGTGCTTCTGTTCTTTGCCATTGCCCCATTGATGGACATGCTGTTTGGCGCGCTCCGGGTGGTCGGTATCAGCACGCTGCAGCTCGATGGCCTGTGGCCCGGGGTGACGGACATGCCATGGGTCAGCCTGCTGCTTTATCTGGTGGTTTTCGACTTCGTGGACTACTGGTTGCACCGGGGTCAGCACCATTTCGAGTGGTGGTGGCGGCTGCACTCCCTGCAC
The DNA here is from genome assembly GCF_058797075.1 of Acidovorax sp. GW823-FHT02H02. Lineage (NCBI taxonomy): Bacteria > Pseudomonadati > Pseudomonadota > Betaproteobacteria > Burkholderiales > Comamonadaceae > Acidovorax > Acidovorax sp. GW823-FHT02H02. The sequence continues at coordinate 93,386 of NZ_JBXAJH010000019.1, read as the reverse complement.
CATGCGCAGCGCCAGATGACCATGTGGAGCGACAACCGCAACCACCTGCTCGACGACGTGCTCCGAGACACGCTTCTCGTGATCGTTGCACAGGCCATCGGTGTCGCACCGGGGCAATTCATTGCCATCGTGGCGATCACGCAGCTCAGCGAGAGTTTCCAGCACGCCAACCTGCGCATCTGGTTTGGCCGCTGGGGTGAACGGCTGTGGATCAGTCCCCGGTTTCATCGTCGGCACCACGCCATTGGTTTTGGTCACGAAACCAGGCCTGCGTTGCCGCCATCCACCCCGCGGGCCGACACGGCCCAAGGTCAGCTGCCGCCCGCGGTGCGCAAGGAGGTGTTGGGCGGGCATAACTTCGGCGTGCTGTTGCCGTGGTGGGACATGTTGTTTGGCACCGCTGATTTCGATCTCCGATACGATCCCACGGGTGTCAGGGACCAGGTGGAGCCCGATCCGCAGGGCCGCCTGCGCGACTACGGCAGGGGTTTCTGGTCACAGCAATGGCGCGGCCTGCTGCGGCTGGTCGGAAAGGCCTGAATCCGCGTTCAGACCACCGGTTGAACCGATTTTTGGGCAGTCAAGGTATGCTTGCCAACATGGGACTCCTGGTCGATTCTTTCTGGCGCGCGGCGGTGTATTGCCTGCGCCCCCGTGTGATCCTGCTGTCGATGGTGCCATTGCTGCTGATCGGGGTTTTGGGTGGCGCCTTGGGCTATTTCTATTGGGATGGCGCTGTACGGGGCATGCGTACATTGCTGGAGTCTTCGGCGCTGCTGGCAACCCTCTGGGGCTGGCTGCATGCCTGGGGCATCGGCGACGCGACTGCGGTGATGGCGCCGCTCCTGGTGATTCTGGCCGCCACGCCGGTGCTGGTCATGATCTCTCTGCTGGCGGTCGCCCTGCTGACGACGCCCGCCCTGGTCACCCTGGTCGCACAGCGTCGGTTTCCCCATCTTGAGCGCAAGCAGGGCGGCTCTTTCTGGGCCAGCGCCATGTGGTCATTGGGCTCCACCTTGTTGGCGCTGATTGCCCTGGTGGTGTCGGTGCCGCTGTGGCTGGTGCCACCCTTGGTGCTCGTGCTGCCGCCGCTGATCTGGGGTTGGCTGAGCTACCGCGTCATGGCGTTCGATGCCTTGGCCGAGCATGCCAGCAAGGAAGAGCGGCGGGAGATTCTGCGCAGCCACCGAGCCCGCCTGCTGGGAATCGGTGTGTTGACCGGCTATCTGGGCGCAGCGCCTAGCCTCGTATGGGCGTCCGGAGTGGTTTTTGCTGCTGCATTTTTCATACTGGTGCCGCTGGCGATCTGGATCTACACACTCGTTTTTGCCTTCTCGTCCCTGTGGTTTGCCCACTATTGCCTTGCCGCTTTGGAGCGCCTGCGATCCGAGGGCCGTGCGCCGTCGCCTCCGGCGGCGTCTGGCGGAGGTCAGGCTGCCCTGGCCATTGCCGCCACGCCGGATGCGCCCCCCGGCACCTTCATTTCGGAGCACAAATTGCCATGAGTTCGCATATCGGTCTGATCATCGTGGGTGACGAAATTCTTTCCGGCAAGCGTGCCGACAAGCACATGCCCAAGGTGATCGAGTTGCTGTCTGCGCGCGGGCTGGCCTTGTCCTATGCCGACTATGTGGGCGACAGCCCCGAGCGCATCACCAGCACCTTGCGGCGTGCATTCTCTACGGCCGATATCGTTTTCTCGTGCGGCGGCATCGGCGCCACGCCCGATGACCACACGCGCCAGTGCGCGGCGCGGGCGCTGGGTGTTGGGCTGATGCTGCACCCGCGGGCCGAGATCCTGATCCGGGAACGCATGCAAGACACCGCACGCGAGCAGGGCGTGCCCTACGAGGCAGACCGGCCAGACAACGTTCAGCGGCTCAACATGGGCGTGTTTCCAGAAGGTGCGCGCATCGTGCCCAACCCCTACAACAAGATCCCAGGCTTCAGCTGCCATGGAACCGGCGGCGGGGCCGTGCATTTTGTGCCAGGCTTTCCGGTGATGGCGTGGCCCATGATCGAATGGGTCCTGGACCACGAATACCCGCATCTTTTCAATCGGTCCCCCCAGACAGAGCAGTCCGTCATTGTCTTTGGCGCCATGGAGGCGGCGTTGACGCCGCTGATGGAGCGCATCGAGCTGAAGCACCCCGGAATCCGGGTCTTCAGCCTGCCCAGCGTCGATCATCCACAATATGGGCGCCACATAGAATTGGGCGTGAAGGGGCCTGTTGCAGCGGTTCCCGCCGCTTGGGCGGACTTGCAAGCAGAATTGCACAATGTTGGTGCAAATTGTGGCCCCGAATTGGTGCGAAATTTGCGTTGAGCGTATTGCGAATGCTGATGCGCACATTTTTGGTGATGCTGCGTGCCGAGGATTCTTGGGTTTTGCCCTGAATGCTCCGTCCGAGTGCAGGCATTGCACTTGCCTGGCACGCAAACTGCTTTTCGTTTGGCAGATTTTTTAACAAGCGCTTTACCCAGGAGAACCTGATGGCCAAGACCGTTGCAGACGTGATGAAGCTGGTGAAGGAAAACGAAGTCAAATTCGTGGATTTCCGCTTTACCGATACCCGTGGCAAGCAGCACCACACCACGGTGCCCGTCTCGCATTTTGACGAAGACAAGTTCGTTTCGGGCCATGCCTTTGATGGCTCTTCGATTGCCGGATGGAAGGGCATCGAAGCCTCCGACATGCAGCTGATTCCTGATCCGAATTCGGCCAATATCGATCCGTTTTTCGAAGAAACGACGCTGATCCTGACCTGCGACGTGATCGAGCCCAGCGATGGCAAGTCGTATGACCGCGACCCCCGTTCGGTTGCCAAGCGCGCCGAAGCCTATCTCAAGGCCTCTGGCCTGGGCGATACCGCATTCTTTGGTCCCGAGCCCGAATTCTTCATTTTCGATGGCGTGCGTTGGAGCACCGAACCCAACCATACCTTCTACGAAATCGAAGAGTACGAAGCACCCTGGAACACCGGCTCCAAGCTCGAAGGCGGCAACCGCGGCCACCGTCCCACCCTCAAGGGCGGCTACTTCCCCGTGCCGCCCGTCGACAGCACGCAGGACATGCGCGCCGAGATGTCGCTGATTCTCGAATCCCTGGGCATTCCGGTCGAAGTGTTCCACCACGAAGTGGCGGGTGCCGGCCAGAACGAAATCGGCACGCGTTTCAGCACCCTGGTCGAGCGCGCCGACTGGACCATGCTGCAAAAGTATGTGATCCACAACGTGGCCAACGCCTACGGCAAGACCGCCACCTTCATGCCCAAGCCCTACCATGGTGACAACGGTTCCGGCATGCACGTTCACCAGTCGGTCTGGAAGGATGGCAAGAACCTGTTTGCGGGCGACGGCTACGCCGGTCTGTCGGACTTCGCGCTGTACTACATCGGCGGCATCATCAAGCACGCCCGTGCACTGAACGCCATCACCAACCCCGGCACCAACAGCTACAAGCGCCTGGTGCCGCACTTCGAAGCGCCGGTGAAGCTGGCCTACTCGGCCAAGAACCGTTCCGCCTCGATCCGCATTCCTTACGTGGCCAACCCCAAGGGCCGCCGCGTGGAAGCCCGCTTCCCCGATCCACTGATGAACCCCTACCTGGGCTTTGCTGCCCTGCTGATGGCGGGTCTGGACGGCGTGGAAAACAAGATCCATCCCGGCGAAGCTGCCACCAAGGATCTGTACCATCTGCCTCCCGAAGAGGACAAGCTGGTGCCCACCGTGTGCCACAGCCTCGACCAGGCGCTGGAAGCGCTGGACAAGGATCGCGGCTTCCTGACCAAGGGCGGCGTGTTTTCTGACAGCATGATCGACGCCTACATTGACCTGAAGATGGGTGAAGTCACGCGTTTTCGCATGGCGGTTCATCCGGTCGAGTACGACATGTACTACTCGCTGTAATCGCCTGCCCGCAGGCCATTGCATCCCAAGGCGGCGCGAGCCGCCTTTTTTCTTGGAGCGGGTGATGCCAGAGGGCATGAGCGGGAGCTCCGCCTTCATCGGTGGCATCCTTCCACAATAGCCCGTGGGTCAGCGGGTGGTGAATTGGCGATGTATTGTGATTAGGGGATACTCAACAGCACACCCCTGCATTGCATGTGCGAGAGACCTCATGAATAAATCGCTCACTATCCTCCTGGTTTTTACCGTCATGGCGCCCGCGGCCTGGGCTCAAGACCGCATCTACCGTTGCGGCAATGAATACACCAATAACGCCGCCCAGGCCAAGGAGCGCGGCTGCAAGCTGGTCGAAGGCGGCAATGTGACGGTGGTGCAGGGCAGCCGCCCCAAGACTTCGGGCGCTGTCACGCCGACCACCACCACGGCCTCACCGGCCGGAGCACCACGCGTGGACAACAACGATCAGCGCGCCCGCGATGCCGATGCCCGTGCCATTCTGGAGTCCGAGCTGCGCAAGGCCGAGGCACGCCACGCCGAGCTGCTGAAGGAATACAACGACGGCGCGCCCGTGCGCAGTGCGCTGGAGCTGCGCAATCCCCAGGTTTACATGGAGCGCACGGCCGAACTCAAGGCGAGTGTTGCGCGCAGCGAGAGCGACCTGGCCGGAATTCGGCGCGAACTGGCCCGCCTCGCCCCCGCCACCAGTGCGAAGTAAACAGGGTGGAGCACTCGGTGCGTGATTCACGGGTGGCAGAAACGGAGCGCTTTCACTCACTGGACCTCATGTCCACCCTGGTGGCGGTGCTGCGCTCGGACGGTGCCGTGCAGTTTGCCAATGCGGCCCTGGAAAACACGCTGGGCCTGTCGCGGCGCACGCTGGAAGGCGTGGATTTTTCGACCTTTTTTACCGACCCCACCCTGCTGCAGATGGCATTGTCCGGTGCGCGTGGCAAGGATTTTGCCGCGCTGCGTTACGAGGCCAGCTTGAAGCGCCTGCACCAGGACCCTGTGCCCGTGCATGTCAATGTGGCCGATGCCGAACAGGTGGGTGAAATCCTGGTGGAGCTGTGGCCGCTGGAGCAACACGCCCGCCAGGACCGTGAAGAGCGATTGCTGGACCAGGCCCAGGCCAACAAGGAGCTGATCCGCAATCTGGCCCACGAGATCAAGAATCCCCTGGGTGGTATTCGGGGCGCTGCGCAATTGCTGGAGATGGAGCTCGAAAGCCGCGAGCTCCACGAATACACCCAGGTCATCATCCATGAGGCCGATCGCCTGCAAAGCCTGGTGGACCGGCTGCTGGCGCCGCACCGGCACCCGCATCTGGTGGGTGACGTGAACATCCACGAGGTGTGCGAGCGCGTGCGTTCGCTGGTGCTGGTGGAGCATCCGCAAGGCCTCAAGGTGCTGCGCGATTACGACACCTCGATCCCCGAGTTCCGCGGCGACCGTGCCCAGCTCATCCAGGCCTTGCTGAACATCGTGCAGAACGCCGCGCAGGCACTGGCAGAACGCATTGCGGCGGGCGATGCCGTGATCACGTTGCGCACCCGCGTGGCCCGCCAGGTCACGTTTGGCCGCCAGCGCTATCGGCTGGCACTGGAATTGCATGTCATCGACAACGGACCGGGCGTACCCGATACCATCAAAGAGCGGATTTTTTACCCGCTGGTGTCGGGACGGGACGGGGGATCAGGGCTGGGGCTCACGCTGGCGCAAACCTTCGTGCAGCGCCACCACGGGTTGATCGAATGCGACAGCGTACCGGGTCGCACCGACTTCCGCATCCTGATTCCCTTGCCCTGAGGTCCCCTGACACGCAACCACAGTGAAGGTATAAAAACACATGAAGCCGATCTGGATAGTAGATGACGACCCCTCGATCCGCTTCGTCCTGGAAAAGGCGCTGGCCCGCGAGAACCTGCCCACGCGCAGTTTCACGCACCCCCGCGAGGTGCTGGATGCCCTGGCAGATGTCACCGTTGGTGACTCCGCACGCCAGAGCCCCCAGGTCCTGGTGAGCGACATCCGCATGCCCGGGGGGTCGGGCCTGCAACTGCTGGAAAAAGTGCGCGAACTGCAGCCCGGCCTGCCCGTCATCATCATGACGGCGTACTCCGACCTGGACAGCGCCGTGTCGGCCTTCCAGCGTGGAGCGTTCGAATACCTGCCCAAGCCGTTCGACCTGCCCAAGGCGGTCGAGCTGATCCGCCGCGCGGTCGAAGAGAGCCAGCGCGAGGAAGTGACGGAAGAGCGCCAGGCCGAAACACCCGAAATGCTGGGCCAGGCACCCGCGATGCAGGATGTGTTCCGTGCCATCGGCCGGCTCAGCCAGAGCCAGGTCACGGTCCTGATCACGGGCGAATCCGGCTCGGGCAAGGAACTGGTGGCGCGTGCGCTGCACAAGCACTCGCCGGTCGCAGACGGCCCCTTTGTCGCCATCAACACAGCCGCCATCCCCAAGGATCTGCTGGAGTCCGAACTCTTCGGCCACGAACGCGGCGCCTTCACCGGCGCACAGACGCAGCGGCGCGGCCGCTTCGAGCAGGCCGAAGGTGGCACGCTGTTTCTCGACGAAATCGGCGACATGCCGTTTGATCTGCAGACGCGCCTGCTGCGCGTGCTGTCGGATGGTCAGTTCTACCGCGTGGGCGGCCATGCGGCCGTGAAGGCCCATGTGCGTGTGATTGCCGCCACCCACCAGAACCTGGAGCAGCGCGTCAAGGAAGGCGGCTTCCGCGAAGACCTGTTCCACCGCCTCAACGTGATTCGCCTGCGCCTGCCCGCGCTGCGCGAGCGGCACGAAGACGTGCCCATGCTCACGCGCCACTTCCTGCAGCAAAGCGCGCGCCAGTTGGGCGTGGAGCCCAAGCGCATTGCCGATTCGGCGCTGGCGCGGCTGGAGCAGTTTGCGTTTCCGGGCAATGTGCGGCAACTGGAGAACATCTGCCATTGGCTCACGGTGATGGCACCTGCCCAGGTGATCTCGCTGCAGGACTTGCCGCCCGAAGTGCTGGAAGCGCCGGTCTACCAGCCGCCCGTGCGGGCCGGTGGGGGCGAACTGTCTGTGGGGAAGATGGCAGCGCCGCTTGCCCCCCTGGTTTCCATGCCGTCATCCGAGATGGTGGAGGGCATGCACCCGGCGGTTGCCGTGCCTGCCGTCGCGCTGGTCCCGGGGGCTTACATGGCGGCAGGTGCAGCGATGTCTGCCCCCGCAGTGTCTTCCTGGCCGGCGGCCGATGCCGATGTCGACGCAACCGCTGCCGCGGACGCCGTGGGTGTCCGCGGCTGGGAGCAGGCACTGGAAGCCGAGGTGCAAACGCTGCTGGCTGGTGGCCAGTCAGACGTGTGGGATGTACTGACGCGGCGTTTCGAGTCGCGCCTGATCCGCACCGCCCTCCTGGCCACCCATGGCCGCCGCATGGAGGCCGCGCAGCGCCTGGGCATTGGGCGTAACACCATTACCCGCAAGATCCAGGAGCTGGGTCTGGAGTGAATCGGGCGCTAACGCCCTTCCACTCTGCACGGGATGCTATTAAAAGTGAATCAACCCGACGATCGCGACGCGCGCGCGGCCATCGGGTTGTTGCATGGGGTGAGGGATTCTTTACAAATCTTCATAAATATTTACAAACAGGCAAAATACCGGGTCGTTCCACAGCTTGCAGGACTCCCGGTGTCTTCTTCCACGCTTGTTTCGTCGCCCTCCACCGTACCTGTACCGGCTGCCCAAGTTTGGGCGCTGCGCTTTCCTGTGCTCGATGGGGCCGGGGTGGCCCTGTTGATGGCGGTATATGGTGCAGTCTGGGTGACCGCCTACTGGATGGCGACGCTGTCGCCGCCGGTGGACAACGTGGAGCAACTGGTCTGGCTGCGTTCGCTGGAGTGGGGCTACTTCAAGCATCCGCCGTTGCCCACATGGGTGCTGGGCGCCACAGCGGCAATTTTCGGCGCCACGGTGGAGCTCACCTACGTGATGGGCGCGCTGTTCACCCTCGGGGCGCTGGCGTTGTTCTGGCGCCAACTGCGCGCCATGCGTGGTGGTCGTTACGCGACGCTCGCCCTGCTGGCGGCGTTGTGCATTACCTTCTACTGCGGCCGCGTCTACTACTACAACCACAACGTGGTGATGATGCTGTGGGTATCGCTAGCGGCGGGCCTGAGCTGGCGGCTCACCTGGCGGCCCTCGCTGCTGGGCTGGGTGGCGATGGGCGTGGTCGCGGGGCTGGGCATGCTGGCCAAGTATCAATTCATCGTCGCGTTGGCCGTTGTGGGCATCTGGTGGCTGCGCCTGCGCGGCTGGCGCCACCTCGTCCATCGGGTGGGCGCGCCGTTGGCGGCGGCGGTGGCCTTGCTGGTTTGCGCGCCCCACCTGCACTGGCTGGCAACGCACGACTGGATGCCTCTCGGCTATGCCAACGCCAGCTCCCTGGGCCATGACCTGAGCCTGCCCCATCGCTTGCTCCATACGGCGCAGTTCTCGGCCGACTGGTTGCTCAACCGCGCCCTGCCGGCCTGGCTGGTGCTGGGCTGTGCCGTGTGGTGGGCACGGCGCCAGGGAGAGGCGCCCCAGCGGGGCGAGGAGGCGGCGCCTGGCGCCGGCTACGCCCAGCTGTCACGCCAGTTCCTGCTGCTGTGGGGCTTTTTGCCGCTCGCCCTGATGGCGCTGATGGGGGTAGTCGGCGGCGCCAAGCTGCATCTCCATTGGGGCACGGCGTTCATGCTGTGGAGCGTGCCGGCGGTGATGGAGTGGTTGGCCGCGCGCGCGGCCTGGACCTCCCTGCGCACCGTGCGGGCGGCGTGGGCGGGGTTCGCAGTGGTGCAGGCGCTGCTCATGGCGCAGTCGTGGATGGCCTTGCCCCGGGGGCCGCGCGGCTACAAATCCGACCACACCGACTACTTCCCCTCCGAGCGCGTGGCCGACATCATTGCTCGGCAGGCGCATGCGGTGCTGGGCGGTCCCATCGACATCGTCAGTGGCCAGCAGGCGCTGGCGGGCGCGGTTGCCGTGCGATTGGCCGAACGGCCGCGCGTTCTGATCCTGGGTGAGCTCAAGTACAGCCCGTGGATTCAGCCCGAAGAGCTGGAAACCGCACGCGTGATCGAAGTATTTTCCGCCCCCGGCAAGCTGCCGCTAGGCGCTTACCGCGCCGTGGGCCAACTGGCATGGCGGCCCGGAGTGTCGGCGCTGTCCATGCGCGACCAGGGTGACTGGCTGCGCGCGTCGCAGGAAGAGGCAGTGGACGAGCCCGAGGGGCTGGACGCGTCCGACCGCCGCTGAGCGGCCGAAGACGAAGCGGCGCCGCTCAGAGCGTGCTTACGCTCTTACAGTGTCACGACCACCGGTGCGTGGTCGCTGGGCTGCGGGTTCTTGCGCGGGGCACGGTCCACCACGCAGGCGGTCACGGTGGACTTGAGGGCATCGCTGACCAGAATGTGGTCGATGCGCAGGCCCCGGTTCTTCTGGAAGCCCAGCATGCGGTAATCCCACCATGAGTAGCTTTTTTCGGGCTGCTCGAACAGGCGAAACGCGTCGGTCAGGCCCAGGGCCAGCAGGGCCTGGAAGTGGTTGCGCTCTTCGGTGGTGTGGTGAATGGTCTCGCGCAGGCCCACGGGGTCGTAGGAGTCGCGGTCTTCCGGCGCCACGTTGAAGTCGCCCACCAGCATCAGGCGGGGGTGGGCCGCCATCTCGGCACGCACCATGTCCTGCAGGGCCTGCAGCCAGCGCATCTTGTAGGCGAACTTTTCCGAACCTGGCTCCTGGCCGTTCACGAAATAGCCGTTGAGCAGGCGCAGGGGGCCCGTCGGTGTATCCAGCGTGGCCGCGATAACGCGGGCCTGCTCATCCCCGAACCCGGGGATGTTGCGCACCACATCGCGCAGCGGGTGGCGGCTCAGGATCGCAACGCCGTTGTAGGTCTTTTGCCCGAATGCCACGGTTTCATAGCCAGCCTCTTTCAGCGCATCGTGCGGAAACTTGTCGTCGGTGAGCTTGAGCTCCTGCAGGCATAGCGCATCGACCGGATGGGCGGCCAGCCAGGCCAGCACCTGGGGCAGGCGCACGCTGAGGGAGTTGATGTTCCAGGTGGCAATCTTCATGAGTTTGTCTAACTTATTGATTTATAAGGTAAAAATTGATTATCAAGACCTGGAAAATTGGGCTAGCTACCAGCCTAGCTACCAGCAAAAGGGGTGGTAGGAACCAACCGTTCCCTCTTGTGTGTCATGAAGAGTCATAGTATGCAACTTCATCCCAAGGCCAAAGCCGGACATCGCGGGCCTCTGTCGCGAGAGGAGGAGTTCAAGCCCGGAAAGAACACACCCTGGCTGCAGACGCCCGCTGACCTGATCGGCCCGCTGTACTTCGGCGCCGAGGACGAAACCATCCCGCCGTTTCTTCTGGCAAGCTTCGACGGCCAGCCGCCACGTCGCCGTGAATGTGGCGCGGTGCTCCTGTCTTCGAACATCGCCGACGTCTACGAAGACGGCGCCTACGAGCGCTATGGATGCGTGCTCGAGGTGTGGCTCCACAAGCGCACACGGTGGCGCTACCGCCCAGATGTCGAGCAGCCCGGTGGTCTTCAAGGCAGCGAGCCTGCAGTTTGGCGCCGCCCAGAGGATCAGAATTCCCTCGACGCGATCCGTGCCGGATCGGGTGAGCAGTGGTACGTGTGGAATCCCAGAGCCGTTTCCATCGTGCGGCGCCTTGCCTATCACGAAGCAATCCCGCTGCTGTGCGTCGCCCTGGATGAGGCGGGGCCCGCGGCCAGCTTCAATGGGCTTGTTGTTCATGATTACTCATGCATCTGGTGGGGGCGCATTCAGGGCAGTCCTCGGCTTTCGGTTCTCGCCTATCGGCAGCAGCTTGAACGCGTACTGCGACGCTATGTGGGGCGTAAGCGATCGCTTCGGCTACGAGACGCGGCTGAGCCCATGGGTGCTGCGCGCCGCGCGGTACGTGCGCGGGAACCAAGCCCTTCGGCTCGAGGGAGCTCCGGCCGAAAAGTTGAGCATTCTTGAGGGGTCCTTCGGCATCTCGAGACCGAAATGCGGTGGCGGGTGCCGTGCTCGAGCGGTGCGGCCGGTGCCTAGCTCTTCGGCGTCGAGAGCTCCTTCGCGACAAACAGAGGTGTCACTCCCAGGGTCAGCGCGCCGTGAGTATATCGTTTTGGTAGAGATGGGCTGTTTTTCTAGGAGAATTGCCGAACCTATAGCGAAATTGCATCCCATGCCTGACACCCTATTGGGCTTCCACCGGCTTGCCGAGCTCTACGGCATCCAACTGGTACAGCCGCTTTTCTCCCGCAGCCGCCTGGGGCCGGTGCGCCAGCGCGAAGCGGCGGATGGACGGGAGACGCGAACCTGGACCGCCGCGTATCAGCCCGCGGACAACTTCCGCGGGCACTTCGAGTTCGGTTTGAAGTACGAGCGGCTGAGCTTTGAGTTCTTCTCGCGGCTGTTCCAGCGGGTCGATCCTCAGGACGTGGTGGCGTGGGTGAAGGATGAGCCCACGGGGAGCTATGCACGGCGCGCCGCGTTCTTCTACGAGTGGTTCACCGGCCGGCAGCTTGCTGTGCCGGACACGGCGCCCAACGTGGGATACGTGGACGCGATCGATGCCGCACAGTATCTGGTCGCCCAGCGGCCGGATCGCGTCCGGCGCTGGCGTATCAACGACAACCTGCCGGGCTCGCGCGACTTCTGCCCCGTGGTGTACTTGGGACCGCAGGAGCAGCGCGAATGGCTCTACGACGTGGCGGCGGGCGTCCAGTTGCTCGACGACACCTACGGGCCGGAGTTACTGCTGCGCAGCGCGGCCTGGCTGACGTTTAAGGAATCGCGGGCGAGTTTCGCCATCGAACACGAGGCGGACAAGCAGGATCGGGTGAAGCGCTTCGCGGCGGCCATCGGTACGTACAGCGGCCACATGGACGATCCGATGGCGCCCGAGCAATTGCTCACGCTGCAGCAGGCCGTGCTCGGTGAGGCCGCGTTGCGCGTCGGCATTCGCCAGTCGCCGGTGTTCGTCGGCGAGCGCGGCTTCGTGAGCGAGATCGTCCACTACATTGCCCCGTCCGAGGAACTTGTGGTTGGTATGCTCGATGCGCTGCGCTGCTTCGAGAACCGCACGCGGGGCGCAAACCCGGTAGCGCGCGCGGCGGCAGTGTCATTCGCATTCGTCTACCTGCATCCGCTCGCCGATGGCAATGGGCGCATCCACCGCTTTCTTGTCAATCACCTACTCGCGGCGGACAAGGTGGTGCCCGCCAACATCATCGTGCCGGTCTCGGCGACGATCGCCGGCTCGGCCAAGGGGCGCGCCGGCTATGACCAGGCCCTGGAGGGCTTCTCCCGGCCCTTCATGCAGGTCTATGTCGATGCCTACCGCTTCGGATCGAAGCGGCTGTGCCCCGATGGCGTCGAGACCAATTTCGAGTTCCTTCGGACCGAGGACGCGCAGCATGCGTGGCGCTACCTCGACCTGACCGAGCAGGCGCGCTACCTGAGCAGCGTGCTGCGCCAGACGGTCGAGCAGGAGATGGCGCAGGAGGCACTGGTCCTGCGCCAGTACGACGAGGCGCGCACGGCGATCAAGGACTTTTTGGAGATGCCGGACCAGGACGCGGACCGCATCATCCGGTCGCTCAAGGAAGGGGACTGGCAGGTGAGCAACAAGCTGCGCAAGACGCTGCCCCAGATCTTCGCGGAGGACGGTGCCTTCTATGCGAGGCATGCGCAGATCATCGCAGCGGTGCGCTCCGTCTTCGAGGGCGAATCGCCGGAGGCAGAGAAGGCCTAGTCGTGCCTCGCGTGCTCCTGCCCATCGCGTCCGCACCGGCGTTACGATGAAGGCCGAGGTCAGAGGAGGGTTGGCGTGATGCCACTACCGGATAGAAAATCAGGCGTGGTCAACGTGCCCGACGTCCAGATGCGCGTGCTCCCGTTGGGCGAGCGTCATTTCGTGCCGCGCGTGAGCAGAAACGTGCGGTTGCTCGGAGTCGTTCGACGAGGCTTGGAAACGGGCGCTCTCGCCTGGTTGCCAGACGGGCGCTACGCGCAGGTCAACGGCGACATTGTTCAGCCCTTGGATCCGGTGGAGGTCGAGGCCGCGCTGCAGTGCGCAGGGATCGCCGTTCCCGGTGCCGCGCGGGCGGCACGGCGGCCCGATTCCGCGTCGGAACGACCGATGTCCGGCACGCCTACGGTGGTGATCAAGCGGCGCCGCACGATCCGGCTTCCCGATGAAGGGCACGGCACAGGGGCTTAGTTGCGGCATGGGCGGTGTCGGCTTGGGGAAGCGACGCCAGAGGGGGTTGGACAGAAATGCAATTCTGCAGCCATGGCGTGTCCTCGCCATTCGCGCTGGGCGGCACCGACTCGACACTGTGACCGCGCGCGGGCTTGCGCCTCGTCTGCGCAAGCCCGCGTAAAGGCGAAGATCAGCCGAGTAACTCCAGCACATGCTCTTCCGGGCTCGGCCCTACCGACAGGCGGAAGGTGCGACCCACCATCACTGGAAACCGTTCCAGGTTGAGCCGTTCCAGCATCGCGCGCAGCGTGGACACGGGGTCGCTGGCGCGCATGCGATGGATGAGTTCGGCCAGCATGGCCGTATCGGCCTCCATGTCGTCCTCGTGCCAGTGGCCATCCGAATCCACAAAGTCCGATGCCTGCTGAACCGCGCAGCCAGAGCATTCGCCGGCGGGAATGAAAAGCGTCCCTTCATGGGCGAGGCCATCCTCTTCGAGCTCCACGGTCTCGCCGCCGGCCTCGAGGCGCACGCGTTCGCACAGAACCACGTCGGCCCATAGCCAGCGTCCCTCCAGCCGCGTGCGGAGTGTCTCGCCCACGGCCCGCACGCTGACGTCGCGGGCCGACAATTCGCGCACGTGGGCATGGACCCAGTGGCCCGGACCCAGGACATGCGCGTCGAAGACGACCATCTTCAACGACCATGCAAGCATCCAATCGGCCATCGATTCATCGGATGGCGCGTCGAGGCTCACCAGGCGGAGCCGGCCCGATTCGACCTCCTCGCGCGTCGGGGCCGAGGCCAGCGGCTCCATGAAGTCGCGGGAAGGGAACGCCTCCTGGACAGGGTACGTGATCGTGTCGCAGAGTACCCGCGGCAGCACCGGCACGTCGTCCAGAAGATCGAGGTGCTTCCACATGTGCATCGCCCCGTAGAACGTCTCGACGAACTCGGCAGCGGGAAGACTGCCTTTCCTGTGCAGGAGAATCCGCCGCCACAGGTGCGTGACCGCCTCGTCGACCGCCTTGAGCTGTGTGTCCTCATCGATCAGCCTGTCGCGGTCAGGCAGGCGAGCGAGGTGTCGAGCCGGGTCCAAATGGACCACGTTCGAATCGTCGTGCTCGTCCAAGTGGCTGGGCCGGCGGTTCACGCAGAAGCCCTGCAAGTAGACGCGCGTGCGCACCGAGCATCTGCCGTCGACGGACCCCGACAGGCGCACGGCACCGACAGGCGTGTCGTGGAACCCATCGCCGTTGCTGGCGTCGGTCGCGTCCGGTCTCGGGATCAGCCGCCCATTGAACTCGACGGGCACCGGGAAGCCTCGGCACATCGGGCCGATGCGCCGGTGCAGCCCTTCCAGGTCCACGCCGTACAGTTCGACGATGGTCCCGGGATGCACGCCGACAGCGCTCGGCCTCACTGGAACGGACGCGTGCGCCAGCGCTGCCGCCGTGTCGATGTCCGCTTCGAGGCCCCCGCTCGTGACGATGCAGCGCGTGGAGGCATAGAGGCACTTCGAGAAGCCGACCCCGAACGGCTGCTCCTGCCGCTGCAGGTCTTGGTCCCAGCCGGACTCGTGGAAGGTCAGCAGCTTCTGGAAGTCGCCGAGGCCTCGGCCGTTGTCGCGCACGCGCAGCGTGCGGCTCGGCTCGTCATGGCTCACCTCGATCAGTGTCGCGCCCGCGCGGCGGGCGTTCTGCAACAGTTCCGAGACGAGGGTGAAGCGGTCTGTGAAGGCATAGCGCTGGTTGCGCAGTGCGCCTTCGCTGTTGATGCGAACTTGGATCTCCATGGGTTTCTCCATCGGAAAGAAAGGCCACGGGCGACGAGGGCAGCCGTGGCGCGAGGAAGGGCCCGCGAGGAGCGGAAACTCTGCGGGTGCGATTCGAAGGACCGCGAATGTGCGGCCTGGGAGACGAACGACGCCGCGCGAGCCGGCGCCGCGGCCGGCTGGCTGGGAGCGCCAAGGCGCCCCGGACTCGCTCGCGTCACGTTCAGAAGAAAGGAAGTGCGTCGTCCCCGAGGGAGACGACGCACCATGGCCCTCGCGGCGCGATCAATGCGGCGCCGGCGCCACCATCGACTGCAGCCGGTCGATGACCCCAGGCTCGACGAAGACGCAGGCCTGCTTGTCAGGGATCGGCACATCGAAGATCTGCGAAAACACCGGCCGCCGCAGGTGGGCCAGCCGGCCCGTTCGGTACGCCTGCTCGGGCTTCAGGCGTCCGTCCGCCGGCGGGCCGCTGCGCTCTGGATCGCACTCGACCAGCGCGACGTAGCCGTCATCGAACAGCTTCTGGTGCTCGGGGCACAGGCCCCAGCCCGTGGTCGTGTGAGGCTCCATGCTCGCGCGCAAGCGCTTGTCCAGCAGGATGGCGCCGGTGTCGAACGTCGTGCCGCACACCAGGCAGGCGTGCTGCTCGAGAGAAACGTGGGACTTCTCGCTCATGATGCGCTCCGGCCGCAGGAATGCAACTGGCTGGAAGCGGCATCCCCGCGGCGCTTTGCCGCAGTCGTCCCCTCGGAGCGCTTCAGATGGCTCCGGAAAAGATGGGAACGGGTCTTGTGCGCGGGCCGTTGGCCCGTGAATGTGGTGAACATGCTCATCTCCAAAATGAGTGAGACGAGAGATGCCCTCGCCCCGCGGGGAAGGGATCCCCCGTCGGGTTGGTCTGCAGGCCGCAAGGGCCTCGGTTTTCGTGGCGGCGCGATTCGCGCCACCACCGTTGCACCGGCGTGGGCCTGTGCACGTTCAACGCGGCACGCGGTGGAAGCGCGGCGTCGTCAAGCATGCGAGGCGCAGCGCGATGAAGCCCGCCTCTCAGGTGCTCCGTAAGAGACGTTCCGGGGCAGTGGTGCCTCGGGCGGCGACGCCGCAGAGAGGTCGCTGCGGTTCGCCAGCAAGCTGCAGGCAAACGCGCGCGGCCTGCGCGGATGCGCGATCGAAGCGCTCATGCTTGTTGTCTGCGCTGCATCTGCGGCAACCGAGAGTGCAGCGGGACGCGAGGGCGGGTTTCGACCGCGACGCCAGCCGAGCAGGCTGGACTCCATACGCCCGTCGCGGGGGATGGAGGCTGGGCGGACCACGATGTCCGCTGAACGCAGGCACAGTATGGTCCCGCAGAGGCTGCGGGTCATGGCAGTTGCCTTTGCGGCCACACCGAAACGACGGAACTCGCCGCGCATTCGGCAGGAGAGGCGGCGGCGCTGGTTCAACGTGACAGCTGCGGCGTGGGATCATCGATCGCGCAAGGATGGGCGTGGAGACGCCTGACAGCGCCAGCGCGCGGCGCTCCCATGTCGGGGGTACCGTCGCACCGCAAAGGGGAAATACGTCCTATCTATAGTTTGCAGGTTTGCCCTGCATGCTGAGGTGGAGGCCTTGCCGCGATGCGGCCGGCTCCCGTTGGGCCATCGTTGCCGAGGGCTCCAACCGCTCGGCGGGAACCGCCTGCGGTGGCCGGGGCCTGGCGGCCGCGCCCTCCACCTTGCGATCCCTCGGGCGGTCCGGGCCCGGAGGGTCGGGGCCGCCATCGCGGCGTACCTGTTCATGTGCTGCACGAACGAAGGTTCGGGGCAGCGGGGAGTGAATCGATGATCGAAAGGAAGGAATCTGCGGTGCCGCCCTCAGGTTGGGAGTACGGCCATCGGCTGCGCGAGCCTGGATGCGACCAGCGGCGCTGCAGCGAACTGCTGAGCGCGCAGGCACGGGAGATCGAGCGCCTAAGCCGCGAGGCCGTGAAGCTGCGCGCTGCGGTCATCATTCGTGAGACCGCCTTGATGTGGGAGCGCGAGGACCGGGCGGCGCTCGTCCAGGCGGCTCCGGGCCTGCCTCGCAGGGTGACGCTCGCCAGGCATGTGGAAGCGTTGCTGGCGCGCGTTCAGGAACTGATGCGCGAGCGGGCGCGCTGGCAGCGGCCTCAGGATGGCAAGGGCGAGGGAGCGCTCGCCGCCGCTGGCATGGTGTCACAGGACACGTTTGGCGATGCGGGACTGGCGGCCGAAGGCGGCGCGGCCGTGCTCGAGGCCAGTCTCAGGGCGGCGGACCTCGTGATATGCCAGACGGGCTGCCTCAGCCACGGCGCCTACTGGCGGGTCCAGGACCACTGCAAGCGGACTGGCAAGGCTTGTGTGATGGTGGAGCGTCCTCAGGAACTGCGCATCGTGCGCATCGGCAAGGATGGGGATGGCGAGAGCCGTTCAGGAGCCGTACGGGTTCTGTAGTTGCCCGGCCATCGCCTTCGGCCATGTGCTGATTGCGCGGCGCAGTCGCCGCCGGCAGATCAGTCGATCACGCTGAGCAGAGAGGGATTCTGCGCCAGCAGCCCCCGCACACGCTGCAGGGCGATGGTGACGTCTTCCCGCGACGGGACCGCGCCGGTGGCGATGCGCACGGCGTTGGGCGCCGAGGCCGGGTCGAGCGAGAAGACCTTGGCCGGCGCCACCACCACGCCCGCTCGCCGCAGCCGCATCGCGAAGTCCGACGCGTCCCAGGGGACGGGCAGCGGCAGCCAGAAGAACAGCGCCTCGTCCGGTACGTGCGCGGCGTGTTCCCCCAGCAGCTGCCGGGCCAGCCCCTGGCGCTCCTGCGCCTCCGTGCGGACCTGCTTGATCAGTTTGGCCATCTGGCCATGGCGGATCAGGTGCGTGGCCAGCGCCGCCTCCAGCGGCGGGACTGTCTGCATGGTGGCGCGCAGGATCTCCGCGAGGCGCTCGGCCTTCTCGGCATCCGGCGCCACGACGTAGGCGACGCGCAGGCTGGGCGAGATGAGCTTTGCCAGCCCGAAGACCGAATAGGTGAGTTCCGGGGCCAGCGTGCCCAGCAGCGGGGGCGGGTCGCGGTGCAGGCCGCCGTAGGCATCGTCCTCCACGAGGGTGAGGCCGCGCCGGCGCGCGACCTCGACGAGCGCGCGGCGCCTGCGCAGGCCCATCACCGCGCCGCTCGGGTTCTGCAGCGTCGGCACGCAGTACAGCACCGTGGCCTGCGACGCCTGCGCCGCGGCGTCCAGGGCGTCCGGCAGGATGCCTTCGGCGTCCAGCGCGACCGGCACGAGTTCGATGCCCAGCACCGTGGCCAGGGTGCGCATGGTCGGCCAGCACATCGCTTCCACCAGCAGCCGGCCGCCGGTTCCCACGAGGCTGGACAGCAAGCCGATCAGTGCGTTGCGCGCGCCCGAGGCCATGGCCAGGCGGCCGCCCACCTCCAGGTCGAAGCGCGGCTGCAGCCAGTCGCGGCCGGCCGCGAGGTCCAGCGCCGGCACCGTGCCGGCGCGACGTGCCAGGAAGTCAAAGCTGCGGTCGCCGGTCAGCCGCGCCACCGCGGCCGCCAGCGTCGATGCGATCTCCAGGTTCGGCGGCCACGTGGAAGTGAGGTCGATAGGCTCGCGCACCCCCTCCTCGGGCGCCGGCTCGGCGACGGTGCGCGCGAAGCCCTTTTCCGCCGCCACGAAGGTGCCCTGCCCATGGCGCGACTGCACGAGGCCGATGCGCTTGGCCTCATCGTAGGCGCGCGTGACGGTCGTGAAGTTAACGCCCAGCTGCCGGGCCATGTCGCGCTGGGAAGGCAGCGGCGCTCCGGGCGAAAGCCTTCCCTCCCGGACCTCTTGGGCCAGCAGTTCAACGATGCGCAGATACAGCGGGCCGCCCATCGCTTCGATGGCGGCCTGCCAGCGCGCGGACTTCTCCTCTCCGCCTGCTTGCGGTCTACGTACAGATGACATACACTTCTTGTGCGATATAAGTGAACTGTACGGGAAATCTCCATACAGTTTGATCTCATGGGTGTCAGCGGACAAAGGAGCCAAGTATGAGTGAAGCGGGTGCGGTGGTGGTCGGCAGCGGAATCATGGGGCGGGACATCGCCGCGATCTTCCTGAATGCGGGTTGGCAGACGCAGGTCGTGGCGCCCGCGTCCGGGGAGTGGGACGCGGTGCGGCGCCACGTGGCCCAGTCGGTGTCCCAGATGGGCGGGCAACTGTATGGCGACCTGTTGCACCTGCGGCCGGCGCTGGATGCGGTGGACTGGTCCGGCGTGGAAATCGTCATCGAGTCCGTGACCGAACGGCTCGAGGTCAAGCAGGGGGTGTTCGCGCAGCTCGACGCGATGGTGCCCCGGCACGTGCCCATCGGTTCCAACAGCAGCGGCATGCGCATCACGGACATCGCCCGCGCCTGCAGCAGCCGGGAGCGCATGGCCAACGCGCACTTCTTCCTGCCCGCCCACCTCGTGCCGCTCGTGGAAATCGCGCGGGGCGAATTCACACGGGGCGAGACGATGGACCGCCTGATGCGGATCTTCTCGGACGTCGGGCGGATCCCCGTGCGCGTCAACCGGGACGTGCCGGGCTTCCTAGCCAACCGCATCCAGCACGCGCTGATGCGAGAGGCGTTCTCGGTCATCGACGAGGGCCTCGCGACGCCCGAGGACGTTGACGCAGCGGTGCGCTTCGGCTTCGGCTTCCGGTACGTGGCGGCGGGGCCGATCCTGCAGAAGGAGTTCGCGGGACTGGACACGCAGTTTGCGGCGGCCTCGTCGATCTACCCGACCCTGTGCAACGACAGCGTGCCCAGCCGCACGCTGCGCGAGAAGGTGGCCGATGGCCGCTTCGGCACCAAGAGCGGGCACGGCTTCTGGCGCTGGACGGACGAGCAGATCGCGCGCGAGCGGTCGCGCTACGAACAGGTGCTGCTGCAGGCACAGCGGCTGCTCGCGCCCTCGGCGCTGCCGGGCACGGCGGAGCCGGGCGAGGGCGGGGCGGCCCCGGCCGCATGGGCGCCGGCGGCGGCACAAGAAGTGGTGGGGAGCGGCACGCCATGACGACCCCCGTGATCCCGGAGACGGAGCGCTCCCCGGTCGACGTGCAGGCCATCCACCGGGCCGCCCAGCGGCTGCAAGGATGGGCCGTCACCACGCCGCTGTTGCGCTGCGATGAACTGGACGCGCATGCCGGCGGGCGCGTCTACCTCAAGGCCGAGAACCTCCAGCGCAGCGGTTCGTTCAAGTTCCGCGGCGCCTGCAACCGCATCCTGGCCTTGACGCCTGGCGCGCGCGCGCGCGGCGTGGTGGCCTACTCCTCGGGCAACCATGCCCTCGCGGTCTCGCAGGCGGGCCGGATGCTGGACGTGGCCGCCACGGTCATCATGCCGGCCGACGCGCCGGCCATCAAGATCGAGGGCTGCCGCGCGAGCGGCGCGACGGTGCTGTTGTACGACCGCGAACACGAGGACCGCGAAGCCATCGGCCGGCGGCTCGTGGTGGAGCAAGGCCTGACGCTGGTGCCGCCCTTCGACGATGCGCTGGTCATGGCGGGCGCAGGCACCGGCGCGCTGGAGGCCGTCGCGCAGATGCAGGGGCAGCGCGTGGACACGGCGCTGGTGTGCTGCAGCGGCGGCGGCCTCGCGGCGGGGTGGACCCTGGCGCTGCGCGCGGCATGGCCCGATGCCCGCATCGTGGTGGTCGAGCCCGAGGGATTCGACGACACGGGGCGCTCGCTCCGGTCGGACAGTGCGCAGACCAATGCGCGCAGGTCCGGCTCCATCCAGGACGCGCTGCTCGCTCCTGCGCCGGGCCAACTGACCCTGCCGGTGCTGCGGACCCACGCGGCGCAGGGCGTCACCGTCTCGGACGCCGAGGCGCTGGAGGCCATGTTCTTCGCCTTCGCCGCGCTCAAGCTCGTGCTCGAGCCGGGCGGGGCCGCACCGCTCGCGGCCGTGCTGGCGCGCAAGGTCGCGCTCGAGGGCCGCAACACCCTGGTGGTCTGCTCGGGCGGCAACGTCGATCCGGCGGTGTTCGCGCGCTGCCTGTCCCTGGGCACGGAGCGGGGAGGACGGGCATGACGACCGCAGCGACCCGCTCGCCCGAGCAGCGCGTGCGCGAGCTTGGCCTGGCGATCCCGGAGGACGTCGCGCCGGCCGCCCACTACGAATTGGTGACCGTGCACGGCGGCCTGCTGTACCTAAGCGGACAGCTGCCGCGCGTGGACGGCCGCGTCGCGGTGACCGGCTGCGTCGGCGGCGGCGTCAGCCTGGAGCAGGCGCGCGAGGGTGCGCGCCTGTGCACGCTGCGCGCCATGGCCGTGCTGCGGCAGGCGCTCGGCTCGCTGGACCGCGTCGAGCGCGTCCTCAAGCTGCAGGTCTTCGTGCACAGCGACCCCGCCTTCACGCGGCACAGCGATGTGGCCGACGCGGCCTCCGACCTGTTGGTCGAACTCTTCGGGTCCGCCGGCCGCGCCGCGCGCACCGCCATCGGCGCCGCCCAGCTTCCTCAGGGCGCCAGCGTCGAGCTCGATCTGATCGTCGCCTCCACGGCGGCGGTCCCGTCTTCCAAGGAGCCTTCTCACCATGCCATCCACCGCTGAAGCCTTCATGGCCCCCGGACCGACAGCCGGGGCCGCCCCGGAGTCCCTGACCCCGCCGTCCGGTGCCTGGACGCCTGACGAGCGCCTGCGATGGCAGGCCCGCTTCGACGCCTTCAAGGCACGCGGCCTGCGCATCGACATGACGCGCGGCAAGCCCTGCACCGAGCAGGTGGCGCTGTCGGACGCGATGCTCGACTGGCCCGGCGTCGGTGGCCACCGGACGCAGGAGGGGGGCGATGCGCGCAACTACTACGGCAGCCCGCTGGGCCTGCTGGAAGCGCGCACGCTCTTCGCGCCCATGCTCGATGCGCCGCCCGAGCAGGTCGCGGTGGCCAACAATTCCAGCCTCGCGCTGATGCACGACACGCTCGTGTACGCCCTGCTGCACGGGGTGCCGGGCGGCGCGGCGCCCTGGCATGGCCAGGGGGCGAGGTTCCTCTGCCCGGTTCCGGGCTACGACCGGCACTTCGCGATCTGCGAGGCCTACGGCATCGAGATGGTGCCGGTGCCCCTCACGGGGCACGGGCCCGACATGGATGCCGTCGAGGCGCTGGTCCGCGACCCGCGGGTCAAGGGCATGTGGTGCGTGCCGGTCTACAGCAACCCCACGGGCGAGACCTACGCGCCCGAGGTCGTCGAGCGGCTGGCGCGCATGGCGACCGGCGCGCCGGACTTCCGGATCTTCTGGGACAACGCCTATGCCGTGCACCATCTCACCGACGTGGAGGAATCGGTGCCGGGCATCCTCGCGCTGTGCGCGCAGGCCGGCCACGCGGATCGGCCGCTGGTCTTCGGGTCGACGTCCAAGATCACCTTCGCGGGCGGCGGCCTGGGCCTGCTGGCGGCCTCGCCGGCCAACCTCGCCTGGTACGCCCGGCATGCGGGCGTCCGCTCGATCGGGCCCGACAAGCTCAACCAGCTGCGCCACGTGCGGCTGCTGCGCGACCACGCCGGGCTGCGCGCGCACATGGCCCGCCATCGCGCCATCCTCGGGCCCAAGTTCGCCTTGGTCGAAGCCTGCCTGCGGCGCGAGCTGGCGGGCCGCGGGCTCGCCAACTGGACCACGCCGCGTGGCGGCTACTTCGTGAGCCTGCAGGTACGCGACGGCAGCGCCCGGCGCGTCGTGGCGCTTGCCCAGGAACTGGGCATCGCGCTGGTGCCGGCGGGCAAGGCCTTTCCCCTCGGGCACGACCCGCGCGACAGCCATCTGCGCCTGGCGCCGAGCTTTCCGGGCCTGCAGGAGCTGGAGCAGGCGATGGAAGGCATCTGCCTGAGCGTCCTGCTCGCCACGACCGAGGAGGTGCTGCCATGAAGGGCCACCTGATCGCCTTCGCTGACTACTTGGCGCGCACCGCCCAGCCCGTGGGCCGGCCCGCCATCTGGCGCAAGCCCGATGTGGGCGCGGCCCTGGCGGCCCAGCCGAGCAGCCCGCAGCGGCTCACGCGGGCCATGGCGCTCACGCGCAGCGACGAGCCCGGGGCCTTCGCCCTGAACGGCAGCATCTCCCTGATCGTCCAGGCTCTGGGGCCCGGCGAGCGCGGACGCATGCACAGCCATTCGTTCTGGCACCTGTACTTCGTGCTCAAGGGGCAGGGCGCCTCGGAGATCGCCGGCGAGCGCATCACCTGGTCGGACGGCGACAGCTTCTACGTGCCGGCCTGGGTCGCGCACGACCTGCAGAACCTCAGCGACACCGAGGACGCCATCGTCTATTCCGCGCAGAACCTGCCCGAGCAGGCCTTCAGCGGCGCCCTCATGCGCAGGGAGCCAGGCGGCGGCTACGCGCACATCGCCTCGGATCTTCCCGCGGAGGCCGCCAGGGACTGAGCGGCGCGGCGCCCGCGCATGCCTCGCTTCCGCCCTTCCTCACGCCGTCCCTTTCCCATCCCTCAACCCGTTTCAGGAGTTCCCATGCATCTCGCCCGATTCCTGCGCGCGGCCACGGCCGCCCTCGGCCTGTTCGCCGCGCTCGCCACGCATGCCCAGTCGCTCGGCGACCGGCCGGTGCGTCTCATCGTTCCCTTCGCCCCCGGGGGCGCCACGGACATCGTGGCGCGCGCGGTTTCGGACGCGCTGGGGCGCGAGCTCGGCCAGCCCGTCATCGTCGAGAACCGCCCGGGCGCGGGCGGCTCCGTCGGCGCGAACTTCGTCTCCAAGGCGCCGCCCGACGGCACCGTGCTGGGCCTGGCCACCGTCTCCACGATGGCGACCAATCCGGCCATCAACCCGAAGAACCCGTACGACCCGGTCACGGGCTTCACGCCGGTCATCACGCTCGCCACCGTGCCCGTGGTGCTCGCCGTCAACGCCGCCAGGCTGCCGGTGAACAGCCTCGAGGAGCTGGTCGCACGGCTCAAGCGCTGCCCGGTGCCCTGTACCTTCGCGTCGGCGGGCACGGGCGGCGTCGGCCACCTGGACGGCGAGCTGTTCAAGGCGGTGTCCGGCACCGACCTGGTCCACGTGCCCTACAAGGGCGCGGGCCCCGCCATCTCGGACCTGCTGGCGGGGCAGGTGGACATGATGTTCGACAACCTGCCGTCGATGCTCCCGCACATCCAGTCGGGTGCGCTGCGCGGCATTGCCGTCATGAGCGCGCAGCGCAGTCCCAGCCTGCCGCAGGTGCCCACGTTCACCGAGGCCGGCATGCCCGCGCTCGACAACACGGCGTGGATGGGGCTGGTCGCCCCGCCCAAGCTGCCGCAGGCGCTCCACGACAAGCTCCAGGCCGCGGCGGCGCGCGCGCTGGAGGATCCGGTCGTGCGCCAGCGCTTCGAGAAGGCCGGCATCCGGCCCGTCGGCGGCACCTCGGCCGCGTTCGCGGCGCTGATCGAGCGCGAACTGGCCGTGCGCCGCAAGATCGTCGCGGAACGCCAGCTCAAACTCGAGCCGTGAGCATGCCCATGGTCCACGCTGGCCCCGTGCGGGCCTATCCGCTGCCGCGCGACTTCCGGGTGGGCATGTCCGAGCTGCGGCCGGCCTTCGCGGGGCTCAGGAGCCCGGAGTGCATCCTCGCGAACCACGAAGGCGCGTTCCTGATGTCGGACCGGCGCGGGGGATTCACCGCCATCGCGCCGGACGGCCGCGCCCGGCTCGTCCGGGGCGCCACGCTGGCGGGTGGACCGCTGCACGCCAACGGCATCGCGCTGCGCGGCAACGGCTGCGTGCTGGTCGCGCACCTGGGCGACACCGACGGCGGCGTCTACGAGCTGGGCGCGGACGGACCGGCCGTCCCTGTCGTCACGGCGTTGGAGGGACGGCCGCTGCCGCCGACCAACTTCGTGCTGGAGGACGCCGAGGGCAGGGTGTGGTTCACGGTCAGCACGCGGCGCATCCCGCGCATGGCGGCCTGGTACCCGGACGTGGCGGACGGCTACATCGCGGTGCACGACGAACGGGGAACGCGCATCGTGGCCGACGGGCTCGGCTACGCGAACGAACTGGCGTTCTCGCCGGACGGGCGATTCGTCTACGTCAACGAGACCCATGCCCGGCGCCTGTCGCGGTTCCGGCTGCGGCCCGGGCCGCGGCTTACCGATCGCGAGACGGTGTGCGAGTTCGAGCCCGGCGACCAGCCCGACGGCGTGTGCTTCGATGCCTTCGGCGGCGCCTGGCTGACCTGCATCGTGAGCAACAAGGTCTACGTGGTGCGGCCGGACGGCGAGCGCCAGCTCGTGCTGGCCGACACCGACAACGCTCACGTGCGGCGCTACGTCAGCGACCTGGAGGCGCGGTGCCTGCAGCGCGACAGCATCTGGACCTGCGGCAGCAGCGGGCTTGGGAACGTCTCGAGCCTGTGCTTCGCAGGACCGGAGCGCCGGACCGTGTACCTCGGGTCCCTGCTGGGCGAGCGCGTGCTGAGCTTCGACAGCCCGGTGCCCGGCATGGCGCCGCTGCACTGGCAGCGCCGCTACGCCGCGGGTGTCGGACCGGGCGCCTAGCGCCCTGGGCGACGCGCGGCAAGGAAATCCCTGTCCCGCAGCGGCCCGAGCCGGGCCTTGCCTTCATGTTCACCATCACCCCATTGGAGAGACACACCATGCCACGTCTTCTGCACTCCCTCGCCGCCATGCTGGCGGCCCTGGCCACGCTGCTTCCGGCGGCAGCCAGCCGCGCCGAACAGCCCTGGCCCCGGGACACCATCCGCGTCGTCGTGCCGTTCGCGCCGGGCGGGCTCACCGATGTGATCGGGCGCACACTGGCCCAGGAGCTGGCTGTCTCGCTGAAGGTCCCCGTGATCGTCGAAAACAAGTCCGGCGCGTTCGGCCTCGTTGGCACCGAGCACGTGGCGCTCGCCAAGCCGGACGGCAACACGCTGCTCGTCGGCGGCGGCATCGTGGCGCTGGCGGATGCCCTGTACCCGAAGCTGCGCTTCGATCCGCGCAAGGACCTGACACCGGTCTCGATGATCGAGCGCAACGGCCTGCTGCTGGTCGCGACGAATGCCGACGAGCGCTGGCGCACGGCCGGCCTGCCGGACGTGCTGGCCCGGGCGAAGGAACGCCCGGGGAGCGTCGCGGTGGCGAGCTTCGGCTCGGGCAGCATCAGCCACATGGCGCTGGAGGCGCTCAAGACCGCCAGCGGCGCGGACCTGCTGCACGTTCCCTACCGCGGCACTGCGCCAGCCCTGCCCGACCTCATCGGCGGCCAGGTGCCGCTGATGCTCGACAACAGCGTGACGGCGCTGCCCCAGGTCCAGGCGGGAAAGATCCGCGCAATCGCCTACACGGGCAGCCAGCGGCTGCCCCAGCTGCCGGATGTGCCGACGTTCGTGGAGATGGGCATGCCGTCGATGCAGATCTACAACTTCTTCGGGCTGTACGTGCCGGCGGGCACGCCGGCGCCCATCGCCGAGCGGCTGAACGCGGAGGTCAACCGGATCTTCCGGGAGCCGAAGGTGATCGCCCGGTTCGCGGAGATGGGCGCGGAACTGTACCCCGGGACGGCGCGCGATTTCGCGCGTTTCCTGGAAGGGGAGCGCTCGCGGTGGGGCCAGCTCATCCGCACGCGCGGGATCCGGCCGGAATGAACCTGCCGAGCGGGGAATGGGCGAATTCACGTTCGGTGTCGCCTTCCGGGGCGGGATGCTGCATGCCACGGCAAGCTGGGATGCGGCGCGCTGTTCCCCGCAGGACTACGCGCTGTTCCTGCACGGCGGCGGAGCCGCCACCAGCGCCGACGGCACCCGCTATCTGCGCGAGGCGCTGGCGCGCGAGGGCGTGGCCTGCGCGGCCTTTGATTTCTCGGGCCATGGGCGCAGCGGAGGGCGGCTCGCGGACGCGACGCTGCGCCAGCGGCAGGAGGAAGTGGCGTGCGTCGTCGAGGCGCTGAGGCCGTCGCGGGCCCGCGCGCTCATCGCCACCAGCATGGCCGGGCACACGGCCTGCCGCGTGCTCGACGCAGTTCGGCCCAAGGCCCTCGTGCTCTTCTGTCCCGCGGCGTACGAGGCGCGCGCCGAGGACGCGCGCTTCGGCACGGCGTTCCGCGAAGTCATCCGCGCCACCCGCACGTTCGCCGATTCGCCGGCCCTCGATGCCCTGGGAAGGTACGCAGGGCGCGTGCTCGTCGTCTATGGCACGGCGGACGAGGTCATCCCTGAGGCCGTGCGGGACGGCTATGCGCAAGCCGCCGCCCATGCGCGCAGCGCCGAGCTCGTGCGCCTGGAGGGTGCGAGCCACCGGCTGCACGACTGGCTGGCCGGCCGGGCATCAGCCCGGCGGGACCTGGTGTCCCGGCTGCTTCCCCTGCTCGCCTGACGCGCAGCCCGGCCCGGCGGCGTGCGCGGGTGGCTCGCGAAACGGCAGGACCGGCAGCCGTGTCGCGGCCAGCGACGCCAGGCCCAGGATTGCCGCGAAGGCGGCGAAGAGGATGCCGAGCGTCTGCGGGCCGACGACGGGACCATTGGCCTGCACCGCGAGACCGTCCGCGCAGGCCGCGCATGGTCCCGGCATCTGAGGCACCAGGGCGCTGGAGGCGGCGACGCCGATGGCCGCGCCGACCGCCCGCGCGAACATCTGCAGGGCGGTGGCGATGCCGATCTCGCTCGGCGGGACGGCGTTCTGGGAGGCCAGCGTCATGGGCGGCTGGCTGGCGCCGATGCCCAGCCCCAGCAGCAGCATCCAGGCCACCGCCGTCCAGGCGGCCGAGCGGCCGGGCGCCCAGGCCTGGGCGCCCGCCGCGATCGTCGCCAGCAGCAGTCCCGCGAGCGCAGCCGGCTTGTAGCGGCCGCTGCGGCGCATGTACTGCCCCGACAGGAAGGCGCCCAGCACCACGCCGGCCAGGGGCACCGCGAGCGCGGTTCCCGCGCTCGAGCCGCTCATGGCGTGGATGCCCTGAAGGTAGACCGGTGCCTGCATGTACAGCGCCCCGTGGACCATCGCGACAAGCAGGCCGACGGCAGATGCCACCGCGACGACGCGGTGGCGCCGCACGGAGGCGGGCACCAGCGGGTAGCGGGCCAGGGTCTGCCAGCCCAGGAAGGCACCGGCGAGCGCGGCGGCCGCCCCGAGCAGCGCCAGGGTGGGGGGCTGCATCCAGCCGATGCGACGACCCGACCAGGACAGCGCGAGCAGCAGGCAGGCGGTGGCACCGGACATCAGTGCGACGCCGAGCGGATCGAGGCCGCCCCGCCGTCCGGCCGCGGGCCGGCCGTCGAGGGTGCGCCAGCACAGCGCCGCTGCGGTCGCGATCAGCGGCACCTGCAGCCAGTAGATCCAGCGCCAAGACGCATGGGCCGACAGCAGCGCGCCGGCGAGTGGCCCCGCGAGGCCGGCCAGTGCGTGGGTACAGGAGATGTAGGCCTGGTAGCGGCCACGCTCGCGCGCCGTCAGGATGTCCGCGACGATGGCGTTGGGCAAGGCGACCAGCGCGCCGCCGCCCAGCCCCTGGACGCTGCGCCCCGCGACCAGCGTCCCGAGCGAAGCGGCCCATCCGCACACCAGGGCGCCAGCCAGGAACAGCCCGAGCGCGCCGAGCAGCACGCTGCGCCGTCCGTAGAGGTCGCTCAGCCGCCCGGCGAGCGGAGCACTTGCCGTGGCGCTCAGCAGATAGGCCGTCACGACCCAGACGACCTCGTCGCGGGCATCGAAGGTCCGGGCCATGGCGCCCAGCGCGGGCGCGACGAGCGCCTGGTCCGCCGCCCCCAGCAGCATGACCGGCACGAGCGCCCAGAACACCGCGTGGACCTGGCGCGCCGCGACGCCCCCGGGCGATCCTGTGCGTGCCGTCCTGGCGGGATGGGGAGGGCTTCGAGGCCGCTTCGGTGCCACGGCTCACGCGCCCACGGCGCGCCGGAGGCTCGCCGCGGTACGTCGGAGTTCCGACAGGAACCGCCTGCGGATCCCCGTCGCGGCCCGGCGGCAGGCGGGCGTCATGGTGCGGGCCGGTCTGCGGCTTGCAGGGTGCGGGCACTGGCGCCTGTGGTCTGCCGCGCGATGTCCGAGAGCATCTCGAGGATGCAGCGCTGCGCATCCTCGGTTTGCCGCGACGGGATGTGCGGGCGCGGCAGCGCATGGGTGTAGAAATGCGGACCCTCGGCAGGGTAGCCGAGCACCCAGATGTCGGGCCGTGCCGTGCCGTCGGCGCCGATGGGATGCATCGCTGCGTCAATGTCGATACCGCTCGGGTGGTAGTCGCCGTTGCGGAAAGGGCGAATCAGCCCGCGCGCGAGGAGGTGGGACGTCAGCGTGGAGGCGTCGGTCAGCGGCGAGTAGGCATCCAGCCGGGCGATCACAAGGACGTCGGCCTCGCTGCTGTGCGTGCCGGCGGGGTAGGGCGCCTCGATCCGGAACCGCGCCAGACCGTCGTCGGCGACCACCCGCGCGCCCGGCCCGCCCACGATGTCGATCAGCCCCGCCTGCCGCAACGCCAGGTACTCGGCGTTGCGCTGGCGCGGCGGACCGAAGGCCACGCGGTTGGTGGCCGCGTTGAAGTCCTGCACGAAGAAGCGATGCGATGCGGGCGTGAGCCCGCCGTGCTCCACGGCCGCGCGCAAGGCTTCGCGCGTGTCGCGCAGGACATCGGTGGCGGCCTTCACGGCGCTGCCCCGGTTGCCCTTGGCGGCCTCGAGGAGGTCCTGCTCGACGAGGCCGTGCACGAAGGCCTGGAACGCATCGAACGAGGCAAAGGAGTTCCGCTTCAGCGGCCAGAGAATGGACTCCAGGGCCAGCAGCTCGTCCGGCGTCGGCTCGAAGCCCTCGCCGGGGCCTGGTGCGTCCCCTTCGGCGTCTTGCCCGGCACAGCGGTACGCGTACGCCATTTCCCGAAGGACGAGCGGCAGCACGTCTGCCTGGAAGTCAAGGCGCGGGTCGCCCGTGGCGGCGAGCACGGCCTGCCTCGTGCGGGCCACGGTCTCCGCAGTGAAGAAGCGGGCCTGGTGGCGGCCGGTCAGTCCCTTCTGGTTGACGCCCCGCGCCGCGAAGGGCAGGCTGTTGCGGGAGAACAGCAGCAGGCGGGGCTCCCGGCCGGAGGGCAGGTAGCGCAGCGCACCTGGGGCCTGAAGGTAGCGACCGCCGCGTCCCAGCGTCAGGGCCGACACGACGTCGTGCGCGGTCAGGCCCAGCCCCTGGACGGCCACGGTGGCGGCCGCCGGGATGCTGTCCAGCGTCTCGATGGGGTAGGGCGAGGCGAAGTACGCAAGGCGGCCGTTGCGCGGAGCGTGGCGCGCGGCGAAGTCCGCGAACGAGCGGTCCTCTTCGGTCGGCTGGCGGCGGCCGTGGCCCGTGGTCAGGAAGAGATAGCGGGCCGGGTGCTCCCCGCCGTCGGCGCACACCACCCGGTGGCCCTCGGCCTGAGGAATCACGTCCCTCACGCGCTGGCGGTGGTGGGCCACGGTGACGTGTGCCGGCAGCATACCGGCGATGCGCCGGTAGGCCCAGGCGAGGTATTCGCCGAGCAGGCTGCGCGGCAGGTGGTCGGCCTGGGTGATCGGCACGCCCGATCCGGGCGCCTCGCGATGGAAGCGGTTGCCATGCCGCCGGTAGCCCGCGCCGTGCGCCCACTCGACCAGCGAGATGCCGCCCTGGCCTCCCGCCTTGCTCGCGGGTGCGAAGACGGTGACCTGCGAGGCCACGGTGTTGATGAGCAGGTGATCGGGCTGGGCGGAGCGGTGGCAGCCTTCCCCGGCCACGCCGTCGTCGTAGACGTCGATCCGGACAGGGGTCGCAGCGGGGAGCCTGTGTGCATGCTCCAGAACCCGCTCGAGCACGGTGAGCCCGCGCGGGCCCATGCCGATGATGGCCATCCGTATCGCTTGCATGGTCGATGTCTCCTCGTGTGGCGCCGTGGTCCGTGGGTCCGGCGGGTATGCCCGCGGGCTCAATGCACCGCGGAAGCGATCGGAATGGAGCGCGCGCCCTCGTGGCGGATGGGACCGTCCGTTGCGTCCTCTTCCTCGAAGAAGAAGCGGCGCGCGCCGAAGGCCGGGCGCAGCTGGTCGAGCCAGCCCGCCTGGTCGTCGAAGCCGGCATAGAAGGGCCTTCGCACCCAGAGCGGATTGCGCGCCTGCAGGAACTGCAGCGCGAACACCTTCTCACCGGCGAGCTCGACCACGCCGTCGATCATCACCTTGCCAGGGAATGCGCTCATCGATGGGCCGCGCACCGTGCGCGCGAGGCCGGAGACCGAGCGGTAGGCGCGCTGGAAGATGTCGTAGGCGCGCGCGAGGGGAAGCTTGAAGTAGTCGCTGGGGCCGGTGTCGCGCTCGACGAACATGTAGTACGGCGTCGCGCCCAGCCTCACGCCGGTGGTCCAGAGCTCGCTCCAGCAGGCCGGGTCCTCGTTGACGTGGCGGATGAGCGGCGCCTGCATCCGCAAGGTCGCTCCCGTGCCGATGATGCGCCGGACCGCCTGCTGCGCGACCGGGTGCTGCAGCTCGCGCGGATGGTTGTAGTGCCCCATCACGGCGAGATTGCGTCCGGCGGACACGATGCGCTCGAACAGACGCATCAGCTCGTCGGCGTCCTTGTCGCTGACGAAGCGCTGCGGCCAGTAGGCCACGGCCTTGGTCCCGATGCGGATGTTTTGCACGTGCGCCAGCTCGGGCGCCAGCAACGGCTCAAGGTACTCCGACAGCGAGCGCGCGTTCATCACGAGAGGATCGCCGCCGGTGATCAGCACGTCGGTGACTTCGGGGTGGCGGCGCAGGTAGGCGACCAGTTCCTGCGACTCCTTGGCATCAAACTTGAGTTCCTCCATGCCGACGAACTGCGGCCATCGGAAGCAGAACGTGCAGTAGGCGTGGCATGTCTGCCCCGCGCTCGGGAAGAACAGGACGGTCTCGCGGTACTTGTGCTGCAGGCCGCGCAGCGCGACACCGTCCAGCATGGGGATGTTGTGCGTCATCTGCCCGGCCGGGTGCGGATTCATCCGCATGCGGATCGACCGGACCACCGGATCGATCGCGGCGTCGGGCTCGCCGTTGGAGACCATGCGATGCAAGAGCGAGAACTCACTCTCGAACAACATGTCCCTGTGCGGGAAGGTCAGCCGGTAGATCGGATCGTCCGGAATGTTGTCCCAGTCGATCAGCTGGTCGAGGACATAGGCGTTGACGCGGAAAGGGAGCACCCGCGCCACGATGTCGATCGCCAGCCGCTGTTCGCCGGACAGGGCTTCCCATTGCGGCGCTTGCCGGATCGTGAGACGTGTGTAGGGCTTGTACCTGGCTGCGGCGGGGACTTGTTGCATGGCTGCTCCCTGGTTGAAGGTCTGCGGACGGCGTGGGCCGTGCATGGAAATCCGGAAGGGTCCATGCGTCGCGGTGCATTGGGAACAATCTATCGGCGCGGGGCGCCGAGATAAAGCCAGCAGCAGCTGTTTCAGAGATAGCGGCTCGTTGTCCAGCATGCGCCAGCACCTCGATCTCGCCGCCGTGGAGACCTTTGTTCTGGTGGCCGAGCTGCACAGCTTCACGCTGGCCTCCGAGGCCCTGGGCATGACGCAGGCCGGTGTCAGCGCCCAGGTGCGCCGGCTCGAGGCCGCGATGGGCAGGCGCCTCATCGATAGGACGCCCAGGCACGTGCGCCTGTCCACCGAGGGCGAGGCCTTCCTACCACTGGCGCAGGATCTGCTGGCCGCGCAGCAGAGCGCGTTGGAAGGGGTGAAGGTGCCGGGCCGCGAGCTCAACATCGCGATCAGCGATCACGTCGCGGGGCCGGAGCTGCCCGAGATCATCGCGCGCGTGAACGCACACGATCCTGGCTTGCTCCTGAAGGTGCGCGTCGACTTCTCGAGCGAGGTGCGCAAGGCCTTCGAGCAGGGCGATCTGGACGTGGCGGTGATCCGGCAAGGCGCGCGGCGCGATGGCGATCTGCTCTTCGAGGACTGCTACGGCTGGTACGCCAGCCGCACGGCGCGACTCGCGGGCAAGCCTCTGCCGTTGATCACCGTGGTGGAGACCTGTGGCGTGCGCGCCCTCGCCATCCGTCTGCTTGTTCGCTCCAACGTGCCGTGGGTCGATGCGTTCCGCGGGGGAGGGGTGGCGACCGCCATCTCCGCGGCGGCTGCGGGAATCGGTGTGCTCCCACTTCCCCGCCGCCTCGCGACGGCGGGGCTCGTGGAGGTTGGCGAAGCCCTCGGACTGCCGGCTCTCCCGCCGGCCAAGGTCGCCATGCTGTCGCGCAGCGTCGACGGCTCCACGAAGGGCACGGTACGCACCTTGCGTTCCGCGTTCCGTGCGTCGGTGGGGTGCCGGTGACCCCGCCCGCGATGGCCACCGGCAGTGCCATCGGTGGGGGCCTGGGCATGGCTGCATGCCAGACCGAGCACCACGCCGGCGACGCCGAACGGTGCAAACGCCTCCTGGCCGGCGTGGGGAGCTGTGCGCAGGTGCGGGCCTGCCGGCCTCGGCCGGGAAGCCGACGGCTCACGCGCCTGCGGCCCGTACGGCGCGTTCCCTGGGATGTGGCGTTTTTGGATAACAGAAGTTTGCACGATAACTTCTTAGATGTTATTGTGCGAAAAGAGAGTTATGATGCAAGGGCAATGGAGAATTTCGAGGCAGAAGTGCGGGCGTACCTGCAGCAGGTCCTGGGCCTTCGCATCCAGGACGCAACGCCGTGGGCGGGTGCCGACGAGCTGCCGTATTTCCTGCGCGACGCCTTCCGTTTCAGCGAAATGGTCCTGCTGGGACAGGGCGTCGTGCTGGCCTTCGCGCCATCCGCGCAACGGCCGCCGCTCAGCGAGATCCGCAGGTGGATGGACAAGGTCCGGGCGGTATCGGGCAAGCCGGTGATCTACGGTACGGACGCGTTGGCATCGTACGAACGCAAGCGCCTGATCGAACACCGGGTGCCGTTCGTCGTGCCCGGCAACCAACTCTACCTTCCCGACCTCGGGCTGGATCTGCGCGAGTACTTCCGGCAGCGTGCTCCGGCGGCTGAAGAGGCACTGAGCCCTTCCGCTCAGGCCGTGCTGATCAGCGTATTGTTGAGACAGCCCTGGCAGGCCGAATGGCAAGCCTCGGCCATCGGGAGCGCACTGGGCTACACGGCCATGACGATGTCGCGGGTGGTCAGGGAACTCGCCAAAACCGGGCTGGCGAAGCCGTACGCCGTCGGGCGGTCGCGCTGGCTGCGGATGGATTCGCACCCGCGGCAGATCTGGGAGCGGGCAGCGCCGCTTATGCGCACACCCGTGAAGAGAACCGTGTGGGTGCCCGGGAGCGCAAACGCCGTCGGGCAGCTTCGGCTCGCCGGCCTCAGCGCCCTGTCGCGCCATACCCTCGTGGCTGAGCCAACCACTGTCGTGTACGCGGCTGGGCCGGCAGAGTGGAAGGCCGCCAGCAAGGTCGGCATGCAGGTGCTGCCCGAGCCGACGCCAGCCGCGCACGAGTGGCAGCTGTGGGCCTACAGCCCCGCTCTGGGGCCGGAACGGGCGACCGTGGATCCGCTGTCGCTGATCCTGAGCTTGCAGGACAGCACGGACGACCGGGTCCGAATGGCGCTGGATGAACTGAAGGAGCAACTGCCATGGTGAGGGGCCTGGATCTCTTCCGGCACTGGTTCGAGGAGCATGCAGACCAATATGTCCTGATTGGCGGCACGGCCGCCACGCTGACCATGGAGGACGCCGGCCTCCCATTCCGCGCCACCAAGGACCTGGATGTCGTTCTCCACGTCGAGGCGCTGACGCCTGCCTTTGGCGCGGCGTTCTGGAGCTTCGTGGAGGCCGGGGGATACGGGATCCGGCAGGCCAGCGAGACCGGCAAGCCGGTGTTCTATCGCTTCCAGAAGCCGGCCGACGAGCGCTTTCCGGCCATGGTCGAACTCTTCGCGCGCGCACCGGAGGGACTGGAGCCGGCCGCGGGCAGCCGCCTGACGCCGATTCCGATGGAAGAGGCCGTGTCGAGCCTGTCGGCCATTCTGCTGGACGAGGACTACTACGAGTTCATCCTGTCCGGCCGCCGCGAAGTGGACGGCCTGCCATGGGTCGGTGAAGACCGGTTGATCCCGCTGAAGGCCATCGCGTGGCTGGAGTTGAGCCTGCGCAAGGAGCAGGGCGCCAATGTCGATGGCAGGGACATCCGCAAGCACCTCAATGACGTGCTGCGCCTGTCCCAACTGCTGGCACCAGCGACGCGCATCCCTTTGGCGCCCAGGATCGGGGACGACCTCCGCCGGTTTCTCGATCGCGTCGTGACCGACGATTCGATCGATCCCAAGGCCCTGCAGCTGGGCGACGTGACGGTTCACGAGCTCGCGGCGCGCATAGCGCGAGCGTATGAGCTGGATCAACGAGACGGGGTGTCTGGATGATCGAACTCCGTCAGGCCATGAGGTTTCGCTCGGCGTCCGACTAGCGCACGCATCGTGAGAGGGTAGAAGGTGGCGAGAGGTCCAGAGTCTTGCCTGGCAGCAGATGCATTGCACCAATCGATTCGAATCGCTAAGGTTGAGACCATTCAGAGAGGCTCGTATGCGGAAAATCGTCTTCGTCGTCTTCTTGCTGCTTGGCATTGGGGCGGGATTTCTGCCAGCTCGCAACGATGACTGGGGGCTGCGGATCGTGATGATGGCTGTCGGCGCTCTGTTCGGTGGAGCGATCGGTGGCGCGCTGTCGCAGTTCGGGAAGCGACGGCAGCGGCCTCGCCAGCTTCGGAACACCGAGGAGGCTGATTCAATCGCCGGCTCCGACATGATGGGCCGCGAAGCTGCCTTCAACTATTGGCGAGATGAAGGTCATTTACCCTTCACGAAGCCCCCGCGCCCTGAGCATGGGTCCCATATGTTGGATGCCGATAAGAACATCTAACCTAGCTATTTCTTCAAGACGTCCTTTATCGCTCGCGTCGCGTTATCGACGAGCGGTGCAGCGTCCTCTTTGACCTGCTTGCCCGCCTGCAACACCAGGGAGCGTTCGGATGCAAGGGTGCCGTCGGCCGTGCTCGTGATCTGTGCCTTTCGGTCGAATTCGCCTTGGTCGGCTGACGTGAGCGCCCTGATGCGCTCTCCTTCCTCGCGAACCGTGCTCCGCAGCGACGATGGCGTGTTCGCTACAGACGCTGTCGACGTCGCCGACCCTCCGAAACCTATCACCTCCCCTTGATTTGATAGGTGACGTCCGGCAAGGTCAGGGGCTAGTGCAGGATCGCTGGAGTTCTGCATATGCTGTGCTCGAACATCGCTGAAGGCCGTGGGCACCCCTGTGCCATCCGAGAAAACGCGATTCGGCCGCAGGGACTGCCGCGCCAGTTCCGCCTCCATCAGGATGCGCGCAGAGGCGCTGTTACCGCCGTACTGTTCAGCGTAGCGGGTGAACATTGCAAGGTTGTGAGGATCCTGAGCGATGTCGATGGAGATGGTCTCCCCCCTT
This sequence comes from Acidovorax sp. GW823-FHT02H02, assembly GCF_058797075.1. NCBI lineage: Bacteria > Pseudomonadati > Pseudomonadota > Betaproteobacteria > Burkholderiales > Comamonadaceae > Acidovorax > Acidovorax sp. GW823-FHT02H02. Next base: position 57,059 of record NZ_JBXAJH010000019.1, on the reverse strand, counting down.
TCATAGGCCGTCGAGACGCGCTCGGCGAAGGCACTTCGCTCCGATAGGCTGGCGTCGGCGCGCTCCGACCTGGCTGTGCTCGTCGCAAGGCGGGCCGCGAGATCCTGTCCCTCACGCGCATCGCTGGCAACCACCGTCATGAAGCTCCTGTCTCTGGAGACTCGATCGCCAAACTGCTTGAAGTCGGCCAACTGCTCCGCGGTCATTGAGCCAAGGGCCTTTTGCTCGGCCGAGGAGAGGCTCGAACTGTAGTTCTTATCCACGGCGCCCCCAACGCCGAGACGAGCAGAGGCCCCAAAGGCAATGCGCGCCGCCTGGGCCTGTGTTAGGCCTGTTGTGTCCGCCACGCTCTTGCTGACCTGGTCGAGCCGGTGGAGCGTCTCGCCGAACTGTTCGAAGCTGCTCGACGTGGAGCCGCTGCTGCTGCGCGAAGAGTTCAGCTTGGCCATGCCCTTGGTGAAGGCTTCCGCGAGGACGGCCGAGCGCTCGGAGCTGGCCGCGATGGCCTCGCCGCGCGCAGCATCCACCTGATGGCTCGCCTCCTGAACGTCCTGCTCCGACACCCGCATGGAGACTACCCTCGACGCGAAGCCCTGGTTGCGCAGCAGGCTGACCGCGGTCCTTCCGGTGAGCGCGTTCGACGAGAAGGTATTGCCGCTGAGGTCGTGCTGCCAGCTGCCCATGAAGGCCGAGGTGCGTTGCGGCGCGAGCTGCATCTGGTCCATGGAGATGTTGCCCAGCGAGGTGTTCCCGACGGTCGAAGCAGCGGTCGCGCCCGAGAGGCTGGCCTGAAGGCCCGACAGGCCGCCCACGAGCGCGGTGCCGAAGTTCTCCATGCGCTTGAGCGCGGCCCAGGCGACGAACGGGATGCTCATCGCCAGGTAGCCGACGATCGCCTCGCCGGAGAGCGCGCGCGAGTAGATGACGGAGGAGGTCTGGAGGGTCAGTGCCCGTGCGCCCGTGCCGAGGTCCGCCGCGGCGGCCAGGTCGTAGGCCGCATAAATGGAGGCCATGTAGTTCAGCACGGCGTAGAGAGGCGGCCACAACTGGATCCATATGAGGATCGTTGCGTAGCCTTTGATGGCCAGCATGGTCTCGCGCCCGCTGGTCAGCATCAGCAGCAGCACCATGAGCGGGAACAGGACGTAGGTCAGCGCTTCGATGACGTTGCGAAACACCGGCAGCGCCTGCTCGGCCACCTTGCCGTAGTTGAGCCACGAGGCGTTCATCTGCGCCACGGCCTGGGCGCGGCCCACGGCCAGCACCATCGCGGCAGGATCGTTGACCTTCTGCCCGATGATCTTACCCGTGTCCTCCAGTGCGTTGAGCATGGCGTTTTGCCGGATGATGTCGGCGGCGGTCGCCGAGGCATCGGCGATGCTGTTCTTGAGGTAAGCCTGTTGGACTTGCCCCGCGATGGCCGCCGCCGCCGCGGTCGCGGGGAGCGTGGGATTGAGCTGGAATGCCAGGCGTCCCTGGATCCGTTGGAGCTGTGCGGGCAGCCGTCCGTTGAGGCTCTGGTAGACGTTCGGGCAGGTGTCCACCCCCACATTGCCGTTCGCGCCGGTGAGCGTGCTGAAGCGCGCTGGGTTGGGTGAACCCATGAGCGCCCAGACGTCACCCGACGCAGAGAACGCGGCAGGGTCGAGCGTGCCGTCGATGAGGTCGTAGGTCGTGCAGTTGTGGATGAAGTTGATCAGGTCGGTGCGGAAGTCAGGGCTCTGGAACACCACGTTGCCGGTCTCCCGCACGAGGCGATTGCCGAACATCAGGCCGTTGCGCTGGTACGCCAGTTCCTCCGGCAGCGCCCCGGGGCCGGGGATCTGCTGGAACGCCGTCTCGAAGAGTCCCGTGATCGTGTGCCCGACGGTGCTGGTCATGCTGCCCAGCAGCGCCACGCCGAACGGCACGTTGTCCACGACACGGACCGCGGAGCCACCGGTCTTGTCCACGATCCCCACGGTCACCTTCGGCACGATCAGGATGCTGAAGACCAGCATCACGGAGGCCAGCCACTTCCACCCCTCGAGCTTTTCCGGGGCGAAGGCGTAGGCGATGAGCGCGGTGACGAAGCCGCAGAAGGCCACCAGCGCCACGGCCGATGCGTAGTCGCCGGACGAGTGGACGGCCGCGGTGGCGTTGAAGATCCCGAACAGGCTGTCCGCGTTCTGGTAGGCGTAGATCTCCCACATGGTGCTGCCGCCCCATCGCCACTACCGGGTCACGTAGGCGGCCTGCTGGCCGAGCATGTCCATCACGTGCTGGGGCATGCTGGAGCGCAACTGGCGCTCCAGCTGTTCGAGGTGGCTGGCCACGGCACGGTATGAGCCGACCTTCTGGTACAGCAGGCTCTTTTCCTGGCTGAGCAGCAGCAGGATCGCCTGTGCGCGCTGGCGGATCTGGTTGGCCTGCTCGCGCTGGGTTTGCTGGAGCGTGTAGTCCTTGGCCAGCGCTGCCATGCCCACGCGCAGGTTGCGCTCCAGGAAGACATAGGCGTAATCGGCCGCGATCACGTCGCGGTACTGGCCGATCAGGCTGTCGGCCAGGCCCGAGCCGGGAATGCTGGTGCCGACCGAGAGCATCTTGTAGACCGGCTCCGTGGTCTGGTTGACGAAGCCGACCTCGGCCGAGTTGTTGGGGATGGGCGTGCGCGTCGCGATCTTGTCGGCGATCGAGCGCATCATGGCCTCGACCTTGGCGGTGAAGGGCACATGGTTGTAGGCGGTGTTGAGCGAGACGACGTCGCACGCCGTGTAGTCGTTGCAGCGCAGCAGGTGCTGGATGACGTTGTCGCCCGTGCCGGCGGCCTGGCCGTAGAGCAGCTGGCTGATCGAGGTGAGCGTCGGCGCGACCGGCTCCGGGTCGCGGCCGGACTCTTCGGGATAGTAGATGACGGTGCCGACCATGCTCATGATCAGTTCCCGCCCCGCGTCGTCGAGCGCGGCGCCGGTGTACTGCAGGGCCTTCCAGGTGAGGTTGCCCACGAACGGCGCCTTGTTGCGCACGTTGGCATCGCCCGAGGAACGCGCGGAGGACAGGATGCTGGGCCGGTCCGTGCCGCAGCGCTTGCGCGCCGCGTCCCGGTCGCTTTCCAGGCCCATTTCCATCGCGAGGTCCGCGCAGGTCTCCTGCGAGCTGTAGCCCACGGCCTCGGCCGCGGTGCTGACAATCGCCTTGGCGGTCTCGCAGGAGTTGATCCGCGCGTTGTTGATCCATGTCTCCAGGCCCTTGGCCCACTTGGTCAAACCGCCGAGCAAGGGAGACACGGCCTCCAGCGCGAGCTGGAAGGCGATGCCGGGCAAGGCGGCCGTAATGTTTCTCAACATGGCTTTGAATTCCTGCGCGGAGATGTGGCTGAAGCTGCCCCCGAAGACGTCGATCCCGCCGCAGCCCGCCTTGGCCGACGGGAACTGGATGGCGGCGAGCTGGTAGACCTTGTTGGGGGAGCGCATCATGAGGTTGCCGCCCGTGTAGGTGTTGTAGGTCTGGCCCCGGAAAGCGCCCGGTGCGGTGTAGTTGCCGATGGCGCCGAGGTTGGCGAACATGTCGTTCACCTCGCTGTTGAGGTCGGCCCGCGCGGACTGGCCCGTGGACAGCATCGCCAGGGACACGGCCAACGCGATGGCCCTGCTGCGGTGGATGGAGCGCGAGGGGGATGGCACGGGAACCTCCTAGGGCAGGGCCAGGTGCTGCGTTGCGCCCGGCAACATGGCTTCGCCCGCGGGCGACGTGACGATGGAGATGCGCTCCAGCAACTGCGACTCGGAGAGAACGCCGGAGCCGATCTGGGTGATCTTTCCGGAGGCGGGGTGGGCCAGGAACACGGCCGGCACCTGGGCGACGCGCAGCGCGGTGGCGATGCCGTTGTCGGGACGCGCGCGCGGGAATGCCGGCATGGGACCGCCGTCGACGCTCACCGCCTCGACCCGGATGCCGTGGCGTGCCTCGAAGGCCTGGAGGGTCGGGGCGAAGGCGTGGCAGTAGGGGCAGTCGCTGCGATAAAAGAAGATGAGGACGTGGTCGGCGCCCAGGGCGGCCACGGAGCCGGAGCGCTCGGCCCGCTGCTGCTGGTCAAAGACCTCCAGCGCCTGCGCGTTGACCGGGCGGCCCTGCAAGGTCGGGTCGAGCGCCGGGGTGGCCCAGGCGATGCGCTGGGCCATGTCGGCGAAGTAGGAGGCGCGGTCCACCACCTGCATCTCCAGCTCCATGTAGCGCCGCACGTTGGTCTCGGTCGGACGCATGATCGCGATGTTGCGCAGGTCTTCCAGCGCCTTCTGCAGCCGTTCGAACTCCACGAGCTCGGGCGGCCGGGGCGGCGCCAGCGGCCGTGCGGGCATGGGCGGGGCGGGGCGGGCGGAGGGCTCGCGCTCTTCGGCGGGAGGGTCTTCGTAGAAGTGCCAGCCGCGCCAGGCGTCCGACCAGTACGGGCGCGGCTCATCCTGGAGGGATGCGGCGGCGCCGTTCGCTGCCGCCGCCGTGCCGCCGAGCAGCATCAGTGCCAGGAGCAGCAGCCGCTGACGCGGGCAAGGAGCGTGGCCGGTCCTCATGGTGCCCTCACCGCAGCGACTTCGGCGGCAAGCCGTCGAGGCAGTAGTTGATGCCGAACTCGATGGTCTGCCTGCGCGGCGCGGCCACGTCGGGCAGCTTCACGCCTTCCTGCCAGAACAGCACCTTCAGCCGGCTGCAGCCCGGTTCGCGATAGCGCTTCTCGGTCGACACATCGATGTAGATGGGCGAGGTGGCCTCGAAGCGCTGGGTGATCGCGTCGGCGATCTCGCCGACGAGGACGCCATGCGCCATGCCGTCCGCGGACTGCAGCGCCGCCAGCAGGACGGGGCGGGCGTCCGCCACGGGGGTGCGGAACGTCTCGGCGCGTGGCTGCGCCATCAGAAGCGGGAAGAGGGCGGCGCCCGCGAAGGCGGCGGCCCGGCGCGCGGCGCAGTTCATTGGCACCTCCCTTCGCCGTAGTAGCAGTTGCTGGCGCGACCGGCGGCGCCGCTCTGCATCGCGCCGACGTTGGGCATGTTCGGGACGATCGAGGCATAGAACTCAGTGAGGTCCATGCGCGCGAAGTCCAGGGCCTGCAACTGCGCGATCGTGAAGCCCGAGCAGTCAGGCGCCTCGGCCGTTCCCCACCACTTCATGACCTGCAGGCGACCCTGCTCGTTGATGATCCGGGCCAGCACGGAGTTGAAGCAGCACTTGCTCGTCGTGTGCGTGATGCAGGAGACGCACTTGCCCAGGATCCGGATGCAAGAGGAGCAGTACGTGCCGACCGTGTGGCACAGGCGGGCGCCTTCCTTCATGGCGAGCTTGCCTTCCTCTTCGTCGCAGGACATGGCGGCCATCACGACGTAGATCACGATCGCGATGACGAGGCTCCATGGGTCGAAGGCCACGACCACGCTCTCGCCCGCGTAGAGCACCGAGGAACCGGCGGGCAGCGCGGTTCCGTTCACGGCGACCGTGACGCCGTAGGTGGTGAAACTGCCGGAGAAGCCGCCGCCCAGGAGCAAGGCCTGCATGCCCTGGTACAGGAACTGGCGGTTGCCGGCGTTCATCAGGGCGTCGAAGACCAGGCGCGAGCCCACGCCGAACATGCTCTGGTTGCTCATGCCCTTGCCCGCGCCGTCCGACATGCAGCAGTTCTTCAGCAGCCGGTCCCTGCAGCGGTTGGCCTCGCCCCGGAACACCTGCAGGTTGTCGGTGTCGAGGTAGACCCCGGCCTCGCGCCCGGCTTCCAGGAAGGACATGGCGCGGGCGAAATCCGCGTCGTTGGTGTAGGTGGTGTTGAAGCAGCTGCCGGCAATGCAGAAGACGTCCTTCGGGCAGTTGCGTGCCGTGACCGCGGAGCCCGGGGCGACCGGGCAGCTGTAGGTGTTCTCGGTGATCTCGCACAGCCCCGTGGCCGGGTTCGGCTGGCGGCAGGTGGTGCCAGTGGGCGTGCAGCCCGCGGTGGCCAGGGGCGCGCATTCGTCCGTGGGCGCGCCGTACTGGCAGGAGAGCGAGGTCTCGTAGCGCCAGCAGGAGCGGGTGACCGGCGCGCCGTCGATCTCCTTGGTGGCTGGCCCATCGACGCAGCGCGCCGCGCCGGTGACGGCGCAGCGTCCTTCTGCGTCCAGCGCCGGGCACTGGTCGTCCCACTGGTCGGTCTCGATGACGGTCGTGTGCGGCCGCTCGTAGCCCAGCGTCATCTGCGGGATGTACCCGTACAGCGGGTTGAGCCGGAAGCCCACCACGGGGCGGCTGCCGGCCGGCCGCCAGTAGGACCCCTGGAGGGTGCGCGTGATGTCCTCGCCCGGCGCGTCCTCGGGGTCCTCGCTGGGGGCGTAGCAGCGTCCCTCCTCGAGGTAGGTGGTCTGAACATCCCCGGCATCGCCTGCGGCGCCGGTCGTGTGGCCGATCCGGTCGCCGCTTTGCGTGCCGGCGGGGCAGGCGCCATAGATCTCCAGGAAGGGCCGTTCGGTCGTGCATTGCATGTCCCCCGAATCGCCGCCGCCACCCGTGCAGACCTGCCGGTATTCCTGGGCCACATAGCCGGTGACCCGGCAGTCGTCGCCATTGCAGCGGTTGTTGGCGACCCAGAGGCCGTTTCTGCCGCCGCCCATCGGATCCCCGCCGGGCAGCGGCGCCACGATCTGCGGGAACACGTACGCGCTGGTCATGTCGACGTCGAAGAAGGCCACCGGCGCGCCGCCCGCGGTCACGCGCATGCGCTGCTGCGAGGCTGGCTGGTCCGGCTTGCACTGCACGCCGAGGCCGATCGCTCCCGCGGTTCCCTGGGCAAACCACTCCCCGGGCGGGCAACTGCTGGTGCGCGAGACCGCCACGGACAGCGTGCGCGCGCAGGACAGCGCGGAAGCGCCGGAATACTGCCGGCACACGCGGGTCTCCGTGGCCGGCGTGGCCACCGTGTCGACCTGGCAGCCGGCGTAGAAGCTGGCAATGTCCTCTAGCTGGGTGGACGGGTTGGACGCGATGCGGCGGGCATCCAGCACGGCGGGGTCGTACGGAGACACCGGCTCGCGCGGCGTGTGGGCCGAGGCCCGGGCACCCAGCAGCGCCTGGCACACGGGGTCGTTCGGAGTCATCGCGCAGCCCGCTAGCCGGGCGCTGGTCTGCCCCGAGAGGTTGGGCTGCCCGTAGTAGAGCCGCTCGGGCGGCGCGTTCGTGTAGCCCGGCACCACGGCGGAGGCGTCCGGGGCATTGATCGCGCCGCGGATGACGGGATTCGCGGCCTGGCCCGCAGCCGTGCCCTCGGCGTGCGCGCCGGTCTGCGCCGCGGTCTGGGTGGTTACGAAGCAGGCGAGCGTGGCCCAGACCACGGCCCGGCGCAGGAGGAGGGAGAGCGTGAGAAGCATGGTGGCGCTACTCCTTCAGCCGCCGCAGAAAGCCCGCCGCGTCGCCCTGGAACGCCGGCGCAGCGCGCACCATGTGCTCCAGCGCATAGTCCAGGCTCACGTCGCCGGCCGCGCGCAGGAAGGCCTCGGGCGGCGCGCAGGTGCCGCTGGCGCACGAGACCGGGCGCGTGCCGTCGCGCACCAGCACGAAGCTGGGCACGCGCTCGATCGAGAACCGGTCGTAGGCCTGCGGGTCGATCTGCACCGCCACCTGGCGCGTGCCGATGAGCGGCTGCACCTGCGCCACGGTCTCGCGCAGCGACCCCTGTGCGAGTCCGCGCAGGATCACGGAGGCGCGCGCGCGCGCGGCCTGGTCGATCAGCCGCTGCAGCGCAGGGCGCGGCATGGACAGGCTCACGAAGACCATCAGCCCAGGCCCCTGCGCCAGCCCTTCCGCGGCCTGCATGGCGCCCGCCTGCGCGGCATAGCCCCGCGCCAGGGCCTCGAGGTCGATCGGCATGTTCGTCGCGGGCCGGGGCAGCGCATCGATGGCGGGGGCCGGCGCCGGGGGCGCCGCCTTCAGCTCCGCTTCTGCGGGCATGCGGTGCTTGCGCCGGGCCTGATCGATGTCCTGCTCGGTGACGGTGGGCTGCTCGCGGCGCACCCGCTCGAGGTCTGCATCGGTGATGGCGGGCGCGGCCGGACCCACGACTGGCCCGGCGGCAGGGGATGCCGCCGCGTGGACGGCGAGCACGAACGCCAGGACGAGCTTCCGCCCGCGGAGAAGGTCAGTAGCCCACACAGCAGTTCCTCTTGCGAAACAGGATGAAGGCGAAGTCCTCGCCCTGAACGGGGTACTCCTTGCCGGCGCCCCAGGTGACGGTCTGGCGCCCGAACGGCTGGCAGCACTTGCCGGCCTCCTTCGACGTGGCCGGGATCGGGTAGGTGAGCTGGGTCTTGTAGGCGGCCTTGTCCATGACCGGCAGGAAGTACGGCCCGCACAGGCCGGCCTGGCCGTGCCAGCCCCAGGCGATGAGTTCCCGGTGCATCTTGGCCGTCAGCCGCTGGGCCATCAGCGCCGCCGTGCGTACCCCGCCCATGTGGTACGGCACGTGGCCGTTCATCGGGTAGAGGCCGCCCTGGCAGCCCGCGCACCAGAACATCTCGCGGATGCCAAAGCCCATCGAGGCGGCGACGCAGTCGGCGGCGCAGGCCGCGACCGCCACGGGGTTGGCGAACAGCACCGCGTCGGGATTGATGATCAGCGTGAGCTCGTCGTCGGCCCAGAGCGGGTCGACCTCGGTGAGGTATGCAAGGTCGAAGCTGCCCTTCTCCAGGCAGGGGAAGTCGGTCACCACCTCGAGGTAGTAGAGGATGGGGTTCACGTAGAAGTGGGCCTGGTAGAACGATCCGCCGTCGCCGTCGCCCTCGGGACGCGTGAAGCGCGCGGCCTCCGGCGCGGGGATGCCCGGGTCGAGGTCGATGCCGCCCAGCGAGGCCAGGCAGAAGGGCTTGCGCACCGCCTCGACGTGGCGGGCCGGTTCCCAGAAGCCGATCGACAGGCCGATCACCGGGTTGACGCCGCAGGTGCACAGCGGGCTGCCTGGGTTGTCGATGTCCTCCTGCGAACCGAAGTCGCCGATGCGCGCGCCCCCGATGCTCAGGGGCAGGATGCAGCTCCAGCAGATGTCGGTGATCGGGTTGGGAAACCTGCCGGTGCAGGTGGTCGCGCCCGCGGCCGCGCAGCCTCCCGCCAGGAGGAGCCCGGCCAGCCAACGGAGCGTGTGGGTGAGCAGGCGCGGTTTCATCGCTCCACCTCCATCTCGTCGATGCGCAGCCGCTTGCCCTCCTGGGACACCAAGGCGGGCACCTGCGTGATCCCCAGGCGCCGCGTGAGCATCCCCTGCTGGTCGTAGTAGACCGGGACGCGCCAGGCCTTCATGAGATCGAGGTAGGAGCCTGCGGTCAGGATGGGCTTGACCTTGCCCTGGTAGTGGGCGACCAGCTGGTGCGCGCGACGCACTTGACGGGCGTCGCGCGCGTCGAAGAACAGCAGGTGGCGCGACAGGGAGACGATGTCCAGGGGATTGGCCTGCGTGCCGGCGGCGAAGAGAAGCTCGCCGTGCGCGCCCAGGATGTTGCGGTCGAGCGTGTAGGTGGGGTCGAAGTAGAAGGAGCGCGGAAACGCCGTGGTCCGCACGCCGGGGACCGGCACCGGGTTCCTCACCGTGTCGGTGCCGCGTGCCCGCGCCTCCTGCTCGACGCGCGCCAGCTCGCCCGAGCGCTCCTTCTCGCGCAGCCGTTCCTCGATCATGCGCAGCAGGTGCGGCTCGGTGATCCCGTACGTCGGCCCCAGCGCGCCGAGGTCCGTGGCGCGGGCGGTCGTGCCGCCACTGGCCAGCACGACGAGCAGGGCGGCCGACAAGCAGCCGCCGGGTCTCATCGCCCGGCTCCACGAGGGCAGGGGACCTGGGCCACCAGCCGGTCGCGCGCGGCCTTGTCCTGCAGCTGGGCAGCGCGCATCAGGCCCATGAGCGCCGGGTGTCCCTCGCCTTCGGAGATGGCCTGGCGCAGTTCTGCCGTGGTCGGCGCGCGGCCGCAGCGCAGTTGCACGGCCGCGATGTAGGTGCGTGCGCCCTGTTCGGCCGACGGAGCGATCTGCCGCAGCAGGCCGAGGTAGTCGGTGATCGGCATGTCGCCCTGGGCGGTGGCCACGGTGGATGCGCCGAGCGGACCGAACGCCGGGCTGGTTTGGGCGGGCGCGGCGCTTGCGGCCAAGCCCATCACGGCCAGCAGCGCGATCAGGTTGGCGCGATGGACAGTGTGGAATGCGGGAGGCATGGTCCGGTTCCTCAGAAGATCGGCATCACGACGCCTACCACCTGCTCGTCGCGCACCAGGCCACTCTCGGCGTAGCGCGAGTCGAAACTGTGGAGGCCGATGCCCTGCACGTAGTAGTGGCCCGGAGGAATGACCACCGGCGCGATGGGCGCGAGCGGGTGCCCGTCGTAGGCGTGGGTCTTGGCCCGGCCCACGGCCTCGCCGTTGACGAAGACCGTGCGGTCGGAGACCGTCACGATGTCGCCGGGCAGGCCCCGCACGCGCTTGAAGAACGGCTGGCCGCGCAGGCCCCGGTAGTGCGCCTGAGCCTCGCCCGCGAACGCGAACACAATCAGGTCGCCGCGCCGTATGGGCTGCTGGTGGAACTGCATGAGTGCCACGTGGTACGGCAGGCTCGGCGTCCAGTTGACGAGCAGGGGCACGCGCGGCGTCGGGTCCAAGAACAGGCGCACGTAGGCGAAACCCCAGACCGCGAACACCGGCAGGTAGAGGTACCAGCGCCGGCGCATGTGGCGCAGGAAGTCGATGAAGGATCGGGTGCGCTGGCGCCACCAGCCCGGCGCCAGTGCTGCGTCATCGGAGACGGTGTCCACGGTCATGGCTGTTCCACCTTCCGGCGCAATGCCGGCGTCAGGTCGCGGCTGTTCGGCGCTCCCGCGATCGCGCTCTTGATCACCACCAGGCAGCCGCATTCGCGAGGCAGCTCGTCCAGCGCCGCGGGCAGCCGCTGCGAGAAGCGGCGCGCGAGCGCGAGCGCCCTTTCGCGCTCGGCCTCTGTGCCGCCGCTGGTGAGCAACTGCGTGAATTCGGCTTCCTTCGTGCGGTAGACCTCGGAGAGATCCACCACGCCCACCACCAGGGCGGGGCGCAGCACCCAGCGGTCGTAGGCGGCGAGACCCGCGGCGAGCAGCAGCGCAGCGACCAGTGCATGCAGCAAAACGGCCTTCATAGCGCATGCCCCCGCTGGCGCAGCAGCTCGGTGATCGCCTCGTCGATCGACAGGCCCTGGGCGCGCAGTGCGTCGATGGGGGCGTTGTCCTCCAGCTTGTTCGAGAACAGAAGGTGCGTGGCCGGGTCCAGGATGTTGCGCGCCACCCCTTCGCCGACGGGCGAGGAGATGTAGACCTCCGAGAACGCGCCGGCCTCGGTGCGCAGCGAGTTGAGCAGGCGCTTCTTGGGCTCGTCCATCGACAGGCGGGCCTTGCGGTCCAGCATCTCGATCGATTCGGGCTTCTGGCGCAGCAGGAAGACCCAGTCCGAGCAGGCGAACGCCGCCTCCATCTGGGCCGACCCGTAGTAATCGTCGGCGCTCTGCGTGGCCGTGCCGAGGGCGCCGCCATACTTGCGCGCACGCCGGGCTGCCTCCTCGACCACAGCGGCCTTGATCGGGTCGTCGGCGCCGATGTCGCCCAACTGCTGCTTCAGCTCATCGATGAAGAGCACCTTGCGCCGGTTGCGCGTGAGGTACATCTCCCCCGTGATCTGGTGCAGCAGGAGGATGTTGACGACCGCGTGCAGGTCCGGGCGGCGCTTGAGTTCCTCATTCTCGATGACGATGAAATCGTTGCTGAAATCGACGTTGGCCCGGCCCTCGAAGAAGCGCTCGTACTGCCCACCCTTGGCATAGGGATTGAGCATGATGGCGAGATCCCGGATGCGCGGATCTCCCCGGACGCCCAGCTCCTCGATGGTCCCGGTCTTGAAGGCGTCGCGCAGGCCCGTGATCGTGAGGTCCCTGCCGTGCTCGCGCCAGAGCTTGAGGATCATGGCCGAGATGGCCTTGCGCTGGACCTCGTCCAGCGAATGCTGCATCGAGCACATCTTGCTGATGCCCGGCACCAGCATGTCGATGTCCTCGTTGATGTCGTGCACGATGGTGAACGGGTTCAGGCAGATGTCCACATCGGGCCGGAATTCGATGTACGTTCCCTTGGCCTTGCGGCAGAGCTTCTCGAAGCTGCGCCCGAGGTCCAGCATCCAGACCTTGGCGCCAATCGCGCGGTAGGACCACGCGAGCTCGTTCATCAGCACGGACTTGCCGCTGCCCGGCGCGCCGATGATCGCGAAGTTGTAGTTGCCGAGATCGTTGTCGAAGAGGTCCAGCGTCATGATCTGGCCGCGCCGGCCGCCGAACACCAGGGCCGGGGTGCGGGTGCCGCGCCATTCCGCGATCAACGGCGCCATGTGGATCGCGTTGGCCATGGTCTTGCGCGTGACGCGGCGCATCTTGGACAGGTCCTTGTGCATGCGCGGCGTCAGCGTCATGGGCAGGCTCGCGAGCAGGGCCTGGCGGTGCATGTAGGCGTCGGCGTTGAGCTGGAATCCGCGCGCGCGCCAGATCGCATTGGCTGCCTCGTGCGCCGAGGCGGCCTTGTCCGGCTGGGTGAAGATCGCGAGCTGGTGGTACAGGCTCACGAGATTGCCGCCGGTGTCCAGCGCATTGGCCGCCGCGGACCAGTCGTCGAGCTTCTTCCTCACATCCGGCATCACGTCGGCCATCCTGCTCTTGGCGTTCTGCGTGGCGCGCACGTGGTTCGCCGTGACCACCGACTTAGTGACGTTCGGATCGAGGATGTGCACCCCCAGCGTGATCAGGAACGGCGCGCTGTACTGCAGGGCCGGCTGCATCAGGTCACCAATGAGCGAACCCATCTGCCACAACGCGAACCGCTCGGGGAACGACTTGATGGAGTAGAAGCGCGCTTCCAGCATTTCCTCGCTCGTGCCCTTCCAGAACGTGATGCCCGACGGATGCGGATCCTGGACGGTGTCGAAGTCCACGATCTGGTCGCGGATCTCGCGCCCGTCGTCGTAATGCAGCCAGCGGTCGTCGTCGGCGTTCAGGTCCTCGGCGTCCGAATGGGCGATCCGGTCCGGGTTGGTGAACAGGGCGCACCAGTTGATCAGGTCGGCCGCGTCGCACACGCGGTTGGGCAGCATGGCCGAGCGCAGGGTCGCGGCCATCGAGTCGCGCAGCGTCAGCAGCGCGTCGCGGCGGTTGAGGTCCGCGGCGCTGCCCGGGAAGGACACGCTCAGCATGAGCCGGAAGTCCCGCAAGGTGTAGTGGAAGCCTGCGGTGAGCGAGGCCTTCGTGCCGCGCAGCAGGTGCTGCACGCGCTGGCGCGCGAGCCTGCGGAACAGGTTCTCGTTGGGCACCGGCCGGCCAAAGGGCCGCGCCTTCTCGGCCTGGTCCTCGTCCTCGATACGCAGGTTGGTGTACTGGCGCAGCTGCTGGCGGATGTGCGGCGAGGCGAACAGGTGGAACTGCAGGCCGGTGCCGGGCGGGCAGTTGGCGTACAGCGAGACCAGCACCTCGGACATGCGCTCGTCGGCGCCCGACTGCGGCATCACCTCGAGAAGGAAGCCCATCCCTTCGCGATTGACGAAGATCTTCTCCTCGGCCAGGTAGGCGGAATAGGGCAGCCAGCTCGCGAACTGCTCGGCCGGGATGTCGGCCGGCATCCCGAAGGGAAACAGGGGGGCGGCGTGGCGTTCGCCGTGACGTGCTTCGGTGGAAGGCAGGCGCATGGCGGCCTCACTGCGGTCGTGGCCCCGTGCCGGCCGGCGGTGGGCGCAGCAGCGGGAAGGAATTGAACGGCGCGGGGCGTTGCAGCGCGCTCTCTGCGGCGCCCGCCGGCCCGGCCTCCGCGGGTATCGGCCCGGCACCCGGCTCGGTGGTGCCGGAGGGGGTTGCGGGCACGGCGGGCGGGGGGCGCAGCGGCGCGTACTGGTCGCGGATGCGCTGGCGCACGTGGTCGATCTGCCAGCGACCGGCATCGACCTGGACGTAGACGAAGCCCTGGTCCCAGAGGTCGCCGTCCGCATCCTCCCACGGCTTGGTCCACAGCCGCAGCACCCGCGCCTCGGATCGCAGCGCCATGCCGGGCACGCCGCCGGCGGCGTCGATCGCGGGCGCGGCGGCCGCGAATGGTTGGCGGGGCGGTGCGGCGGCGGCCGGGACAGCGTCAGGAGCCCTGGCCTTGGCGCGGGAGGTGGACGGCTCGCCCGGCGCGGTGGCGGAGGCCCGCTGGCTCGGCAGGTTCTCGTGCAGGGCGTTGACGTAGGTTCCCGACACCGACTCGCAGGCCACCCCATCGGGGGCCGCGCAGGCGTACTTGGATCCGCCACTAAGCCCCGACATGTTGACGCACCCGGCCAGGGGGATCAGCGCGGCGAACGCACCGAGGTGCAGCGGCCGGGTCCTCATGGCCGTGCGCCCGCCGTGCCGGACTTCGTACCGGCCACCTTCGCGGCCTCCGCGAACCTGGCCTCCAGCGCGGTGCGCCCGATGTAGCCGTCCGTGCGGATGCCGTCGGCCCAGATCAGCGTCGGCGTACCCTGCACGCCCAGGCGGCGGGCCAGCTCGAGGTTGCGCCCGATGGGGTGGTCGCAGTGCGCGTCGGACCGCAGCAGGCTGGCGTCCGCCTGCAGCATCCACTGGCGCCAGGCGCGCTCGCGGTCGGCGGCGCACCAGATCGCGATCGGACGGGCCTCGCCCTGGAAGGGCAGGAGAAAGGTGTAGACCGTGACGTCGTCGATGCTGGCGAGCTCGGGCTCGAGCTGCTTGCAATAGATGCAGTTGGGATCGCTGAAGACCGCGACCTTGCGCCCCCCGTTCCCGTGCACCGTCCGGATCGCGTCGGCCAGCGGCAGCTGCTCCAGGGAGACGGTTGCCACCGTTCGAGACACCGGCTCGGACGGCCCGCCCGGGCCGGTGCTGCGCTGCGCGATCCGCGGGCCCGTGATGTCGCGCATGTCTTGCGTGTCGAAGAGGCGGCCGAAGACGAAGAAGCGCGGGTTGGCCGCCGGCACATAGGCGACGTTGCCGTTCATCCAGACCTCGTAGAGCCCTTCGACGTCGGTACGCGACACCTCGGTGAACTGCGTGCCGGGGTGCGCCTTGCGCAGCGCAGCGAGGAGCCGGGCCTCCTCGGGCGTCGCGGCGTTGCCGGCCGGCAGGGCGGCGAGCAGCGCCGCACACAGTGCGGCCTCAAAAAGCAATGCGGCGGTGCGCGAGCGGCGCAGGCGCACGGGTTCAGTAGTTGCCATCATCGGTGGCCTCCAGGTAGCGGGTTTCGGGGGAGGGGGAGGGGCCGGCGGTGGGCCCGGCCATGGCGGTCATCGGCACGTCGATGCGCACGCCCTTGGTGATCACCACGTCGATCTGGCGGCCGGCGTCCACCTCGATGACGGGGAAGGTGTTCTCGGCCAGCTTGATGTAGTACTGGGCGAGGCGGTCCAGCGCCTTGCCCACGCCCTGGCCCAGTCCAGCGCGGTAGGCGTCCGCGTTGCTGTCGGCGCTGGCGATCGTCCCCAGGGCCGAGGTGCTGTAGGTGGTGTTGGCGGTGGACAGTCCCTGGCCGATGCCGCTGACCACACCTGCCAGCAGGGCGTTGGCGAGCATCTGCCCTTGCTTGGTCACGAGGCGGCCGCGCATGCCGACCTTGCCGTCCTCGCCGTAGACGCTGCCCTGGATGCGCACCTCCAGCGTCGCGCCGTCGGCGCGCACGCAGGACAGGTTCTCGGTGCGCAGGTACGCGCGCTCGGAGCTGATGTCGCCGTAGCCGGCGGCGACCACGAAGCACTCGCGGTACTCGCCACGGAACCGGTTGGGAAGCACCGAGTTGTCCGAGAGACGGATCAGCACGGGATGCGGGTTGCTCTGCGACTGTCCGCCCGTGGGTGCGTCCAGGCCTCCGAGCAGGATTCCCCGCGTGAAGCTCACGGGCAGGAAGGTCGAGACGGTCTTCTGCGTGCTGGAGGACGCGCCTGGCGCGCCGTCTCGGGCAGCCTGTCCATCCCCGCTGCCGGTGGCCACCGCGCGGGACCGGTCCACCAGAGTGACGCGCGAGATGGTCGGCGTGGGAGGCACGGGAGGCGTGGGCGGCTGCAGGCTGGGCGCGCCGGCGGGCATCGCGCCTGCCCCCGCAGCCGACGGCGCCGGGGGCGGCGGCAGGCTCGCAGCAGGCGGCATGGCGACCGGGCTCGCCGGCGCGGGCGGCGGTGGCGGCGGCGCGGGTGGCGCAGGAGGGGGCGCGGCCGGGGGCTGCTGGTTCGCGGTCAGGCGCTTCTCCAACTCCGCGAAGCGCTGCATCGTCCGCCCCTCGAAGGCCTGGCGCTCCTTGTTGAGCCGGTTCTGCTCGTCGCGCTCGGTCTCGTACTGCGCGAGCTTGCGGCCCGCGGTGCCGACCCACTGGTCGAGCGGGTTGACCTGCGCGCCCGGCGGCAGCACGCCGATGTTGGTGACGTCGCCTGGCTGCACCTGGGGAGCGCTGCCGCCGCGCGGCTGCGGCCCCGGCCCGGCGAAGCTGAAGATCAGCCAGAGCAGTCCGATGCCGGCCGCGAGGATTGCGCCCAGCAGGGCGTACTGCCGCTGGCGCGGCGAGAAGCGGTCCATCAGTCCGCGCACGGCGTAGCCGGGCGGGCGGCCGCCCGGGGGCATGGAGGGCGCGTTCATCGTTCGCCTCCCCGCCGGATCACGTAGACGCTGGTGCTCTCGCCCGGCCGCAGGCTGTGGTGCTCGATCGCCACGCCGACGGTCTCGCCGCCGGCGCGGCTGTCGGGGCGGTCGAATTCCTGCTCGGCCAGCACCATCGGCGCCGCGCTGACGTTCTGGAGCAGGTACTTCTCGCCGGTCAGGCCCCGGCCCTCGTACTGGCGCAGCAGCGTGAGGCGTGCCTCGGCCCAGAGCTGGACCGGGCGGGAGCGCTCCTCGACCCGGACGTCCGGCGGCACGCGGTCGGACGCCATGGCCACCAGCAGCGCCTTCATCGCGCGCACGTGGCTGGGCGCGGGGCCCGAGGGGGCGGCCTCGGCGGCGGCCGGGCGCAGCGCGCGCGGCGTCTTGTCGCGGATGACGATGGTGTCTGCGGGCGTGTCCGAGCGGCGCAGCAGCAAGGTGTAGGTGGCGGAGGCCGAGGCCACGAAGAGGTTGATCGGCTGGGCCGCATCGCCGACCGGGCGGATGTAGATTTCGCCCTTGTCGCGATCGCACTCGACGATGACCTCCCCGGCCGGATTGACCGCGGGCGATGAGAACGCACCCGCGGGGGAGAGTCCGGGCGTGGCGGAGGGCGAGCCGGGCGAGGCTGGCGGTGCGGAAGCGGGCATCGGCGGGCCGCCGCAATGGCTGGAATGGATGTTGCCGAACACGTCGGTGATCGGCGTGCCCTCGATGCGGATGCGCGTGGGCTCCTTCAACGACACGATGGCCTCGGCGGCGACGCCGTCGCTCGCCTCGACGACCTGCAGCGCATGGGCATGCAGCCCGAAGGACAGGGCCGTGACGAGGAGGATCCGCCGCGCGGCGGGAGGCAGTCGCTTCCAGCGCTCGCGTGTCGGCGGCAAGGGCACGCGTGCTGGCGCGGTTGCGGCGCGCGCGGCCGGGCCTGCGCCGCCGACGGCGCGGCGGGCCACGGGCAGGCGCAGTGGCGTGCGCGCGGTGTCACTTGACCGCATAGGGCACCTCCTTGAATCCGATGACGTGCATGCGAGCGCCGGCATGACCGAAGTCGATGCGGTAGGCCTTGAGTTCGTTGGCGGTCTCGTAGCCGTTCACGAGGGTGCGCAGGCGTCCGCGCACGACCAGCGACTGCGCTTCCTCGCTGGCCACGAGCTGCTGCGGCGCGAATGCCGTCGCGGCGTTGATGCGCTTGAGGCGCTCCGCCTCGACTTCCTGGCGCGCCTTGAGCGCGCCGTATTGCGCCGGGTCGACGTAGCCGAGCAGGATGTCCTTCTTCCAGTCGATGGAGCTGGGGGTGACGTCCAGGATCAGCCAGGCGACGAAGCTGCCCATCTGCTCGAGGTACTCGCTCGATGCCTGGTCGGCCGTGACCCAGAAGGTCTTGCTCAGCGACGGTGGAACGACCACGGTGCGCACCGTCCCCAGGAGCTGGAGGATGACGATGAGCGCGACGAACAAGCCCGCGGCCAGCGCGCCCACGGCCAGGCCCAGTCCCCGGTTGCGCCGGCGTAGCTCCTTGAGGTCGCCGCTGAGTCGCTCGAAGTCCATGGTGCGCCTCGGCTCAGCCGACCATCCGGCGGAGATGGGACGGCGGCGTCACGCGCATCGACGTCGCCGGGTTGGTCGGCAGGTGCCAGTAGAGCCAGTGGAGGGCGAACGCGGGGTGCTTGTCCGCCTTGAGGCGCGATATCCAGCGCGAGATGGCGAACCCGGCGGCCATGCAGACCGCGAACGCCACCTTGCTCGACGACAGGTAGCCGACGAAGAACATGAACACGATGGGCGCGGCGACGTCCACGTCCCAGAAGCCCAGCTTCCAGCTGTCGTCGAGACGCCGCGGGATGTAGGTGTCCGCTTGCATGGGGGCCTCCGGAATCGGGTGCGCCGGGGCTCAGACGACCGCGCCCATGATCGCGCCGGCGATCACCAAGCCGACCGCCGCGAAAATGGCCAGGCCGACATAAAAAAGGACGGGGCCGAAGTTGCGCAGCGCCGACAGCGAGATCAGCGCGACCACGAAGCCGACGAAGCCCACGAGCGCCTTGATGCCGGGGCCGAGTTCCGCGATCTGCGTCAATGCGCTGGTGAGCGGCCCGGTGATGCCCGTGAAGGCCACCAGGTCGAGTGCATGGCTCGGGAACGCGAGCGCCAGTCCCGCGATGGCGAGCGCCAGCAGACAGACGAAGGCGATCAGCTTGCGCGCGGACGAGCGCCGGGCGGCCGGTGCGGGGGCGGAGAGGATGGCGATGCTCATGAAGAACTCCTTTGGAAATGAAGGACTGAGGGACGGGACGGCCGGATGGCGGGCCGGAGGCGCTCGGGCCGCCGGTAGCTGCCGGAGGTGGAGCCGCTGCGGCGCGGCGCGGTGGAGCCCGCGGGCTCTTCGGGTGGATCCGGGCGAAGGCCGCCGGGGGCCGGCAGCGTCCGGATGGCGTCCGTAGGGCGCGTCCTCATGGGGCGTCCTCCGGATCGGATGCCGAGAGCGTGATCTCGACGCGCCGGTTCGCGAAGCGGCCTTGCGCGGTGTCGTTGCTCGCGGCGTAGCAGCACGCTCCGGCGGCCTCGATGTCCACGGCCGCCGGCCAGCGCGGGAGGCGGTGGCGCAGGTGGTCGCGCACTGCGCGGGCGCGCGCCATTGCCAGCGCGTCGTTCACGGCCTGGGGTCCGGCGCTGTCGGTTCTGCCGACGATGCGAAGCCGGTGCAGCGCTCCGGCCTCCGAGGCCTGGCCGGCAGCGGTGTCCAACTGCGCCCTGGCCGCCTCGTTCAGCCGTGCGTCGCCGAACGGGAAACGCACGGTCACGGCGATGTCGCCGCGCCGCTGCGGCCTGGCTGCGCCTTCGGGCTCATCCGGTCTGTCGGGAGATGCGGGGGACGGCTGCGGCGTGGCCGGGACCGCGGTGCCGGCCTCGTGACCCTTCGATGCGGGAGCTTGCTGCGCGGAAGCTTTGCGCGGCGTCTCCGGCGAGGCGAGGGGCGCAAGCGATGCCGGCCTCGGGCCTTGCTCGGCATCGTGTTGCCGTGCGGGAGCAGCCTGCGCAAGGGTCTTGGGCGTGACGCGGGGGCACGCGTCGTCGCTGCACAGCACGAACGGTGCGAAGCGGGCTGTGTCCATCCGGGGGCCGCTTTCCGCCTGCGCGATGCGCAGCGCACCCGTGTGCGGTGCGGCCGCGGCCGGCGCCGCCGCCGAGGGGGCTGCCGGCGGACGCAGCAGGGCGCAGGCGCAGAGCGCGAGTGCGCCCATGCAGCCGGCGATCCAGGTCCCGCACCTCATGGCGCCACCCTCGGGCTGATCCGCACGTGGTAGCGCACGGAGGCCGCCGGGCGGGCCGCCGCTGCGACCGCCGTGCCTGTGCCCGTGCGCGTGCCGCCAGCGGCGGGACCGCGGGACGGGGACGATTGCGCAGCGACGGCGGCAGCCGGCATGGCGGCCGGTGTCTGCGGCAGCCGGCGGTAGACCTTCCACGCATACTCCGAACGGGCCCGGGCGCATGCCTCGCCCTTGAGTTGCGAGCACGCGGCGTTGTAGGCGCCTACCGCGTTCCACGTGACGCCGTGGCGCGCGAACGCATCGGCGAGCAGCCAGGCGCCGACCTGCAGGTTGGTGCAGGGGTCGTACAGATGCGCCTCGGTGATCCCATGGCGCGCGAGCTTCGGGAGGTGCGAGCTGTTGATCTGCATCAGCCCGATGTCCCGCGTGCCGGTGCGTGCCTGGTGCGTGTTGTTGACCGCGCGCGGATTGAGCCCGGACTCGACGCGGGCCACGGCATAGAGAAGGTGGGCGGAGATGCCGTAGCGTTGCGCCGCGACGTCCCAGCACGCGCTCGCCGTGCCCGGCGCGGCGTGCAGCAAGAGTGCGGCGATGAACGGTAGAGATCGCATGACTTGTCCCATGGATGGCGGTCCGCGCCCCGGGAACCGGAGGCGGAGGCGCGACCGGCGGGGCCGGGCAAGGTCGGATGCGGGTGGTCAGGATGCGGCGGTGCAGCCTGGCGGAGGGTCGGGCCGGCGGCGGGTCGCGCAGCCGGTCGGGGTCGGTGGCGCGGGGTCAGCGCTCTGCGTGTGCGGCGTGGGCCGAGGCCCCGCTCGCGCGCTCGGCCATGTTCAACCGGGCCTGGCGCAGAAGTCGGGCGCCGCTTTCATCGATGCGGCGTGCCTGCGCGACGCAGGCGGTGGTGAGCTGGTCGAGCTGGAAGTTCGGGTTCGGATGGCGGTTCGCCGGTGAGCGCTGCAGCTCGCGCAACTGCTCGTACTGCGCGCGCCACATCGATTCGCGCCGGCGCGCCGTGGTGGGAGGACGCAGGACCAGCTGGGTGCCCAGGAACCGGAAGACCTCCTGCTGGTCTGCCGAATTGGCCAGGCTCAACGAGACGGCGGCGCTGATCAGATCGGGGAAGCGGAAGGTGGGGCAGACGTTCGCCGCACTCTTGAGGATGCTGTACAGCCACGCGTATTCCTCGAGCCACAGCCTCGCCTCGACTATGGTGTCGGCGGGCGCCTGCGGGTTGGCAGGGCGGTGCTGGATCGGTTCGTCGCGCGATGACAGGGCATGGTCCATCTCGATCTCCTGAGCGTTGGCGCGGTCCTGGGACCGCGGCCGCATCGAACACAACTCGGTGCCATGAGCGTACGGGCGGCGGTCCATGCTGTCGCCCTGGAATGCGATGGATATGGGGGGGATTTCGGCGACAGCTCTCGGCAAGCGCGCTCGGACGTTGCCTTGGCGCCGCGCCAGCCCTGGGCTTGCGCGAGAGAGCCGCTAGCATTGGCACATCACAACCTGACTGGGAACGCTCTACATGGCCAAGAACGCTGCACGCACCTATGCCGACATCACCAAAGAGATCGAGTTGCTCCAGAAGGAAGCGCAGGACCTGCGCAAGAAGGAGGTCGCGGAGGTCGTGGCGCGCATCAATGAAGCGATAGCGCACTATGGCCTGCGCCCCAGCGATCTCAAGTTCGGTGGGCAACGCCCGAACGTCAAGGCCCAGGTCGCCGGCACCGCGAAGAAGGCGCCGGACAAGCGCAAGGCGCTGGCAGCGAAATACCGGGACGACAAGGGCAATGCCTGGACCGGCCGCGGGCCGCGTCCGCGCTGGCTGCGCGATGCCCTGGAGCAGGGCAAGGTGCTGGAGGACTTCGCGGTCTGAGGCCTGGAGGAACGGTGCTGGACTTCGGCTGCGCATCCGCCGGTCATGACCGGCGGTGGAAGTGCGCGATCGCGCGGGTGGCCAGGGCGCACACCAGAACGGGCGCTGCGGCCCAGGCGGCCGGATGCAGCGTCCAGGGCCAGACCATCGCCAGCACGCTCGCGCACAGCGTGAAGATCGCGGCGCTCACGCACAGGGCGAACATCTCCGGGTCGTGCTGCCGGAACTCCCTGGACTTGACGGCGCGCTCGAGGAAGGCGTCGGTGGCCAGCGCCAACGCGAGGAGCCAGTACTTGGGCAGCCACTCCAGCAGCATCGCGAGGCGGTAGGAGGCCAGAACGAGCAGCGCGTCGATGGAGCGGAAGTAAGGGTTGTTGAACAGCCGCTGGTTCACCCGCGCCATCTCCCGCCCGACGGCCTGGTCCACGCCCGTGTGCGCGGGGGCGCTTGACGCGGCGGGAACCGGCGAGGCGGCGGCGGCATCGGCCTGCAGCTCCATCATCCTGTCCAGCATGCGCTCGGCCGTGTCGGCTCCCCAGAAGTCGCTGTTTTGCTGATGCTCCTGGCGTAGCTGCTGCATGAAGCGCTCGGGCGGCTGTGCTGAGGGCAGGTACAGGACCAGCAGCAACAGTGCCGTCAGCGAGGCGATGGTGACGACGCGGATCATGATGGCCGTGCGCTACCGCGCCCGTGGTCGGGGTCGATGATCTGGAAGCGCCCCTTGATGCGCCTGCCGCCGGAGACGGATGCGAAGTAGTGCAGATTGGGCAGCTTGCCCAGGATGTCCGCCGGCACGGCTTCTTCCTGGGTCTCGGTGATCTGCGTCGAGTAGGACGACGAGAAGTCGCCGAGGTGTGCGTCGGCACCGTGGTTGAGGCCGACACGAACGGTATGGATGGCCGTGCGGCCGAAGGTCTCGACCACGAACTCCTGGGTCGGGCCGTCCTTGGTGCGCAGCGCGATCAGATTGTTGAGGTTGCCGAGCACCATGCGCGCCGCGTCCTCGCTCCCGAGGCGCCGCGCCAGGTCCGCCAGCGTCTGCATCGCGCAGGTGGTGTAGATGCCTCCCTCGGCGCCCTTGTTGAGAATCTCGATCAGGGGGAGGTTGATCACGTTGGAGACTTCGTCCACGAACAGCGAGATGCGCCGGTAGGCGCCCAGGTTGTAGCGCATGCCGGCGCGCGCGGCGAGGTCCGCGAGCGCGAGCGCTCCGATCGCCGACGCCACGGAGGGATCGGGCAGCGAGTCCACGCACATGTACAGCACGTGGCCCGCCTGCTCGATCTTCTCGAGGTTCATGATGGGGCGCGTGTCGTCGGCATCGAAGGGATCGGGCGAGAGGGTCTTGCCGAGGTCGCCCGAGGTGAGCATGGACAGCACCGGCAGCAGGTTGGCCGTGATCTTCTGGTAGTGCTCGCGGTCGTGCCTGAAGGTCCGCACCTGCGCGTCGATGGTCTTCGTGCGCTGCGCCTCCGGGACATGGTGCTCGTAGTACGAGACAAGCCCGAGCAGTTCGTTGCTCGATGCCTCGGAGGGACGGCGGATGTTCCCGCGCTGCGCGTCGTGCAGCAGCTTCTTCATCTCGGGCACTTCGCGCCAGCCGGGCCCCAGCATGGCGGCATAGTGCCGGCGCAGCGTTGCCTCCAGGATCGGCTCGATGCCGCCCTCGATGTAGCGCGTGAGCTTGAGCAGGTTGGGGCGCTCCTCCAACTCCACGAGGCCCTGGACGACCACGTTCACTGCGTCCCAGCCGAAGGCGCTGAAGGCACCGGCCGTGTCCGGCGGCATGATGGACTGGATGCGGGAGGCGACCTCGCTGGGCTTTTGCCAGTTGAAGGTGAAGTCGATGCGAATCCCCGTCTCGGGGAAGGCGGGATGGAATTCCAGGAAGGTGTCGGGCTCGCGATAGCGCTCGCAGGCCCATTTGACGACGCGCTTGAGGCGGTGGCTGTTCTTGGGGTCGATGACGATGACGACATCGCCGCGCCGCACCGCCTGGGTGATGAGGTTGGCGAGCGCGACGCCTTTGCCGGCCTGCGTCGTCCCGACGAGCAGGGTGCCCCCCTCCATGTTCTGCAGTGGCCGGTACAGCGGCCGCTCCTGCGGCTCGACGCCGTGGATGTACGGCAGGCCGATCTCGGCGTCCGGCTGGGGATCGACGCGGTATCCCAGCAGCTTCAGCAGGGCGGGCGGGACCAGATAGTCCCGGTAGTCGATCTTCGCGAGTTCGTACAGGCGTTGGGAATGGACAGGCTGCCACTCGAAGCCCTGGCCGATGTAGACGCTGTCGGGTCCTGCGAGCAGCCTTTCCAGCTGGGCGGGGACGATGACTTCCATCGCGTGGCCGGAAAGGGAAGCACGGACGACGAGCACGCGCAGGGCCTGCGCCGTTCTGGCAAGCGCGGCGAGAAGGCAGGCGATCGCCATCGGCGCCGCCAGCAGCCATGGCAGCGCCCGTACCGCGGCCTCGAACAGGGTCACGGCGAACGCCAGGTACCACGCCAGGCACGCATAGCCCTCGTAGGCGCGCCGCCAGGGCATCTCGTAGCGGCGTACGAGCATCTCAGCGATTCCCGCTGCCTGCGTCCGCCGCGGGCTCCATTCCCGAGACGAAGGGCGGCGCGATGGTCAGGCCCAGGCATGCCTCGCCGCCGAACACCCAGGTCGAGGTGGGCGCCGGTCCGTCGCCGCCGCCCGCCAGCATGCGTGCTTCGCGCAGCGCGCGCAGCGCCAGCGACGGCTCGACATGTCGGCGTTCGAATTCCGCGAGCGCCACGAACAGGCCGGCGGGCGTCGCTGCGGCCATCGGAGCGGCGCTGCCGGTGTTCAGGGCGTCGACGATGTCGACGAGGGCCGCGCGCACGTGCGGAGCCAGGCGCATCGGGGCGTGCAAGGCCAGGGAGGGCGCGACGGGAGGGTCCGCTTGCGCCGCGGAGGAGGCGTCGCTCGCAGATGCGCCCTGGACGGTCGACTGGGGGCCCCCGGTGTCCGCCGCCCGTTCGCCGGTCTCGGGCGCTGGCGTCCCTGGGCCTGCGGCGCCGAGGGCGCTGACCGGCAACTCGAGCTGGTGCGGCTCGGCCCTTGGAGACGCCGCGGGTAGCGGGCCGGGCGCGCGGGAATGCGCGGGCGTGGGCGTGGGCGTGGGCGCGGCACTGCCCTCCGGGGCGGCCCCGAGCTCGGCGGCGAGCGCGTCTGCCAGCGGTTCGGGCCTGGGTTCGAGGCCGGCCAGCACGGCAGCGGCCGCGGCGAGCTTGACCGCTTCCAGCGGTGTCTTGGCGCCGGGGGGCGCGATCGTCCAGAGCGGCTTGCCGTCGGCGCGCGTTTCGAAGACGCCTGCGCCGAGCAGCACCTCCAGCATCGTCTCGGGCGCCTTCGGGACGCCTGGCAGTTGGTCGGCTTCGAGCAGCTTGCGGACGTCAGCGGCCGCGTTCGGCCAGACGAGGAACAGCCCGTCGCGGCCGTACCAGACGCGGGAACGCTCGCTGTTCGGCAGCCAGGCGGGATGGGTCGCAACGAGGCGGCGCAGCGCATCCACGAGATAGCGCTCCAGGTGCGATCCGAGCTGGGGCTTGCCGTAGCGGTCGGCGCTGGCCTTGAGGAACCGGTCGATGACCAGGGCCGCGGAGCGGCGGACCAGCTCGGCCAGGATGTTGTGCTCGCGGTACAGCGGCATCCCCGACAGGCTTGCCATCATGTGCGGGACCACCACCGTGTTGCCCTGGGCCAGATGCTGCAGCGTCTCCACCGGCACGATCTGGGGCAGGACGAACAGCGAGAGGCCGGGGCTGTCGGGGGCGTTCGGGATCCACTTGAGGTAGTAGCGCGTCACGGCATGCTGCGACAGCCACGGGTGCAGGCCGAGCAGATAGGGCTGCCACTCGCTGCCCGCGTGGTCGGTCACGATCACCTGGCCCAGCGTGCGGTGGACTTCAGCGCACAGGCCTGCGATGAACGTGGCCAGGCGCCAGCGCGGCTCCAGGTGCCGGCGCGTCGTGATCGTGGCCCGGCCCGAGAAGATGTGTGCGTCCGTTCCCTGGAGCGCGAAGAAGGCCGTTTCCAGTCCCACTTGCAGAAGGCCGCCCGGCACATTGAAGTAGTTGGCGGGCGTGGCTGGCAGTAGGTGCACGAACGCCGCATAGCGGCGCACGAGCGGCAGCACATCGCGCTCGAAGGTCGGGCGATCGGTGCCGTAGCAGATCTTGATGCGCGACAGCAGATTCGCGTGCGCCGCCAGCAGTTCGTCGAGTCCAAGCGCCGGGAAGCCCGGATCCACCGCGGGGTAGGCGAAGGCGGCTGGCGCCTGCGGTGGCACGGCTGCGGGACTCTCCGGCGCGGCATCGCCGGGCTGCCCCGCAGGGGCTTCTCTTGGTGGAAATGCGTCGACGGGCTGCATGGCCGGTCCTCCGTCCGTGTGCGTGTCCTTCCTCTGTACGGGGGTGGTGCCGGCAACCGGCGAGGTGGGCGCGCGGGCGGATCCGCCGCGGCAGGGTCAGTCGCGCGAGGTGTGCAGCCGTGCGTTCGGAGCGAGGCGCCACTGCAGGCAGGCCGGGTCCGGCAGCGGTGGCGTGGGAAAGCTCATCTGCACCCGCGGGTCGCGGGGAAAGCGGACCATCAGCTTGCAGAAGGGGCAGTTGCCGGCCGCGTGCGCGGCGGCGCCCGCCTCGGCAAGGTGTTCGCTGCCGCAGACGGCACAGGTGACCAGGGAGAAGCAGACCTCCTTGGCATTCCAGATGCCGTCGAGGTGCCGCGCCAGGTCGAAAGCCCGATCGAAGCTGAGCCGGGGCGTGCGCCGGCAGATGCCGCGATAGTGGCGGTACGCGCCCAGCAACGCCTGGGCCGGGTCGAAGTCGAGGCCGCGCAGGCGCCGGTAGAGGCTTGCGAAGACCGATGCCTCCGTGCGGTCCAGCAGCGTGCCGCCGTGGTACCACTCCGGCGTCTCGGGCGAGCGCCCGCGCGGCGGCACGCAGTGGTCGGCATGGAGCAGGCGCAGGATCTGGCGCTGGTGGAGTCCGCTCACGATCTCGATCGTGCGCAGGCGCGCGCCGAGCTGCGCGCATTCCCTGGCGAGCCCGAGCCGCTGGAGCTGGCGCTCCGCGTGGCGTACCGGAGCGGTCGGCAAGGGGGGCGGCGGCACCATGTCGCAGTCACATGCAGGGCGCCTGCTCGGCGGCCGCCACCGGAGCAGCGGGCAGGATCGGCGCAGGCGGATGGACGGCGCAGAGGGCGCCGGCGAGTGGCAGGGGCGAGCGCAGAAGGGTGAACAGGTCGGCGCGCGGAGCGAACAGGGTCTCGTTGCCAACGTTGGCCACGATGGCGAGAATCTGTGTGCTGGACAGTGAGGCGAGGTATCGGGCGTCGGGCTCGCGCAGTCCAAACAGCCCGCAGGCCAGGGTGGGGTCGCGGCTGATGCTGTCGCGCATCGTCAGCAAGAGCGTGAGGTTGGAAAGCTGGACCTCCGAGAGATCGATGGCGACCATGGGTACCTCCTCCTTGGTGTGCCCCCTGGGGGCGAGGTGACGTGCCGTGCTCGGCGCCGATTGGCTGCAGGCAGGTTCGCGCCAGGTTCCGCCTGCATGCGCGTGCAGGCAGGTTAGAGCTTATGCTCTGAAGTGTGATTTTTTCAATAGAAATTGCTCTAAATTGTTTCGACAGGTACCGATGTGGCCTGGAAACCGGCAGATTCGGGGTGGCGGCGGACGATGGAGCGGTTGACGGTCACGAAATCGTGGCAAAGCTGGGTGGCATGGCAAAGAGCGAAATGAACAAGACATCGAGGACCAAATCCCGGGAACTGGAAGTGCAGGCAGCGGATGGGCGCGCCGACGAGGACGCGGCGCTGTCCGTCAGCCTGAAGGCCCGGCTGCTAGAGCGCCTGCGCGATGCCCGGATCCCGGAAGGGCACAAGCAGGCCGTGCACCTGGCGGAGATCACCGGCCGGGCCTACCAGACCACGCGCCGCTGGATCGACTGCACGGCGCCGGGATTGCCGGACCTCGCCTCTTTCAAGCTGCTGTGCACGGGCATGGACGGCGACCCCTCGTGGCTGTTGGGGCTGCTGGGCGAGAAGCGGTCCCTGCGCCAGGCCCTGGCCCCGACGGAACCCGCCGCCGCGCCGGACGGCGAGCCGGAGGAGTGGGTGCAGGATGTGGCGAGCGAGGTGCGCGACCAGATGTATGGCTGCTGCGCCAGGCGGATGCACGGCGACGATATGGAGCCGGACATCGCAGATGGCGACACGCTGTTCGTCGATTTCGCGGTCACCGAGTTCCGCGGCAACGGGAACTATCTGATCGCCTGCGACGGGCGCGAACTCGTGCGCACGCTCGAATACCGGCCGGGCACGGGCCTGGTGCTGGGCTGTGCCAACACCCGGTATCCGGAGACGGTCATCAAGGACGCCGCCGAAAGCACCCGGCGTCAGCTCAAGGTGCTCGGACGGGTCGAGGGCGTCATCCAGGTCCGCAAGTTCTGGAGGGGCTCGGCGCGGCAGGCGCCGCGCTGACCGCACACCGCCGACTGCGGCGAGGGGCCCCATCCCCGGGGCCGGGGATGGGGCCATGCCCGTGCGCCGCTGCGGTTCAGCTTGCTGCGGCGAGGCCTTCCCACTCGCGGGCCGGCAGCTCGATGAGCTTGCCCCCCAGTTCCTCGAACACGGTGGCCCGGTCGTAGTCCGGGATCTCCTGGCTGAAGTGCGTCACGGCATTCACCAGCCCGTAGCCGGAGAGCTCGCCGCCGCTGACCAGATGGCGCAGCACGCCGGCGCGCTCCCCATCGCTGAGCTCGTAGCGGTTGGCCAGCACCTGCACGCTCTTTGCGGGGTCGCCGCGCAGCTGGATGCCCTGGGTCCGTTGCATCTTGCGGGCCGCTTCCAGGAAGGTCGTTTCGGCCACCACGTCCTGGATGACGTCGCGCACCTTGAGGAAGAACGCCCGGTCGTCTGCGAGGAGCGTGTCTTCCTTGTAGACCTGGACGGCATTGTCCTCCGCGCCCAGTGCCCGCCCGATGTGGGTCTTGCGCAGCGCGCGCTCGGGAACGATCAGCCCGTTGCTGCACAGGACGCGGTACAGCAGCGGCTGCACCGACAGCGTGCCGTGCCCGACCTCGGAGTTGGTGATCGCGATGCCCGCCTGCACGATGTCGCCGGGTGCCATCGTGTAGGCCAGCGGCGGAACCACGACCTTGATGTACATCCTCGTGGGCGTGAGCTCCATCGACTCGAAGCGCACGTCGGGCAGGCCGCCCAGGATCGGGATCACCGCGTTGGCCAGGTCGTAGTTGTCCAACCGCCGGTAGCGGTCGGACAGGAAGGCGCGGGCCTGGCCATCCAGGGTTCGCACCATCTTGTGTCCTTCGTCGCACTGCAGCCAGGTGTTGACGTTGCGATCCAGCAGGTCCTGCTGCTCCGTGCGCATGCGCTCGAAGTACGCATAGGGAATGTTCAGCTTGCCGGCCAGTTGGCGGCGCGCGAGCTCGGTGACGGCGAAGCGGCCGCCATCGGGATGGTCGATGACCAGGCGCGTCTCGCCCTGTCCGTCGGTCTCGTGCCGCATCGCCGACGGGGGCAGCACCAGGTCCTTCTTGGTCTCGAGCTGGCGCGTCAGTTCGCGAGCAAGCTCCTCGAGGGTTCGTCCATTGCGCATTTGAATCTCCAAAGACAAATGCGGGGACGCGCCTCCCCTCGGGGAACGGTCCCCGCGGGGTGGTGAACGAAGCGGCGTTCGCCGCTTCACGGTGCGCGCGACGGATGCCGCGTGCCAACTCCAGGGCTGCCTTCGCCGCGCGATGCGCGGCTTGGTCTGGCAGCTACCAGCGGAGCGATGCTCCGGGAGATGCTCCAATGCCTTGTCGCTGACCTCGCCTGTGGCGAAAGTCACCGAGAAGGCGGGTCCGACCTCCGGTCGGACCCGTCCGGGATGGCCCGGGAAGGCGGCGCCTTCGCCGGGACCCCGCCGTCACGCGGCGCGTCTCATCTTTTGCACGATGGACCACCAGACCTCGGCCCAGTCGGCGCCCGGCTTGCGCGGGATGTGGACCTCGACCTCGCGCGCGGGGCCGTGCCGTGCCTCCTTGCGCAGGCGGCGCGCCAGGAAGTAGGAACTGGCCTCCCCGTCGAAGTCGGCGTCAGCGTCGTTGTCGCCGAAGATCAGCACCCGCCGCACGGTGTCCGGCAGCCAGATCCTCTCCAGGTTGCCCGCGCTCAGGCCGGGCCAGACCGGGATGTCCTTGAGCAGGTGCACCGCGATCGCGTTCTCGATGCCCTCGGTGAGGCCGAGCACCTCCGTGGGCTCGAACAGGCGGATGGCCGCGCCGTTGATGCCCGCGGTCAGGACCTTCTTGGCATCGGGCAGGGCCGCCTTGCGCCCGCCGCTCAGGTAGGTGCGGTGCAGCGACACCAGCTGGCCGTCCGGCCCGTCGATGCGCGCGAGCATCGCGGCGTACTCGGCCACGCGGCGGGTCTTGCCGTCGGCACCGCGCTCGTAGTAGCCCAGGCGCGGGTGGTAGCGCAGCGCGCTCGGATAGACGTCCATCCCGAGCCCGCGGCCGCAGAGATAGCGGTCCACCTCGTCGCCCCGCCGGATCTGCAGGCCTTCGTCCCAGATGCGGCGCGCGAGCAGCAGCATGCGCTCGGCGCCGGCCGGCTGCGCGTGGGACGCGGTCGCGGCGGGCAGGCCGCCGACGCACTCGTTGACCTTCTTGAGCGTGGTGACGAAGTCCCAGCCTTTGAGAGCCTGCAGCAGCTTGAAGCCACCGCCCGGCCCGCAAGAATCCCGGTTGCGGCAGTGGTAGTTGCCTTCGCCGTATCGGTCCGTGTACTGGAACCGGTCCGTGCCGCCGCACAGGGGGCACGGCAGGTTCTTGTGCTTGAGGATGCGCTCGTCCACGCCCAGGCAGCGCAGGATCTCGTCCCAGCGGCCGTGGGCGCGTGCCTTGACGTCCTCGATGCGCAGCTCGTATTCCGTCTCCGTCATGGCGACGTCCTGTGCGTTCCGGGCGGCCGCGCGCGTGCGGGCTGCCCAAGTGGTTCTATGCGATGCATGTTTTTCCTCCAATGGATGTGGCGCCCGCGCAGGCGGCCCCGGGGACCGGACCTCCCGCGCGGCAATGGCGCTGGCCTAACGGCCGATCTCGAACGTGAACAGCAGGCCGGCCTGCAGCGCCCGCGACACCGGGTGGTCCGGCCAGTCGGCGGCGCTCACGTACCGCGTGTCGGCAGCCATGGCCTCGCCGTCCTGCGAACGCAGCAGGTAGCCGCTGGGCCGCAGTGCGATGCGGTAGGACTGGATGCGCGAGCCGAGGACCACGAAGGTCCGGCCGGCGATGCCCGTGACGATCTCGCTTTCCTTGATGAGGAACTCGAGTTCCGCGGTGTCGCAGACCGGCACCAGCGGCCGGGAGCGCGCGAAGGTGGCTGCCTGTGTCATGGCTCCACCCCCTGTCCGGAGGTTTCCCTGGCGGGGAGGTCTGCGCACCGGCGCCGGGCCGGGCCCGCGCCGGGGAACGGCGCGGCAGCCGAGGCCGTGCACCGGGACTCGGCGCGGGCGGCCCGCGCTGCCTCGTCGTCCCATCGCGCGGCGACGCCGTAGGCGGCCAGCACGAGCACGAGGCACAGCATGATTTCGAATGAAGACATGGCATCTCCTTGGGTTGCGGAGCCCGCGTCCGCGGGCTCCAGGAAGAGGGGGATCAGGCGAAGAGGTCGCCCTGGAACGAGAGCCACTTGATCTGCTCGTTGATCCACTGGGGGTTCCGGGCGAGCCGAGCCTCGATCCAGCCCGGGTTGCTTGCGAACGCCTCCGCCACCCAGCGCGGGTAGCGTGCGAGCGACTCCATCAGCCACCCCTTCACGTTGCGCGCGATGTGATCGCGGATCTCCTCGCTGTCCACCCGGCCGCAATAGGCGATGGGCGAGAGCGGGCTGCAGCCCACCACGCGCAGGCAGTTGACGAACGAGAAGGGGAGGCGGTCCTTTTCCGGGTCGGTAAAGATCCAGCCCAGGGTCGCGAGCTTCTCGTCCAGCGGCGTTCTCGTGTTCGCCAGATCGCGCACGTCCTTGAGCAGGCGCCAATGGAGATACACGATCTCTTCCACCGTCCATTCGTGCGCGTCGTCGTCGCCGTCGGGATCGATGTCGGACCAGTCGGGCGCCCCGACGATCGAGGCACCCGCCAGCGCGGTGCTGGGGAGGATGTAGAAGACGTCCGCGGACGCTGGCGCGCGCGGGCGGCGGGATGCAATGCTTGTCGGCATGGCTGACTCCAGGAAGGGAGGAGGCAGCCCAATCCCCGTGAGGGGCGGGTGCCCCTCGGGGTGAATACTCTCGGCATGGCGCCGAGGCTCGCGGGTCAATGGACCCAGGCTGGTTTGTAGGTAGGCGGGTGATCCGCCGTGATCGGTGTGCCAGCTACCGGTCGGAAAGAGCTTTCGGCGCAAGGCCAGGCGCTTGCCTCGAAAGCCTGTTCCTGCCGGTGCCGCGGACGTGCGCGCGGCCAATGCTCCAGGGCTCGCAGTCGGGATCCGTCCGGTCGGGGTGTCCGCCGGGCCGGGCCCGCGGGCCAGCTACCGTTGGACAGCACCGTAGCGGGACGGCGGGGCGGGGTCAAGGCGCCCGGCGCCGCCCGCGCGGGCTGTCGCCGAAATGCGCCGGATTCGGGTTGGATTTCGGGTGGCGGCGCGCGCGGCGGGCGCCGAAGATCGGCCGCAGGAACCGAAGCACCGGAGGCGGCGATGGCTGATATCCAGATCGTGAAGACGGACCAGGGCGCGGTCAACGCCCGCATCCTGGCGCGGGAGGCCAAGGCCGACTTCCGCAGGGTCGAGGCGGCGAGCCTGAAGGTCCGCACGCATTTCACGAGCGCGGAGGCCAAGCGGTTGTTCGTGCGCATGTTCAACACGCTGCAGCTCAACGCCCACTTCATTTCCGTGATCGCGCGCACGCGCATCGACCACCAGGACGTCGAGAGGGAGGAGACCTCGCTGCGCGCCGACATCGACGCGGTCAAGAACAGGCTCAACCAGGCGCTCGACGGCGCGGAGGCCCTCTTCAAGGCCCATGGGATCAGCAGCTTCGCGACCTATGACACGCAGCCGCTGGAGATCGAGGTCGGCATCCTGTCCTCGAGCGGGCGGCGGTACCTCGAGGTGCTCAACCAGCTCGACCAGCTGATGCCCTTGCTGCAGACGCTGGAGATCCATGAGGTCATCAGCACCCAGGAGCTGGACATCCAGCGCGCCGCGCTGAAGCGCCAGATCAAGGACATCGCCAATTCGGCGCGCCGGCAGGCCACCGGTCTGCGCAGGCGCATGAATGCAATGGGGGCGCGTGATGGAGATCTGGGCGAGGTGGCCCCTCGGCCGGTTGCGCCAGCGGCCGGCGAACCGCGCATGGACGATGCCGCCGCGCTCGACGTCGGCAATGCCAGCCAGTCCGGGGGCGAGCCCGATCCCATCCTCCCGGCGGCGGAACCAGGGAGCGGGGCTGACGCTGCGCACGAGGCCATGGAGCACGCCATGGGTCCGTCCGTACTCAAGCGTGTGCGCCGCAAGCCGGCAGCCCCGGAAGCGAACGGGGAGGCTGGCAGTCAGCCCGGCGCCCAGCCGGGGGGCGACACGGCTGCCCTATCGGGTACCCCGCCGACTGCGGACGCAGGCGCGCCGGTGGATCCCCCGGCCGAGGTGGTGCCGCGGGAATAGTGCAGCGATCACGAACGGCAACGAGGCGGCGCAATCGCGTCCGCATCGCCGCGGACAAGCGCGCAGACCCTTGAAGGGACCGAACGAGGATGGGGCACAGCGCCATCGGCCCAGAGGCTGGGCGGCGGTCCACAGCGGGCCGGTGGAGGCGAAAAAAACCGGCCCAGATGGGCCGGTCTTTCTGCGGTGCGGCTGGGTTCAGTAGCGACCACCGCCGTAGCCGCCATCGCCGTAGCCGACATCCGAACGGCCGGCTGCACGGTAGCCCTGGGCACCATGGCCACCCGCACCACGACCCTCTTCGCGGGGGCGAGCCAGGTTGACGACGATCGAGCGTCCATCGACGGACCTGCCGTGCAAAGCGCTGATGGCGGCCTGGGCGTTCTCGGCGGAAGCCATCTCGACAAAGCCGAAGCCCTTGGAACGGCCGGTCTCACGGTCCGTCATGACCTTGGCGGAGGCGACGCTGCCGAACTCGGCAAAGTTGCTCTGCAGGCTGGAATCGGTGACGGAGTAGGGGAGGTTGCCTACATAGATCTTGCTGGACATGGAAAAGCCTTTATTCATGGGGCGCGCGCAAGGGCGCGCCGTTTGCGCTAGGGATGTGCATGTGGAGGCCACATGCGGACGGATGGAAGGGACGCGGTGGGGCGCAGTTGCTCAGCACGCCGGAGGGTGCTGCATGCACGTTTGCAGCCAGCCTTGGGTGACTGCGAAGATTCGCGCGGCTTCGCGAGAGGCAAAGGCTCTGTCAAAGCGGAACACTCGACAGTAGCTGCCGTTGCCTTGAGAGCGTTGGACCGAGACGGAGGCGCGGAAGCGGCCACAGTCGGTCTGGTGTGTCGCGGGCGAAACGACGTACTTGCCCATGGGAATGGCGGTATTTGGAATCGGGTTCAGTCGGCAACGCAGGCTGGAATGGACCTGCATGAGCATGGAGAAACGGGATAGGCTGCAGCTCTACAGACCCACCGGGCGGCAATAGCCGCAAAAGCTAGCCGCGCGGGACGATGTGGCGCCTTCGGCGGGCGTTGTCGTGGCTGCTGGGAACAGCCAGTTGAACTGGTTTGAGTATATCTCGATTCGTATGGACGAGAAGCTTGATATTCTTTTTGGTTTTATAAAAGCCCTGCCGCACCGATGCGCTCGGATTCCTTCGGCTCCGCGCGCGAGATGCCTGCCGCCGCTGTCTTTCGAGCCTGCCGCATTCTCCCCAGGCGAGGGCGAGGGAACGACTGCGCCGACACGAGACAAGGTCCGCTGCGGGAAGTCACTCCGACTTGTCTCCCGCGGCGTGGCATTCGGTGCTAGGACGTGGCGCCGCGGCCCGGCACCCTATGCCTCTTGGCGCAGGCGCGATATGGTTCCGGCAGCCCGCATGCGCCCGTGTTCTCCGCGGTGACTTCGGGCGGGGACAGCTGGATCTCCTCGACCCTCCAGCCCTGGAGCTGCTTGCGAATTCTCTTCCTCGCGCCTGCCCGCCGCCGGATGGTCTGCCGTCGCTCGCCGCGGTGACCAGAGGCGTCCGCCGAGCGCGGCCATGAACTTGTCGATCGCCACACCGTCCAGGGGACGTCCACGGTGTGCGCCAGCGTGTTGCGTCCCTAGCGTGGGTGTCATCCTGACCTAGCCCCACGTGAACGAGCGGGTCGGCCACCGACCGGCCTTGCCGGTGTAGGAGTCGAACCATGACCTACCCATCCGAACGTCCTGCCGTGCTGCCCGAGACGGGGTTTCTGCGCGAACGCCAGGTGCTGGTGTTCGTGCCCATCTCGAAGTCGACCCTGTGGCGCCGCGTCGACAGCGGCAGCTTCCCTGCGCCCGTGAAGCTGTCGCCCCGGGTCACCGCGTGGCGGGCCGAGGACGTGCGCCGCTGGATCGCGGACCAAGGAAGCCAGCATCCGCGCTCCCCGGCGTAGCGTCCCGCGAGCGCACGGCGCCGGTCGACCGCGAAGGAGCGGCCTGCGCGCGCATGCGCTCGGGTGGATCCGGAGGCACAGGTGCCCCGCCGTCCCGCACGTACGCGGCATCGCCATGGAAGCGTGGCCTGGCCCCGCTGCGCGCGCGGCCGCAAGGAAGGGACCCGCTGCACGCATTGCCGCTGCCCGTGCGGGGCCAACACTGAAACGCCGCAAGGAGGCTGGCATATGGCGTTTTCGATGGATGACCTGTTATGGATGGGCAAGGTGCTGCAGGCGGCGGGACAGGCCGAGCTGATGCCGCGCTTCAACCGCCTCGCGCCGGACCAGATAGCGCGCAAGACCTCGGCATTCGACGTGGTCACGCTGGCGGATGAACGCTCCGAGGCGGCGATCGCCAGCGACCTGGCGCGCCGGTTCCCGGGCGCGCTCATCGTGGGCGAGGAAGCGGCCGGCCGCGACCCGGAACTGCTGGAGCGCATCGGCGGCCGCGACCTGGCCTTCGTGGTCGATCCGCTCGACGGCACCCGCAATTTCGCCAGCGGTCTTCCGCTGTTCGGCGTCATGGCCGCTGCGGTGGTGCGCGGAGAGATCATGGCCGGCGCGATCCACGATCCGGTGACCGGCAGCACGGCCTACGCGTTCAGGAGCGGCGGCGCATGGCTCGAACATGAAGGCGGCGGGCGCCGCATCGATCTGCGGGTGGCTGCACCGGTGCCCCCGGACCAGATGGACGGCGTCATCGGCACCAACTTCCTGCCCGAGCCGCTGCGCACGCGCGTGAACCAGCGCCTGTCCTCGCTGTCGACCACCTGCTGGCTGCGTTGCGCGGCGCACGAGTACCGGCTTGCGGCGGCCGGGCAGGTCCACGCGCTGTTCTACAACAAGCTGATGCCCTGGGACCACGCCGCGGGCTGGCTGCTGCACCGCGAAGCCGGCGGGCACAGCGCGCATTTCGATGGCTCGCCTTTTCTCCCCGCGCACATGTCAGGCGGGCTGATCTGCGCGCCCGATGCGCGGAGCTGGCGGGACCTGAAGGCGGCGCTGCTGGATTGAGCAGGACGGGGTGGGCTGGGCCTCTCGCGGCCCGGCCGCCGCCGGGGCTGGCACGCGCCCGCCCGTCAGCGAATGGAGCGGCGCAGCGTCTGGGACGGCGCTTCGCCGAACTTGTGCTTGTAGGCGGCGGTGAAGTGGCCCAGGTGCGTGAATCCCCAGCGCATCGCCACCCCGGTGACCGTCTCGTCGCGGGAAGCCCCCTCGAGCAGTTCGGCGCGAACGCGTTGGAGGCGGATCGACTTCAGGAACGCCGCGGGGCTCGTGTCGCGGAAATTCTTGAAGCCGGAATAGAGAGCGCTGATGCTCACGCCCGCGTGTTCCGCGACGTCCGCGATGCTGACCTGCTCGCCTGCATGGGCGTGGATGTACTCCTCGGCGCGGCGCACGTAGTAGGGGGCCATCGGCGGCGTCGGGCGCCGCAGTTCGTCGCTGAGGCTGTTCGACTGTCCGAACAGCAGGGCGCTGACCAGCATCTGCTCCAGGTTGGATCGCGCCGCCGGCGACGCCAGCATGCCGCTGTCGTGGGCCGCCTCGCTCACCAGAAGCTCGATCAGGCGGCGCCAGGGCTCGATCTGGGAACCATCGAGCGCCATCCTGGGGGCGAACTTCACCGGCTTCGACAGGTCCCGTCCGAGATGCTGTCCGCAATGCCGCTCCAGCAGGGAGCGGTCGATCTGCACGATGATCTGGTCGCACCCCTTGTGCCCCAGCAGGTGCAGCGGCTCGGTGGGCGTGACCACGGTGCCCACGCCCGGGCTGGAATCGACGGTGGTGTCTCCGCAGCGCACGACGCACGAGCCCGAGATCGGCATCTGAACCAGGTAGGCGTTCTCCATGCGTCCGGGGCGGACCTCCACGGCGGCGCCGTAGCTGAGGCGGTGCAGCGAAATCGATC
The DNA here is from genome assembly GCF_058797075.1 of Acidovorax sp. GW823-FHT02H02. Lineage (NCBI taxonomy): Bacteria > Pseudomonadati > Pseudomonadota > Betaproteobacteria > Burkholderiales > Comamonadaceae > Acidovorax > Acidovorax sp. GW823-FHT02H02. The sequence goes on along the minus strand of NZ_JBXAJH010000019.1, from coordinate 19,706 downwards.
CCAGCGTGACGCGGTACATGCGCGTGTCCACGGCGTCCCCGGTGTCCAGGACCCGGAGCTCGTGCGGCGAAAGCACCTCGCCGACGCGGCTGCGGGCCTCGTCGGGGTCGTGCGTTTGAAACAGCTGGCGCGACAGCAGTGCCTGGGACCGGAAGGTCTCCGCAAACCCGGAACTTGGCATCCCTTGTCTCCTTGTCGGTCGACCCGTGCGGCGCATCGACGCGCGTCCGGGCATCTTCTCGTCAGCACCTTCCGCCCGCCGGCTGCCTTGCGTGGCTCGCCCAAGGCACCGGCTTCAATGCAGGCGAACCCAAAAAAATGATCATGATTGAAAATGATCTAGCTCATATCAATCCAAAATACCATGAAGCGCGGGGAAGTGGCATCGGGACATCCCGCAGCCCCCGAGGGGGCGGTTGCCGCAGCCCTGCCGGTAGTGAAGCCGGACTCCGCCCGCTTGTGGCGGCAGCGTGCCGGGCAAGGCACTCTCCGGCCGAGCGGGCGCCCGGGAAGGAGGAGGAGCCGCTGCGCGGCGGGTGCCCTGGCTTCCTGCCCGGATCGAGGCCCGACGCGCTCCGCGGCCGGCGCGCCCCGCGCGCTGGCACACGGCACATGCGATGTGCCATGGACGGGGCCGAGGAACCCGACACACATCAAGAAGATGTAGACCCGGGATAGCCGCTGCAAAAAGCGGATGGCGTGCTGGAGGGGGTGCTGAGATGCTATGCACCAAGAGACAACTCCGCTTGCGAAGGACCGGGCCGCGAAAGCAAAAGAGCCCGGCCGCGCATGACCTCACTCGGTCCTGAGTCCCGCCCGGCCCCGCCGCAGGCGGAGGAGTCTCCCGTACTCCACGTCCTTAGAAGGTGCCGAGAATGCCAAATACTGATTCCGAATTGATCCAGCGCGCGAGAGAGATCGCTCCGCGCATCCGAGCCCGTGCTGCCGAGGCGGCGGTCCGGCGCAAGCCGCACGACGATTCCATCCAGGAACTGATCGAGACGGGTATCGTGCAGATGTTCGTGCCCAAGCGCTGGGGCGGCGCCGAAGCGAGCCTGTCCACCGCGCTGGAGGTGATCGAGATCATCAGCGAGGCCTGCCCTTCGACGGGCTGGATCGCCGCCTTCTACATCATGCACAACATCTATGTGCCGAAGTTCCCGGAGCGGGCGCACGAGGAGCTGTTCGGGAAGAAGGGCTATGTGCTGCTGCCGGCGGCCTCGGCCCCCAACATGAAGGCGCGCAAGGTGGACGGCGGCTGGGAGTTGAGCGGGCGGGCGCTGTGGGGGTCGGGTGTGATGCATGCCGACTGGGTCATGATCGGCGGCATGGCCGAGGATGGCCAGCAGCGCGGCTTTCTGCTGCCCGTGGCGCAGGTCCAGGTCGAGGACAACTGGCACTTCGCCGGCATGTCGGGAACCGGCAGCAACGACTACGTCGCCACCAATGTGTTCGTGCCGGACCACCGTTCGGCCGCCATGGGCGAGTTCTACGAAGGTCCGACGGCGGGGTCCCGCCTTTACGACAACCCGCTGTACTCGATTCCCTTCTTCGTGCTGGTGTACTGCACCTTCGCTCCGGTGATCGTCGGGTGCCTGAAGGGGGCCTTGCGGGCCTACGAGGAAACCGTCGAGCGCCGGGTCCGCAACTTCACCGGGGCGGTGGTTAAGGAGCAGCAGCATGCCCAGATCATGCTGGGCGAGTTCCAGATCGCCACCCGTGCCGCCGACGAGCTGGCGCGTGCCGTCTACGGCCACGCCGCCGAGATCCTGGCCGGCCGTCCATTCACCGTGGACGAGCGTTTGAAGCTGAAGGGGCTGACGGCCTTCATCTCGAAGCACAGCCGGGAAACCGTGAACGCCATGATGGGCGCCTCGGGGGCGTCCAGCTTCCACAACGACCAGGCGCTGCAGCGCATCTGGCGTGATCTCAACACCGTGTCGGTCCATGCATTCGTCGACTGGGACGCGACCCGCGAACTGCACGGCAAACACCACCTCGGCCTGCCGCTGACCTACCCGCTCTTCTGAGCCCCGGGCGAGGGCGGGCGACCTTGCGGCGGGATGGCTCCGCCCTCCCGTCGCCGCGTCCCGCCGCGCGCTCGGCAGTGCCAGGCGCGAGTCGTTGAACCAGATTGAAAAAGGAATCCGAGATGTCAAACAACGCTGTACTGAATCCCTCGCCGAAGGCGAGCGCCACCGCCGCCGCGGCGCCATCGCACGCCGAGCTCCTGGAGCGCGCCCGCCGGATCAGCCGCAAGGCGGAGGCGCGCGCCGAGCAGACGGACCGCGAGCGCTGCATTCCGCGCGAGACCATCGCCGAGCTCTACGATGCGGACCTGATGCGGCTCGTGCAGCCGCCGCAGTGGGGCGGACTGGGCCGCAGCTTCCACGAACTGTACGAACTGGTTTACGAGCTCGCGCGCGGCTGCGGCTCGACCGGCTGGATCTACTGCGTGCTGGCGGGCCACTCCGTCGTGGTGGGCACCTTCCCCGCCGAAGCGCAGGCCGCGGTCTGGGGCGATGACAGGAAGGCCCTGGTTTCCTCCGCATTCGCTCCCACGCTGCAGGCGAGGAAGGTCGATGGGGGCTACGAGATCAGCGGCAAGTCGCCCTTCTCGAGCGGCACCGACCATGCGAGCTGGGCCTTGCTCGGCGGCGTGGTCCTCGACGAGAAGGGGGCACCGGCGCGCAAGCTGTTCCTGGTCCCCCGCAGCGACTATGCGATCCACGACGACTGGTTCGTGATGGGCCTCGCGGGCACCGGCAGCAAGACACTGGAGGTCGCCGGGGCCTTCGTGCCCGAGGTGCGCGTGGTCGACCTGCAAGACTTCTTCAGCGGCCTGGCGCCGCACAGCCTCCAGAGCGCGATGGTTGGCGCGGCGCGCGGCGGCATCGACAGTTTCGTGGAGAGCATCCGCAACAGCCCCGGCAAGTTCGGCGGGCGGCCGCCGGCGGAGCTGGAGCTGTTCCAGACGGTGGTCGGCAGCGCGGTCGGGGACGTGACCTATGCCTGGGAACTGCTCCAGAAGATCACGTGCGAGTGCGAGCCCATCGTGCTGAGCGGGCAGGCGATGCCGCCCGAGCAGATCCTGCGCAACCGCTCGGCAACCTCCACGATTTCCAGGCTGTGCCTCGGCGCGCTCGAGCGGGTATTCGAGCTCAGCGGGGGCCAGGGGATCTACAACAACCGCCTGTCACGCGCGCTGCGCGACGTCCGGGCGGCGGCCAACCACGCTGCGCTCAATGCGACGCTGGCGGGCAAGGATGCCGGCCTGCTGGCCCTCAAGCGCGGTTAGCCCCTGAAGACAACCCGGCCGCGCGGCCGGCCCTGCCGTCGCACATGGCGTCGGCCCGTGCCGCTGGCGCCCCCACCCACAAGAGCTCCCAAGATGACCCAATTGATTGAAATCGCCAAGCCCCCGGAAATCCCGGACCGGCTCAAGCGCGTGCTGCGCTTCACCCCCGCGCCCGTGAGCATCGTCACCAGCTTCGACGAGTTCGGAGAGCCGGTCGGGCTGGCCATGTCGGCCATCATGCCCGTGGCCCTCGAACCCTGCTCGATGGCCATCTCGATCAACCGCGACGGATCGGCGTACCGGCATGTCCGCGCGGCCGGCCTGTTCTGCGTGAACCTGCTCAACAGCGCCACGGAGCCGCACTTCCGGCCCTTCTGCGACCCCAGGCTGCGGGAGCAGCGCTTCAAGGACCCGGCATGGAAGGTCCACGAGGGGCTCTGGTATCTCGACGACGCGCCGGCGAGCATCTTCTGCAGGATCGAGCAGGTCGCGCAGTACGGAACGCACGACGTGGTCATCGGCAAGGTGTTCGACATGTTCTCGTCCGGCGACCAGGACATCCTCGGCTGGGGCGACGGCTCGCTGGGACGCCTCCTGCCAGTCACGCCCCATTGAGCCTCGCCGGAGACAAGCCATCATGAAGCTGTACGAAGTACCCTGGTCCATCCATCCCCGCCGCGTCGGCGTCTACCTTGCCGAGAAGGGCATCGAGGGCATCGAACGCGTGCAGGTCGCCCCGCCGCCGGACAGGACGCGGCGCATCATCGAAGGCGTGACGATCGCCGGCACCGTCCCGGCGCTCGACATCGGCGACGGGCAGGTCATCGGCTCCTCGCTCGCCATCCTGGAGTACCTGGAGGAACGCTTCCCTTCGCCCGACCTGATCGGCGCGACCCCGGTGGAGCGCGCGCGCACGCGGGAGTTCATCACCGTCATCGAGGAGGCCACCGTCTATCTGCGGATCTGGGCCTTCAACGGCAGCCGGCTGTTCGCGGCCGAGGTGGCGCAGGACAAGGCGGTCGCGCGGGCCGGGATGGCGGCATGGCTCGGCAAGCTGCAGCTGCTCGAGCGCATGGTGGCGGACCGGGGCGGGGCGTTCCTGACCGGCGATCGTCTGACCACCGCCGATTGCGTCGGCTTTGCCTTGCTGCAGACCACGACCGAGCTGTTCGGCGTCCCGATCCCGGAGGACTGCCCCAGCCTCCAGGGCTGGTATCGGCGCTTCTCCGCACGCCCGAGCGCAGCGGTGCCCGACTTCCCGCCGGTGCTCGGGCTGAGCCGGGGGCTGGTCCAGCAGACGCAGGAAGGCTGACCGGTGTCCGCACGGTCCGCCCGGATCCATCGCAAGAACATGAACGGAGTATCCATGGAGACATTCAGCGTCTGGGGAGCAGCGACTGCGAGGGTCGTCGTCGCCCTGTTCTACCTGGTCACGGCCCTCGGCCTGGCGAAGGACTTCAAGATGGTCACGGGACTCATGGCGGCCAAGGGCGTGCCGGTGCCGGGACCGCTGCTCATCGTCACGATCCTGGTCTGGGTCGCCGGCGGCGGCGCGCTGATCCTGGGCCGGGGCATCGTGCCTGCGGCGCTGGTCCTGCTCGTCCTGACCGCCATCATCACCCCGCTGAACCATAACTTCTGGGCCGCGCCGGCCCAAGAGCGCGCGAACGAGGTCCAGCATTTCGCGAACAACATCGCGATCATGGCCGGGCTGCTCGCGATTGCCGCGGCGGCGTCCGCACGGCCGCTGTAGGTGCGCGTGCGGCACGCAGAACCATGAGGCAGCCACCATGAGCACTCACCACATTGCCAGCGCCCAGCTGGGTCGCGGCGCACCGGCCCGGAGCGCAGGTGCCGCGTTCGCGGACCGCTGGATCTTCGTCTTCATGGCCGCGCTGTTCGTGGCCACGGCCCTGGCGGGCTTCGTCCCCAGCTCGATCGCCAAGCTCGCTTCCGTGCGCGCGGGCGAGCAGGGGCCGATGCCGCCCGTGCTGCACGTCCATGCCGTGTTGATGGGCGGCTGGCTGGCCCTTCTGCTCGTGCAGTCCGTCCTCGTGGCCACGGGCGCGCCCTGGCTGCACCGGCGGCTCGGCATGCTGGCCTTGCTGGTGGCTCCCGCCATGGTCCTCAGCGGCGTCCTGCTCGTGCCCGTCGTCGACCGGCCGATCCACCAGATGCTGGCGGCGCCCCCGGCCGGCACCGAACCCGCCCTTCTGCAACTGCTGCAGGCGTGGATCCCGAACCGGCCCCTGTCGCAGATCCGCGCCGGCGTCGTGTTTGCCGTGCTGATCGCCTGGGCCCTGTGGGTGCGAACCGGTGATCCGCAGACACACAAGCGCCTCCTGGTCCTGGCCACGGTCTGGCCCTTGGGCGCGGGCATCGACCGCATCCCGCTGCCTGGCACCTACCCGGAAAGCCCGGCCGCGTCCGACCTGTACACGCTGCTGTGGGTGGCGCCGCTGTTCGTCTACGACCTGGTCCGGCACCGCAGGGTCCCGCGCGCCTGGTGGATCTGGCTCGCGGTGTGTCTTCCGCTGTCGGCGGCCGTGCACCTGCTATGGGGCTCGGCCTGGTGGATGGCCCACGGGCCGGAGATCCTGGGCCTGCGCTGACCGGGCCCCAAGACCGCCGCCAGCACCCGGGGGCGCGGTGGCCACGTTCATCGCCGCGGCCGGGCCGGCCTGACGGCACCATTCTTCCGAGGAGCATCATTCCCATGAACATCACGACCGAGCAGATCTTCACCGAGGCGCGAAGCCAGAACGGCTTCCTCGACGCGCCGGTGCCCGACGCGATGCTGCGTTCCCTCTACGACCTCATGAAATGGGGGCCGACGTCCGTCAACTGCCAGCCGGCGCGCGTCGTCTTCGTGCGTTCGGAAGCGGAGAAGGCCAGGCTCGTGGAATGCGTGAGCCCGGCCAACCAGCCCAAGGTGCGTTCCGCGCCCGTGACGGCGATCATCGGCATGGACATGGCGTTCCACGAGCAGTTGCCCAGGCTGGTGCCGCACGTCGACGCGCGCAGCTGGTTCGCGGGCAACGCGCCCATGATCGAAGCCACGGCGTTTCGCAATTCGTCGATGCAGGCCGCCTACCTGATCATCGCGGCCCGGGCGCTCGGACTGGACTGTGGCCCGATGAGCGGCTTCGATGCCGACCAGGTCGACGCGCAGTTCTGGCCCGGCACGCAGGTCAGGACGAACGTGCTCTGCACGTTGGGCAAGGGCGACCCGTCCAAGGTCCATCCGCGGCTGCCGCGCCTCGCCTTCGACGAGGTCTGCCGGCTCGCCTGAAGGGCAGGCTTCGCCCGGCGCGGGTCTGCTGTCCCGGACCCGCGCGGGCCTCGCGCGGGCCTTGACCTGGGTCAATGGGACGGCCACGGGCTGTCCTCGGCGACGCGGTGTCCGCCGGCCGGCTTGGCGGGTTTCCGCTTCGGGCGCAAGGCGCTGCGATGGACAGCGCGGGCCTGCTCCCGAAATCGCCCCCAATTGGGAGCAATTTCGGGCTGGCGCCAGCGGGCGCGAATCCGGAGCATCGGGCTCAGATGGAAGCTGGGCGGATGGCTCGATATGGATTCGGAACGGTTGGAACTCTCCACCATGCTGCTGCTTGCCGTGCTCGGGGGCATGACCTACGAGGCGGTGGCCCGCGAGCATGGCATGACGCGCACCGGGGTCGAGCGGCGCGTCAAGGCGCTCGTGCTCCGGCTGGTCCGCGAGATCGGCGTCGAGGGCCTCAACGAGAGCCGCGCGGTGTTCGTGCGCACGCTGCGCGCGCACCGGCTGGCCATCGAGTCGGCCCTGCAGCGGTATGGGCCCATGGCGCCGGCCGGGAAGACGGATGCGCCCGTGATCCTCTCGGACGAGGACATCCAGGCCGCCATGCGGCGCGCGCGGCTGCACACGGCGACACCCGAGCGGGACGTGGCCATGGTGTGGATCCTGCTCGCGACCGGAGCGCGGCCCCTCGAGGTCGCGCGCATGCAGGTGCGGGACTACCTGAACGACGATGGCACCGTCAGGCTGCATTCCGAGGTCCGCGCCGAGGTGGCGGTGAACCGCCGCAGCCGCCCCCTGTACTTCACCAGCGTGCCGGCGCGCGAGGCCATCGACGCCTATCTCGCGGTGCGGGCCCCGGGATCCGCCGGGGCCCAGCCGCTGGCTTACCGGGGGCTGGACCCGGTGCAGGCACTCTTCCTGACGCAGGAAGGCGCTGCCTTTCCGATAGAGCGCATTCCGACCGCATCGGGCATGCGCTACCTCTGCGAGGAGATCCACTATGCCTATCGCAAGATCTTCCGGCGGATCGGCATCCCCGGCCTGTCGGCGCAGAACGTGCGCCACACGGTGATGCACCGCCTGGTGCGCCGGGGCGCGGACGAGGAGCAGATCGGCGAGCTGCTGGGGATCCGCGACGTGCGGCCGCCCCGGTGCCCGCGGCCGAGCCTGGAGCAGCTCATGGAGGGGCTGGTCTAGGGGGCGTGCTCGCTGCCCGGCAAGTCCCGGTTGCTCGCGGAGCGTTCACCTACGCCGCGGGGCCCGGCGCCCTGCGGCATGGCAGGAGGGTGGGGTCCGGCCTGCAGGAGTGCCGACGGCGCATGCGGGCAGCGTGACGACTGAGACCAGGATCGGACCGGGGACCGATGGCGGTCGCACCGGGGTGCGATTTGCCATGGCGAGGCGCGGCCGTTCGCACAACGGTCGAACTTTGCGTGAACATGGCAGTCCCACCGTCCCGGGAGTGCATGACGATGCTTCGTTGCGGCAACCAGATACGCCTGACCCGGCGCGAGGCCGAGGTCTTCAAAGAGATCACCGACTTCGAGCCGGCGGACATCCGCACGCTCGCCGATCTCGAGCGCTATGTCGCGCAATGCAAGGGCTACTACCATGGAACGTCGTATGCCACTGCCTTTCTGCACTGGCTCATCGACGGACAGCTCGACGCATGCGTCGGGCGTCCGGATGCGCGCCAGGGCGGCCGCTGAGGCGGTAGCGGCGTCGGCGGCGTCCGGCTGAAGGACGGGGCCTCACATTCCGGCCCGCGGCCATGGCGAACCGGGGGTATCCGGGAGGCGGTCAGCGCGCGCGAATGTCACTTATAGAGGGTGCACTCATAGCGAGTGCGCTTATAGCGAGTGCTCTCATATCGAGTAGCTCCATAGCAAGTGATCCGATAGCGTACGGATCAAAGGAGTGCTATGGAACTGGAATACGACCCCCTCGTGTGCTTTGGGCGCCACCTGGCAGCGACGCGCCGCAACGCCGGGGTGTCGCAGGAGGCGCTGGCCTACGACAGCGGCATGTCGAGGAGCTACCTCAGCGAGATCGAACGAGGCTTGCGCAACGTGGCGCTGCGCAACATCTGCGTGCTTGCAGAGACCTTGAGGGTTCCCCCGTCGGCGCTGCTGGAGTTTGACCGCACACCCTCCGCCGACAAGGCGCGGCGCAGTCCCAAGCAGCGCAGTGGCGCGCGGCTGGGCGACGAGGTGGCCACGAAAGGCGGGAGAACGGGGTTGGAGCGCGGAAAGAAGGGCAGGGCGGGGTGAGTGCGGCGTTTGTTGGCGCGCCAGCCCGCTGTCCAGTCGGGGCCGGGCGAGCGCCGATGCGCCCGTGCGCGCCGCATGGGCGGCGCGCAGGGCGTTCGGTCTCTGGCGGGCGGCGGGCTCAGCCTGCCGCCGATGGCCGCACCGCCGGGGCGGTGTCCTCTGCGGCGAGCGCGTGCGTGCCCGTGTCGGTCTTGTCCGCGGCCTTGCGGGCGCGTTCCCTGAAGGACTTCTCTGCCTGGGCGTAGGCGTCACTCTCCATCAGGCGCCTGACCTGGGGCGCTGCGGGCTCTTCTTCCATTTCCGGCAGGCAGGCCACGGCGACGTTGCGGCCTTGGCCCAGCGTCTCGGCGACCGCCCTCGGGAACGAAATGAACACGGCCCGCAGCAGGCTGCGCACGGCCCTGCCGATGCGGCGGTTGCGTGTCTCGCGGCTTTCATGGAGCCGGATGCAGCGCTGGCAGCACAGGTACAGGCCGCGATGGCGGCGCCGGAGCGTCTCGTCGCGTTCGAGTTCCGTCAGGATCTCCGCGGCGAGGGTCTCATCGCGGCGCACTTCGGGGTAGAACTCCACCCAGATCTTCTCTTCCTGCCGCTCGATGGTTTCGAGCCGGTGACGGGCAGGGGACTTCTCTTGGGGCATGGCTAAGCCTCCCGTGGTTGGTGTTGAACATCGGAGGACGCAGGGCCGCCCGGCGTGGCCGCGGAGGATCGCGAACGGCGCGGCGGCGGCGCCGTGCGTGCAGCGGGCTGCAGGCTTCAGCGCCGGAAACCCGAACGCGCCTGTTCGGCGATCCTCATCCATCGGCTGGCGATCCGTTCAAGGTACGCCAGGTCATCTGGTTCGATGTCGCCCAGCCTGCGCCGCTGGACGATCACGGCCCTCACGAGCCCCGGGTCGTCCTTCGCGAGCTGGACGACCGTGGCTGCGATCTGCCTGCGGTAGCGGTCGATCATGCGATCAGGCCTGGGCCGTGGCAGACTCGGCCTGGTCTTGCCGGGGAGCTTGCGCCGCCGTGCCGGACCAGGGCTTGAACAACATCGGAATCCGGCGGGGGGCCGGGAGCTGCGCGGCGCGCGACCCGGATCCGCCCAACAGCACGCACACGGCGCGCTGGGCTCTCATCACATTCGTGATCATGGTGTCCTCCTTCCATGAAAAAAGGGGGACACCGCTCCCCATGCCGGGGAAACATGTTCCCCGTCTGGGATGCCTCAGCGGGGCCGAGGCGCTTTGCGGCGATACCTGGCGGCACGCCATGAACGCCTGCGCCCTGGCGGGTGCGGCACTCGCTCTGGGCCGCATGGCGCAGCGACCGAAGCCGCTGCCCCATCCGGCACGCAGTGGCGCGCCTCAAGGAGAGGACGCGCCACGGTTCGCGGTCCGGCGCAAGGCCGGACCGGGTCTCTGGTCATTCGCATGACCGGGCCGGACGGATCCGGCGCACTGCAAGGCGAGTAACGATCGCGACGCCAGCGAGGCTGGACTTCATTGGGCCTGCGTGCAGGCCCCGATGAAGGCTGGGTGGACTCGATGCCCACGGGTAGCCATGGCACTATCGGTCCGCTTGGCCGCAGGCCGCAAGCGGGGCGCGGACACGCGCCACGTTTCCGTTCCGAAGGGCACGCGGCAGCAAGCGCTTCGGGGTGGCGACGAGCGACGCACCGTGCGGCGGCCGGGCGGGGGACCCGGACCCGCGGACGGACGGACCCACGGGCCGCCGGGTCCCGCCAGCCCATGCGCCGGTCCTGGAGGGGCTGGCAACGCGCCTGCGCCAGGCCGGGCCGCGGGGCGATACGATGCGCGGGGCCGGGCCCGCCCCGCATTCTTCCACTCCATGTCTCGCGAGCGATATGCCACAGGCGCTGCACTATCCCACCATCGAATTCAACGATCTCGACGCGCTCAAGCGCTCGCTGCTGGTCTGGGACCGCGTGCACCGCATCGTTCCCGGCGGATACGTCCCGCAGGACCCGCCGGAGGTGGCGACGGCGGTGGCCGAAGGGGTCATCCTGAACCTGGCCGTCGATGCCGCGGAGAAGTCGAGCGCGGCCCACCGCTTCCTGGACTTCTACGCGCTGCGGGAGTCCCAGCGGACCCGCCTGGCCTGGCCCGCCGGCTTCTCTTCCGAGGCGTTCACCCGCATCAATCCGGACAAGATCGACGCCAAGCTCCTGCCGCTGTTCGAGCAGCTGGCGCAGCGCCTGACCGCCGACGGCTTCCTCGAGGTGCCCCACGAGCATGCCGGCGGCTACATGTTCTACCTGGCGGCCTCGGTGGCGCAGCGCCGCGCGCTGGAGCTGACCACGGACTCCTCCGACTGCTGGGCCGTCGGGACCTATTTCGCGAACGACGGGGCCTTCACCGAGGCGGTTTCCGACGAGCGTGCCGACGCCTACCTCGCGAACCTGGCGGTCGTCGATCTTCTTCCCAGGGACCTCGCCGAGGTGCCCATCGACACCATCCTGCGCTACCGCGAGGACACGGTGGAGCTCCGGCATGCGTTTCAACGGGAGCTGCAGCAGCTGCAGGCGGAGATCTCCCGCTGCAAGAACAAGCAGCACGCCCGCTACATCGTGGCGGACTTCGTGCGGCGCTTCGAGCGGGCGAAGGCGGAGTACCGGGCGTCGCTGGGCTTCTTCCGGAAGGAGGGCGTATACAGCATCCTGTCCGTGGGGCTGCCCGTCGCGGCTGCCTTCCTCTCGCTCCCGGGGCTCGGGGGCGGCGGTCCGTACACGCCGTTCGGGCTGGGCGTGGGCACGCTGGCGGGCGCCGTGGCGGCCCTCGCGACGCGTGAACTGGTCCGCAAGCCGAAGTCGGTGGGGTCGTACCTGGTCGACGCCGAGCGGCTGACCCGCACGCCGAGCCTGCTGCTGCACCGCAAGTTCGAGGAGTTCATGAACGACTAGGGTCCCGCCGCCCTTGCTTCCGGTCGGCGGGGGCGGAGGGTAGGGGCGCGGCACAGGCGCCGCTAGGCCGGGGCCGGGGCCGGGGGCGGGGGCTGGTCGATGCGTTGCGCGTAGCGAAAGCTCAGGCTTTGCTGCTCTCCCGACACGGCGGCCGTTCCGCTGAGGTCGCGCACGCGGGCCTGGCTGCGGCCGTAGGCCTGGACATGGCCGGCCGTCCCGCCAATGTGCGGAAAGAAGGGGACCTCGCAATGGCCTTGCTCGATGAGCGCGCGGTCCTGGTCGTGCATCGGGAGCACGATCTGGTGCAGCACGTTGGAGAACTGCAGCACGAAGATCAGGTAGGGGCAGTCGGCATGGCCGGGGCGCCGGCGCAGCAGGGCGTACTGGAACTGGTCATTGGGCATCGGGCCCGGAAGAAACTGCTCCAGCAGCCGCAGCGGGCGGTAGGGATAGCTTTCGAAGGTGTGCGCGGGCGCCAGGATCCAGCGTTTCAGGTGATCGCATTCACCCGCCTCGGGCTCGGGCATGACGGCCAGCGCCATCTTGACGAGGCATTTGAAGACGCCCATGGGCACGTAGGGCTGGCGCTCGAGCTGCAGCGTGACGGTGCGCGTCTCCTCGTCCAGGCGGTGGCGCGGGTCCTTCTCTCCGAGGCGGATCGCCAGGTTCCGAGGGCCCCGCGCGTCGATGCGCATCTGGTGGTCGCGGGACTTGAACGAAGGCAGCCCCTTGCCCGTGACGCGCCCGGTGGCGCGCATGGGCAAGGTCCACTTGGCGTAGTCGTCCTCGACCATGCGCGCGAAGTGCCGGTTGCACGCGTCGCACTCCCGGCGGTCGATCAGGGCCTTGTTGCCGATCTGCTCCGGAAACGCATGGGCCTTGTCCCGGAAGGACGTCTCGGGGTCGGTCCTGCCGCAGTAGCGGCACCGCCGCGGCGAGAGATCGCCGCCGAGGTACTGCGGCCTGGACGTGGAGCGCAGGAGGCCATGCGCGATTTCGTCGTAGCGCTCGTCATACCACCGGGCCGCGGCTTCGTTCTCCCTGGTCGCGGCGGAAGCGTCCCCGCTCTCCTCGCGCAGCACGATGGCGGCGGAGTCCGGGTGGCGCGCGAGGTACGTGGCCAGGCATTCGGCGGTGCGCGGCACGAACACGACGTCGGTGAGGCCCGCCGTGGCCGCGAGTTCCTCCAGCAGATCCGGGTCCACGCCGGCGGCGAGCAGCGGTCCCGGCAGCCGGCCGACGCGGATCCGCTCCGTGACCAGGTAGAGCACGTGCCCCTCGAGGTCGCAGCGGTTGTCGCGCTCGAGCAGCCCGAGCGCGTCGGCGTCGCAGAGCCCGTCCAGCAGTTCCCGCAGGGTCTTCTTGCACGGGGCCGCGATGCCCATGTCGATGGCTCCGCGCTGGGCGAGCAGGTAGGAGCAGGTCAGCCACCCGGCGGCCAGCGCCGCGGGCTGCTCCGAGAGCGCGGGCGTGTGGATGCGGCGGGCGGCCGCCGTCGGGCGGCCTGGGGCGGGGCTGGGCGATGAAGGCATGGAGCGGAATCCGGGATGCGCCGCGCAGACCAGCTGCTCTTGCACCGTTCCTTCCGGCGCACCCCCTTTTGCGCCTATCGTAGCGCGGCTGTCGTGCTCCGCCGGGATGCGCGGGCCGCGGTGGCGGCGTGTGCCGGTCGCCGGACGCCGCGGACAGCGGGCCTGGCGCCGGGCGGACAGCGACATGGCGCCGATATCGCCTCGATTTCAGCGGCATTCCGGCTTGCGCCGCGCCGCATGGCGGCCGACGATGGGGCAAGCCATCCCTTCGCCCATGGACATCCAGCGGTTCGCCATCGCCGGCAGCGAATTCGATGCGGACGATCCCCGTCTGCAGGAGGCGCTCGCGCTGGCCTACGAGTCGCCGCAGCGGCCGCGGTGCCTGTGCTGTCCCGAAGGGGTGGAGATGTATGTCGCGCGCCACCGACAGTTCGTGCTCAAGCGCATGCCGGGCTCGGGAGGGCGGCACCATCCCGGATGCCCGTCCTACGAGCCCGATGCGCACCAGTCCGGCCTCGGCGAGCTCCTGGGCGAGGCCGTCGTCGAGTCCAGCCCGGGATGCTTCGAACTGCGCGTGAGCTTCCCCTGGAGCCGCGTGGCGGGCCGCGCGGTGCCGCGCGGCGAGGCGCAGGATACCGCCGAGGTGGCCGTCGGGCGGCGGCGCATGACCCTGCGGGCGCTGATGCACTTCCTGTTCCAGAGCGCGGGCTTCAACCGCTGGTCGCCCGCCATGGAGGGCAAGCGCAACCAGGGCGTCCTGCACAAGTACCTGCTGGAGGCCTCCGAGAGCATCACCATCCGGGGCGTGGCGCTGGCCGAGCGGCTGTACGTGCCCGAGCCGTTCTCGGAGAGCGGGCGCGAGGAGGCCGCGCGGCGGCGCAGGGAGAAGCTGGCCGTGCTGCATCCACGCGAGGGGCAGAGCCCCCTCGCGCTCGTGCTCGGTGAATTCAAGGCGTGCGACGCGACGGCGCTCGGCCGCCGGCTCTGGATCAAGCATGCGCCGGATGCCCCCCTGCTGGTGGCGACCCGGACCTGGGAACGCATCGAGCGTGCGTTCGCCCCGTTGTTCGAGGCCTGCGACGCCGACACCGGCAGACGGGTCCACCTCGTCATCGCGGCGCTGATCCGGGCGCGGCGCGAGCACACCTACGAGGTCGACGCGGCGAGCCTGATGCTCACCAGCGAGCAGTGGATTCCCGTGGAGGGCGTGCACGAGCTGGGCCTGCTGCATGCCCTCGTCGCGCAGCGCCGGCGCTTCGTCAAGCCGCTGCGCTACGACGCCCGGACGGCGGCCGCCTTCCCCAATGCGCTGCTGCTGGACGCCGGCGGCCAGCCCCTGCCGCTGCACGTGGTCAGTGCCTTCATGCCGGCGAAGGACCGCGCGACGAAGGAGAAGATGGCGCAGGCCGCGGGTGCGTGGATCTGGCGCCTCGACGAGCCCATGCCCGCGTTGCCAGAGGCGCGTTTGGCGCCGCCGGGGGGCGGCATGCGGGCGCTGCGCGGGGCGGGGCCGTGAACGGAGGGCAGGCGGGCCGGACGGCCTGGGTCCATGGGCCTACTTGCGCGGGAGCATGCCGGAGACGATCAGCGTCAGCGCGGCGCGCAGGTCGCGCAGCCCGCGCGCCATGCTGGGATGCGGGTGGGAGCGCAGCCACAGGTCCAGCTCTCCGTAGAACACGGAGCGCACGACGCGCGTCGCGAGCATCGGGTCCACGGTGCTGGCGAGCTCGCCCGAACGGATCGCGGCCTCGAACAGGTTGCTGAGCTCCCGCTGCACGATCTCCTTGCGCCGGTCCACGCTCACGCTTTGCGGCGTCGGGCCGATGTCCGCGTTGCCGCGCTCATGCAGCTTCAGCAGGCCGATCGGGGCCTCGGTGCTGAAGAAGCGCAGGAAGGGCTCGTACCAGCGCAGCAGCCGGTCGATCAGCGGGCCGGGCTTCTTGACCGCCGCCGAGGATTCGGCGAGGACGTCGTCCATGTCCTCGTTGAACACGAGAAACAGCAGATCGCGCTTGTCCTGCGCGTAGAGGAAGACCGTCGCGTGCGAGACCTCCGCGAGCTGGGCGATCTCCCGCGTGGTCGCGCCGTCGAAGCCCTTCGAGATGAACACGCTGCGCGCCGCGGTCTTGATGCGATGCAGCTTGTCCTGCTTGTGGCGTTCGCGCAGCCCGGCGGGCTTGTGGGGCTGCGGCTTGACGCCCGGCGCCTTTGCGCCGCGACGCTGTGCCTTTGCCGGTGACCTGGAGGGAGCGGGATTGGAGGAAGCCATGTTCTGTGGTGGAGCCGGCCGGGTGGGGCCATGACTGGGGTGGGAAAACGGTCCAAGGGGCCTGGGCCGGCAAGGCCCGCCGGCCGCGGGCGGTGGCGACCCCTCTAGGCGATCGCCCGCTCGCGCGCGCGGTCCTCGCCGAAGAGGTCGAAGACCACGCCGCGCAGCCACTGGTTGACGGGGGAGCGGTGCACCTTCGCATGCCAGAAGGCATTGATCGAGATCTCGGGCAGGGCCACGGGATGCGGCCGGGACGTCAGGCCGAACGGCTCGGCGAGCCGGTCGGCGAGCTTGTCCGGCACGGTGGCGATCAGGTCGGTGCGCTGCAGGATGTGGCCGACGCTCACGAAATGGGGGATGGTCAGGCGCGTGGTGCGGTCGACGCCGGCCCGGCGGATCAGCTCGTCCACCGTGCCGTGGCCGGTCCCTGCCGAGACGATCACGAGGTGCTGGGCGGCCTTGATGTCGGCCAGCGACAGCCGCTTCCGGTCCAGTGCGTGGCCCTGGCGGAACAGGCAGACATAGTGCTGCCGGAACAGCCGCCGCTGGAAGAAGCCCGCCTTGAGCTGGGGCAGGAGACCGATGGCGAGATCCACCTTCCCGGACTCCATGTCGTCGCGCAGGTTGACGGCGGTGTTGCGTACCGTGTTCAGTGTGGCGCCCGGCGCTTCGCGGGTCAGGCGCTCCACCAGCGCGGGAAGGAAGACGATCTCGCCGATGTCGGTCATCCCGATCGTGACCGGACGGTTCAGCTTCGCCGGGTCGAAGTCATTCTGCTGGTTGATGCCGCTGTGGATCATCGCCAGGGCGTAGCCGACCGGCTCGGCCAACTGCTCGGCGAAGGGCGTGGGGACCATCCCGGAGGAAGTGCGCAGGAACAGTTCGTCCCCGAACAGCCGGCGCAGCTTGGCCAGGGAGTTGCTGACGGCGGGCTGGGTGAGGTTGAGGTTGTCCGCGACCTTGGAGACCCGCCGCTCCACCATGAGCTGGTGAAACAGCACCAGCTGGTTCAGGTCGATGTCAGAGAGCTCCAAGGGATGTCCTCTCCACCGGGGTCGTGATGGACGCGGGCCTGCGCGCGGGCCGCGCGGCGCAACCCGTCCCGGCCCGCGTTCCGGCAGCCCCATGCTTCGGGCCGCCACTGTTTCTGCTGCTCAAGATGCTGTCTCCGTTGTGGACCCCAGGGGCCCTTATCACATGAACTGACTAGGATTATAAATAACCATGCTCATGTAAAGGATGAATCGGGCTGGGCGGAAGTTTTTGCGGCGTGCGCATCGGGGCGCAGGGCAGGGCGGGGCCGGCGGGGCCGGACAACGCAGAGTGATGGCGCGCAAAGGGCCTGGATGCGCGCAGCGGCGCGGGCTGGCGCGGGACGGCGGGTGGCCTTGCATCGCCCTGCGGCGGGGAGAGCCGGTGCCGCGCAGGCGGGTTCCGGGGGCGGAAGCGGGGCAACATCATTCGGAGTGATGTTGCACATTCAAGCGATTCTATTGGCTGATCTGCTGCGGGAGTCAATCATGGCGTTTGTTCGGTGCATAACAAAAAGCCAGCCCCACGCAGCATGGAAGTCCTCGTTCAGCCCCTCAATCGTGTCGTCCAGGTCGAGCCTGGGGCGAACCTCCTCGACGCCTTGCGACGGATAGGAAATTCAACCGCATGAGGCCAAGTATGGCACGAGTTTTGGGCCTCGAAACACGTTCGGCCAAGGAAGGTTGAGCGCTCGCTTGCCGCTCAATGGCAAGAGCTTGGGAGGCAGTATGCATTTGGGCCTGGCGCGCGCGCAGCTGCTTCCCCGCAGCGATGGATACCGCCGCTTCACTGGGTCACCAATTGACGCGCTGGTCTACCTCGTCGGGTTGAGCTGCCAGATCCCAATCCGGCTCGCCTTGCGCACCATCATCCACCGGCGCGTCGCAGCCCTCCCACAGCGGTGGCCCGCGTGCCGGGGTGATGTGCGGGGGGGCAGACTCCACCCCGATGTGGTTCAGGATGTGGCGGATTTCGGCGCTGTGGGTGATGAAGGCAATGATGCGCATCTGCCCACCGCACATGGGGCACAGCAGCGGAAATGCCTCGTAGATGCGGGCAATCAGCACCGCCCACAAGTAATGCGCCGCTCGCTTCGGGCGTGCTTCAGGTTCGGGTGTGGGTGTGGCCGCGTTGCCCGGCGCCGCCACCCCAGGTACGCCCGCGCCAGGTTGTGCAGTCTCCACCGTGGCTGGTTGCGACGCAGCAGGCTGAGCCAGCGCCGTTACCGCCGCTCTCAGCGGCGAGTTTGGTGCCAGCACACCAAAGTAGCGGTGCCGGTGGGTGCGTGGCGGTGGCACCAGCGCGGCGATGCGGTCGATCAGTTCCAGCGGTGTGAGGTGCAGCTCATCTGCCTTGGCACCACGCTTGTCACTGGTGGGCTCGCTGCGCTGTTTGGCACAGCGGTACACCAGTTTGCTTCCCTCTTTGCGTAGGCGCTCCATGGAAAACGGTGGACGCGCGCAATAGCGCAGCAGCCGCTCCAGCGCAGCGCGGTCGTGGGCTTCGATGCAGACACCGGCGTCCACCGAGAAGCCGCTGTGTTTGTAGCCCAGCATGTCTTTGGCGTCACAGTTCTCCAGCAGGCCCCGAGCAACGAAGGCGCGCAGGATGCGTTTTTGCAGTGTGGTCTGCACTGGGGCCACGGTAGCCGCATCGATGCCGGTGGCCGCGTGAAAGATGACACCCGGCGATGAGATTCGAGGGGTCGCATCAGCATCGCCCTCGCCCTCCACTTCCTCAAACACCCCGTCCACCACACAAACGTGGAAGTGGACGTGTTCATTGAGGCTGGAGCCGAATCGGTGAATGAAGGCGATGGCACCGATGTGCAGGCCTGCCTTGTCCATATGGGCCGCACCGGGGCTGTGGGTCTGCAGAGTTTGTGCGATCACCCGCAGAAAGATGCGCAGCACCATGCTCAGCACCGCTCCGTCGCGTTGCATGAAGTACCGCAACCTCTTGGGCACGGAGAGCACCCACTGGCGCACCGGCAGGCGGGGGAAAACGTGGTCGCTCAGGTGTGCCGCCGTCTCCACCATCCGCCGCGTGGTGCACGAGGGGCAGACTCCCCGGCCTTTGCAGGAGAAGGCTACAAAGTAGTCGTGCCCACAGTCGCCGCAGCGAGCGCGGGCAAAGCCATGGGCAAAGATGCCGCACTCAAGATACTTGGCAAACGCTTTGCGCACGAAGGGCTTGGGGGTGTGGTGGTCGCCCTGGCCGTCGAACTGACCCGCGCTGGCCAACTCTAGCCAGGTCTCGTAGTGCTCGGCTACCATTTGGTAGAGCAGCGTGCGTTCGGGGTGGCGTGGGTTGTAGAGCTTGGGCTTGGAAGTGGCTGACATGAATACTGTACAAATGCACAGTATTCTGCGGCGATTGTTTGGGTACGCAAAGCACAAGGCCCGAACCGTCGCCAGTTCGGGCCTTGTCAGGGTAGCTTGGCTGCGGACTTACTTGCGCGCAGGCGGCACATCCGTGCAGCTGCCATGCGCCACTTCCGCCGCCATGCCGATGCTCTCGCCCAGCGTCGGATGCGGGTGGATGGTCTTGCCGATGTCGACAGCGTCCGCACCCATCTCGATGGCCAGGGCGATCTCGCCGATCATGTCGCCCGCATGCGTGCCGACCATGCCGCCGCCCAGGATCTTGCCGTGGCCCCGGCCAGCATGGCCGTCTCCTGATCCTGCTTCGGGGCTGTCGTCGAACAGCAGCTTGGTGACGCCTTCGTCGCGGCCGTTGGCAATGGCGCGGCCCGAGGCCGCCCAGGGGAACAGGCCCTTCTTGACCTTGATGCCCTGCTGCTTGGCCTGGTCTTCGGTCAGGCCCACCCAGGCCACTTCGGGGTCGGTGTAGGCCACGCTGGGGATCACGCGGGCGTTGAAGGCGGCGCTGGCCAGTTCCTTGTTGCCCTGCAATTCGCCGGCGATCACTTCCGCCGCCACATGCGCCTCGTGCACCGCCTTGTGCGCCAGCATGGGCTGGCCCACGATGTCGCCGATGGCGAAGATGTGCGGCACATTGGTGCGCATCTGGATGTCCACGTTGGGGTCTCCTCGTTTTCAGTGCAATAAGTGACGGTACGAAAAGCTAGCACTGGCGCGGAGGTGGTGTTGGTAGATCG
>NZ_JBXAJH010000018.1:0-101476 GCF_058797075.1 Acidovorax sp. GW823-FHT02H02 | reverse complement strand
CACGTAAGATAGTCAACCAGCTTCACGAAATCGGTGAAGGTTCAATGAGCCTCACACACAGAAATTCGGACAGGCCCCGACCCACATCAGGACACCCCCAGAATCTGTTTTATCTCGATCACGGGCCAGGCCAGGCGACCCATGGCAAGGCTTGACTCCGTGCCCATATATTTCTCCTTCTGCATGGTTTCTCCTATCAGGCACTCTTGCTTGCGGCGATCCGGCTTGCAATCCAGGCGTCAACATCAGAGCTGGGCCACGCCACGGCCTTGCCCGTGATGCGGATGGGAGGAGGGAACTCGCCATGGGCGATAAGTTTGTAGAGGGTTGACCGTGCGAGGCCGGTCTGGGCCTCCACTTGTTTGCGGCGCATGAGCGCGGTCGGTAATGTTGCGGCATGAGTCATTGCCAAACTGCTTTCTCAAAAAGGTCGAAAAAGCTCATAGCTGGGGCCGCCAGACCTGGCGCATGCTTGCCGTTCACCCTGTTACGGGTGAAGGGTGTAGCATGTGCCCTTGAAGTGGACTGCAAATCTCTTCATGGCTTTGTGCCCCTGAAACCCCATTTGCCTTGCCGGGCATCTGGGGTTTCTTGCTATGAGTACCTGTCAGTCTGAGATGGCCCGTGAAGGCCTTTCTTGGACTAACGCAGTGAGTTTAGGAATGCTTTTGCACGGTGCCGGATTTTTGTTTCGACTTTCTTTAGATCACGAAAACCCACTGTTCATGCGGGTTCCAGAGGGGTGGACGGATTCCCGACGGTGAAAATTGAGTGAATTTCTTCCAAAACACATTTTTCTGTGCTATCGAGGGGCGTAACGAGGTCAATATGGTCATGCCACGCGCAAGGTGCGCACGTTGGTAGGGCTCTGTGCTAGGAGCTCAAGGCGTTCTCCTAGCAGTCGCCAAGCGTCGTGCATGGGCCCTTCGTACTTAGCCCGCTGGTAGATTCGCTTCATTTTGTTTTCTTCGGTGTGGTTCAGGCAACGCTCCACGACATCTGGCAGGACTCCCAATTCGGCCATCATGCTGGCCCCGGTGCGGCGCAGGTCGTGCGGCCGCCACTGGCCTCCCGGCAGTGCTAGTGCGTCGATTAGTTTTGTCCTGCCTGACATGGGCTGATCCGTGCGTTGCCTATCGGCTACCTGCTTGGTGACTGTCTTGCTACATACAGGGCCGTTTAGCCGGGATGAAGGGAAGACCCATTCGGTCAGACCAGTAAGTTCCTTCAGGTGTTCGAGCTGGCGCAGCGCAAAGTCGCTCAGCCGGATGGTGTGGGATTTTTTGTTTTTCGTTTTGGGCAGCGTCCACAGGCGGCGTTCAAAATCGACATGATCCCACCGGGCGCCCAGAACCTCGCAAATGCGAGTAATCGTTGCAAGCTGTAGGAGTAAGGCGTTTTGAGAGATGTCGACCAGGCCTGACGTTGGCAGCATCTTGAAGAGTGCGGTCAATTCCGATTCGCTCAAAACACGGTCGCGCTCTCCATCTGGCCCGATCTTGGATTTCTTGATGCGGGCGGTAGGGTCAACCTCGACCAAGTCCCGATCCAGCGCGAAGCCAAACATCTGCCGCAAATCGGAGAGGACGCGCTTTGTCATCCGCACGATGTCGCGCATCATCATCGTGTCAACAATGTTCTGAATGTGTGCTTTAGTGACATCCGCTGCGGCCATGTCGCCGATCTGGGGAAAAACATCCCGCTCGAAAGCTCGCTTGGCCTCGATGCCCTTGTCGGCGCGGGTTCGGAGTTCCAGAGCCTGCCATTGGTCGAACAGGCCCCGGACTGTCAGGCGTGCCTGTTTTTCTGCAAGTTGCTGTAACCGCTCAATTTGCTGGTGAATTGCCTCGGCTTGATCAGCCTGGACCCTGAGCTTGTCGGCGGCCTTCCGGTCGATGGGGTTGATTCCGGACTTGACCTCGGCGGCGAACTTGTCACGCTTATCCCGGATCGCCTTCAACGAGGCGCCGCCCTTGTTTTTCCAAGTTCCGATTGAAATCTGCCGCGGCTTCCCGTTGAGCTTGTAGCGCCACACAACATACACACTCACCTCGCCGCCACGTCCGGCACGCACCGTACCGTACATCGATTCGCCCATGCTGATGCGGCGGCCATCGTCTGCCACCGTGAGCGCTTGCAGTTCCTTAACTGTGATTGCTGTCATGACGTTCCACAAGAAAATTTAGCCACACTTTTAGCCACACCGTTTTCGTGGCTATGAGGGTAATGTAGTGGATCTTTGTGGAATTTTGGATTTTTGTTCAGTTACGTAACCTGTTGATTTATATTAAAAAAATCTAATTTATGAGATTCAGGTGGACTTAGATGGATTGACCAATAATTGCATGGGGTGCAAGGGGTCGCGAGTTCGAATCCCGCCACGCCGACCATTGATAGCAAAAGCCCAGAGCCGTAAGGTTCTGGGCTTTTTTGCTATGTGCAGGCCGGGGCACGCGGGTCCTGGCTTGTCCTTATCCTCTCCTACCGGAAATCCCATGATCAGTGGACTCGTCGCAGGCAAGCTTTTTGGTTCGGTAGAACTGCGCACCGACAAGGCGGGCAAGCCCTTTGCCGTGGCCAAGGTGCTGGCTACCAGTGGCGATGGTGAAACGCTGATCGTGAATGTGATCGGCTTCGAGCCTGCCTTGTGCGCTGCCTTGCAGGCGCTGGGTGAGGGCGAGCCCGTTG
This sequence comes from Acidovorax sp. GW823-FHT02H02, assembly GCF_058797075.1. NCBI lineage: Bacteria > Pseudomonadati > Pseudomonadota > Betaproteobacteria > Burkholderiales > Comamonadaceae > Acidovorax > Acidovorax sp. GW823-FHT02H02. Next base: position 98,788 of record NZ_JBXAJH010000018.1, on the reverse strand, counting down.
CCCTGGCCGGCGGCCTTACGCCCCGGGTATGGACAGACAAGCAGGGCAACACCCGGCCCGCGCTGGACATGGTGGCACACCGTGTGCTGACGGCTTGCGACGCAGGCGACGGCCGCAGGGCGTGATCGCCTGGAGGCGGCGGGGGAATCGACCGCCGCCGCTCATGCGGTTTTGCCTTCAAACGTAAACGATAGTTGGTTCGCCTTGCCGTGCTAGAGCACTGTCTGCGGCTTCCCGCCTGGTTATCCGCTTGAATGCAAGACCGTATCAGGCCATGGACCGCCACTCAGGCCGAAAGGGCTTGCAGCAACTCGGTTTCGATCTCGATCTGCCGGGCGTTGCTTTGCAGTTCCGGGCCCTGGATCAGGAAGGTGTCCTCGACGCGTTCGCCCAGCGTGCTCACCTTGGCCAGCTGCACGCTCAACTGGTGGCGGGCCAGGATACGAGCCACCAGGTAGAGCAAGCCGGCGCGATCGCTCGCCGAGATCGCCAGCAGCCAGCGCTGTGCTTTTTCGTCCGGGCGCAGCGTGACGCGGGGCGCCACCGGAAAGCTCTTGACACGGCGTGACACGCGCCGGGCGGCGGGGTCGGGCAGCGGGCCCCCGGTTTCGATGGCGCGCACCAGATCGTTTTCGACCATGTGCGTGAGTTCGCGGTAGTGGCCCGGCTGGTTGGAGGCAACGACCTGGAAGGTGTCGAGTGCGTGGCCATTGTTGGCCGTGTGCACGCGCGCATCCAGAATGCTGAATCCCGCACGATCGAAGTAGCCGCAGATGCGGGCAAAAAGGTCGGCCCGGTCGGGTGCGTAAACCATGACCTGCAACCCTTCGCCCGCGAGCGACTGGCGTGCGCGCACCACCGGGTGGGCCGCACCCACATGGCGCGACAGGTGGCGGGTGTGCCAGGCGATGTCGGCGGCCTCGTGGCGCATGAAGTAGCTGACATCCAGCGTGGCCCACAGCGCCTTGTGGGCCTCGAAGGGCAGGGCGTTGAGTGCCAGCAGCACCAGCGCCTCGCGCTTGCGGGCCTCGATTTCGGCCGCTGCGTCGGGTGCGCGCCCGCCCAGGGTGCGCAAGGTGGCACGGTACAGGTCTTCGAGCAGCTTGCCTTTCCAGGCGTTCCAGACCTTGGGGCTGGTGCCGCGGATGTCGGCCACGGTGAGCAGGTACATGGCCGTGAGCTTGCGCTCGTCACCCACGCGCTGCGCAAAGGCGGCGATCACGTCGGGGTCGCTCAGGTCCTGCTTTTGCGCCACGGTGCTCATGGTGAGGTGCTCGCGCACCAGGAACTCGATGAGCCGGGCGTCTTCCCGGGCCACACCATGCTGGCGGCAAAAGCGGCGCACTTCCGTGGCGCCTATCAGCGAATGGTCACCACCGCGGCCCTTGCCGATGTCATGGAACAGCGCGGCGATGTACAGGATCCAGGGCTTGTCCCAGCCTGCGGCGAGCTGCGAGCAGAACGGGTATTCATGCGCGTGCTCGGCCATGAAGAAGCGGCGCATGTTGCGCAGCACCATCAGGATGTGCTGGTCCACGGTATAGACGTGGAACAGGTCATGCTGCATCTGCCCCACGATGCCGCGAAACGCCCACAGGTAGCGCCCCAGCACCGATGTCTGGTTCATGAGCCGCATGGCATGCGTGATGCCCGAGGGCTGCTGCAGGATGCGCATGAAGGCGGTGCGGTTGACCGGGTCGCGCCGAAAGGCGCCGTCCATCACGCCGCGTGCGTTGTACAGCGCGCGCAGCGTGCGCACCGAGAGATCCTTGAGTCCCACCGTGGTCTGGTAGAGCAGGAAGGTCTCCAGAATCGCGTGCGGGTCGCGCTCGTACAGGTCATCGCTGGCCACTTCGATGAGCCCGGCTTTCTCGAAAAAGCGCGCGTTGATCGGCCGCGGTTCGTGGGTCGATGGACTCAGGCGCTCTTCGATGTTGAGCAGCAGGATCTGGCTGAGCTGCGACACGGCCTTGGCCGCCCAGTAATAGCGGCGCATCAGGGTTTCACTGGCGCGCATGGGCAGGCGCGTGCCATCGGGCGCTTGCGACCGGTAGCCAAACGATTCGGCCACGGCCGTCTGCAGGTCGAAAACCAGCCGGTCCTCGTGCCGGCCGGCGGCGGCGTGCAGGCGGGCACGGATCAGGCACAGCAGGGCCTCGTTGCGTTCGATCTGGCGTACCTCGAACGCCGTGGCCAGGCCGCTGGCCGCCAGCTCCTTCCAGGTGCTGCCCAGGCCTGCGGCGCGCGCCACCCACAGGATCATCTGCAGGTCGCGCAGCCCTCCGGGCGACTCCTTGCAGTTGGGTTCCAGCGCGTAGGGCGTGTTTTCGTATTTGGTATGCCGCTGGCGCATTTCCAGCGTCTTGGCCACCAGAAAGGCCTGCGCGTCCATCTGGGCGCCGTATTGCTGGCGGAACTGCGCAAACAGGGCCGGGTTGCCACAGACCAGGCGCGACTCCAGCAACGAGGTCTGCACCGTCACATCCAGCGCCGCCTCGGCCAGGCACTCTGCCACCGTGCGCACGCTGGAGCCGATTTCCAGGCCCGCATCCCAGCAACTGCCAATGAAGCTTTCCAGCCGGGTGCGCAGTTCGCATCCTGCCTCTGGCGTGCTGCCTTCGGGCAGCAGCACCAGCACATCGACGTCGGAAAAGGGAAAAAGCTGGTCCCGTCCAAAACCGCCCACCGCCACCAGGGCCAGGTCAGGTGGAAGCTGGGCGCGTTGCCACAAGGTCTGCAGCAAGCCGCCCGCCAGGGTGGAGAGCTTGCGCAGCATCACGCGGATGCCACGGGTTGAGGCGCCTGTAGCCTGCATGCTGGCCAGCAGGGCTGCCTTGTCGAGGCGGTAGGCGTCCCGCAGGGCGTGGATTTCGGTCATGGGCAAGGGAGTGGAAGAAAGCGATGGGCCATGACCTGGGCAAGCAAGAGTCGTGCTCGCGGCAGGCGCACCTCAGGTGGCCGTGGCGGTCACAAAGGCGGGCAGCGGGGGCGAGCCGGCCGACAAAGTCATCACCTCGTAGCCGGTCTCGGTGACCAGCACCGTGTGTTCCCACTGCGCCGACAGGCTGTGGTCCTTGGTGACGATGGTCCAGCCATCGTTGCCGAACTCCTTGATCTCGCGCCGGCCGGCGTTGATCATGGGCTCAATGGTGAACACCATGCCGGGCCTGAGTTCTTCGAGCGTGCCGGGGCGGCCGTAGTGCAGTACCTGGGGCTCCTCGTGGAACACCTTGCCGATGCCGTGGCCGCAAAACTCGCGCACCACCGAGAAGCCATGCCCTTCGGCAAATTTCTGGATGGCGTGACCGATGTCGCCCAGGTGCGCGCCGGGCCGCACCTGCTGGATGCCCAGCCACATGGCGTCGTAGGTCAGGGCGGACAGTCGCTTGGCGGCAATCGAGCATTCGCCAATCAGGTACATGCGGCTGTTGTCGCCATACCAGCCATCCTTGGTGATGACGGTGACGTCCACATTGACGATGTCGCCCTTCTTCAAGGGCTTGTCATTGGGGATGCCGTGGCACACCACATGGTTGACCGAGGTGCACAGTGCACCGGGATAGGGTGGGTAGCCCGGTGGCTGGTAGCCCACGGTGGCCGAGATGGTGCCTTGCTGGGCCATGCATTCGGCGCCCAGGCGGTCGATTTCCTTGGTGGTGATGCCGGGTTTGATGTGCGGCGCGATGTAGTCCAGCACTTCAGAGGCCAGGCGGCAGGCGAGGCGCATGCCGGCGATGTCCTCCGCGGTTTTGATGGTGATACTCATGCCGCAATTATCCCATCGCACCTCAAGCCTTGCCGGGCAGGGGCATGGGCGGTGGGCTGCTCCCGGTAAAATGGCGGGCTGCGCCAAAAGCATCCCTTGCGTCATCTGACCGGGCAGTGGCCGCCTCTGCGGGGTGGCCGCACCCGGTGACGCAGGAGGCCCGTCGCACCTTATCCCCTCTCATTTCGAACAGGCCGCTACCGTGACCTTGCACATGACCACGCTGGCGGGCGGCAACGCCCTCAGCTCCTTTCGCGCCCAGCAACTTCAACCCGCTCTGGAGGCCATTCACCCCCGGATCAGCGGCATTGCGGCACGCTTCGTGCACCTGATCGCTACCGATGCGGCCCCCACGCCCTCCGAAAAAGAGCGCCTGGCAGCGCTGCTGACCTACGGCGATCCGTATGCGGGCCCTGCCGACGGTACCGTCCTCATCGTCACACCGCGCCTGGGCACGCTCTCGCCCTGGGCTTCCAAGGCCACCGACATCGCGCGCAATTGCGGCCTGGCCATTCGCCGGGTCGAGCGCATCACCGAATACCATGTCAGTCTCAAGGCCAGCCTGCTGGGCAAGGCGCCCGAGCTGAGTGCCGAGCAACTGGCCCAGGTGGCCGCCCTGCTGCACGACCGCATGACCGAATCGGTGGTGGCCGACCGCAGCGCCGCTGCCGCGCTGTTCACCGAGCTGCAACCCGTGCCCATGGAGCATGTGGACGTGCTGGCCGGTGGCCGCGCTGCGCTGGAAGCCGCCAACACCCGCTTTGGCCTGGCGCTGGCCGATGATGAAATCGACTACCTCGTGACCGCCTTCACGGGCCTGAAGCGCAACCCCACCGATGTGGAGCTGATGATGTTCGCGCAGGCCAACAGCGAACACTGCCGCCACAAAATCTTCAACGCCGAGTTCACCATCGACGGCGTGGCGCAGGACAAGAGCCTGTTCGGCATGATCCGCAACACGCACCAGCTGGCGCCCCAGCACACGGTGATCGCGTATTCGGACAACGCCTCGGTGATGGAAGGCCATCAGGTGGAGCGTTTTGTGGCAAAGATGGCCGTAAGCGCCCGTGAATCAATTGCCAATAGCTATCAAAAGAGCAGCGTTAGCCAGCATGTGCTGATGAAGGTGGAGACGCACAACCACCCCACGGCCATCTCGCCGTTCCCGGGCGCATCCACCGGCGCGGGTGGCGAGATCCGCGACGAAGGCGCTACCGGCCGGGGCTCCAAGCCCAAGGCCGGTTTGACCGGGTTTACCGTCTCCAAGCTGTGGGGCAGCACCGTGGGCAAGCCCGAGCACATTGCCAGCCCGCTGCAGATCATGGTCGAAGGCCCTCTGGGTGGCGCGGCGTTCAACAACGAATTCGGCCGCCCCAATCTGAACGGCTACTTCCGCGAGTACGAGCAAAACGTCGGTGGCGTTCAGCGCGGCTACCACAAGCCCATCATGATCGCGGGCGGCGTGGGCGTGATCGATGCCGAGCTGACGAAGAAGATCGAATTCCCTGCCGGCTCGCTGCTCATCCAGCTGGGCGGCCCCGGCATGCGCATCGGCATGGGCGGCAGCGCCGCCAGCTCCATGGCCACCGGCACCAATGCGGCCGAGCTGGACTTCGACTCTGTGCAGCGTGGCAACCCCGAGATCGAGCGCCGTGCGCAAGAGGTCATCAACCACTGTTGGGCGCAGGGCGCGGCCAACCCCATCCTCGCCATCCACGACGTGGGTGCGGGTGGTTTGTCGAATGCGTTCCCCGAGTTGACCAACGATGCAGGCCGTGGCGCACGCTTCGATTTGCGTGCCGTGCAGCTCGAAGAATCGGGCATGGCGCCCAAGGAAATCTGGAGCAACGAGTCGCAAGAGCGCTATGTGCTGGCGATTGCGCCCGAATCCCTGCCGCTGTTCCAGGCCTTTTGCGAACGCGAGCGCTGCCCGTTTGCCGTGATCGGCACGGCCACCGAAGAGCGCCAGCTGGTGCTGCACGACCCTGCCGCCACGGCAGAAGACCAAAAGCTGCCCGTGGACATGCCCATGAACGTGCTGCTGGGCAAGCCGCCCAAGATGCACCGCGACGTGAAGACCGTGGTGCGCGAATTCGCACCGATGGACTTGACCGGCGTGCCGCTGCAAAAGGCCGTGATCGACGTGCTGGCCCACCCCACGGTCGCCTCCAAGCGCTTCCTCATCACCATTGGCGACCGCACCGTGGGCGGCCTCAGCCACCGCGACCAGATGGTCGGCCCCTGGCAGGTGCCCGTGGCCGATTGCGCCGTGACGCTGGCCGACTACCGTGGCTTTGCCGGCGAGGCCATGAGCATGGGCGAGCGCACGCCGCTGGCCGCCATCAACGCGCCCGCATCGGGCCGCATGGCGGTGGCTGAAGCCATCACCAACCTGCTGGCTGCGCCCATCGAATTGCCGCGTGTGAAGCTGTCGGCCAACTGGATGGCCGCCTGCGGCGAGCCCGGCGAAGACGCTGCGCTGTACGAAACCGTGAAGGCCGTGGGCATGGAGCTGTGCCCCGCTTTAGGCGTGTCCATCCCCGTGGGCAAGGACAGCCTGTCCATGCGCACCCAGTGGAACGAAGGTTCGGACAAGAAGAAGGTCACGTCCCCCGTCAGTCTGATCGTGAGCGCCTTCGCCTCGCTGTCCGACGTGCGCGGCACGCTCACGCCCCAGCTCGATGCCACCGAGGCCGACACCACGCTGGTGCTGATCGACCTGGGCAAAGGCCAGAACCGCATGGGCGGCAGCATCCTGGGCCAGACGCTGGAGCAAAGCGGCGACGTGGTGCCCGATGTGGACGACCCGCAAGACCTGGTCAACCTGGTCAACGCCGTGAACGCGCTGCGCGCCAAGGGCCAGATACTGGCCTACCACGACCGCAGCGATGGCGGCCTGCTGGCGGCGGCCGCCGAAATGGCCTTTGCCGGCCATGTGGGCGTGGCGCTGAACGTGGACATGCTGGTCACCGAGGGCGACGGCATCAGCGATAGCCGCATGGAAACCGGAGACGCCAAGAACTGGGCGCAGCAAGTCAGCGCGCGCCGCGAAGAACTCACGCTCAAGGCCCTGTTCAATGAAGAACTGGGCGTGCTGCTGCAGGTGCGCACCGCAGAGCGCAACGACGTGATGCAGGTGCTGCGCGAGCACGGCCTGTCCAAGTTCAGCCACTTTGTGGGCAAGACGCGCCCCGTGTCGTCTGAAATCGACGCGGGCAAGGGCGAGCTGCAGGTCTGGCGTGACGCCAAGGCCGTGTTCAGCGCCCCGCTGGCCGACCTGCACCAGGTGTGGGATGCCGTGAGCTGGAAGATCTGCCAGCAGCGCGACAACCCCGCCAACGCCGATGCCGAGCACGCCGCAGCGGGCGATCCCGCCGACCCCGGCCTGCATGTGCACCTCACGTTCGATGCCGCCGACAACGTGGCCGCGCCGTACCTGAATCTGGCCCGCCCCAAGGTCGCCATCCTGCGCGAGCAGGGCGTGAACTCGCATGTGGAAATGGCCTATGCCTTCACCGAGGCGGGCTTCGAGGCATTCGACGTGCACATGACCGACCTGCAGACCGGCCGCGTCAAGCTCGAAGACTTCAAGGGCGTGGTCGCCTGCGGCGGCTTCAGCTATGGCGACACGCTGGGCGCGGGCATTGGCTGGGCGCGCTCCATCACGTTCAACCCCGTGCTGGCCGCGCAGTTCCAGGGCTTCTTTGGCCGCAGCGACACGTTCGGCCTGGGCGTGTGCAACGGCTGCCAGATGTTTGCCGAACTGGCCGACATCATCCCCGGCGCGCAGGATTGGCCGCGTTTTACGACCAACCAGAGCGAGCGCTTCGAGGCCCGCCTCTCGCTGGTGGAAGTGCTGGAGTCCCCCAGCCTGTTCTTGCAAGGCATGGCGGGCAGCCGCCTGCCGATCGCCGTGGCGCACGGCGAGGGTTATGCCAACTTCAAGTACCGGGGCAACGCCGACAAGGCCATTGCCGCCATGCGCTACGTGGACAACCACGGCCGCGCGACCGAGCAGTACCCGTTCAATCCCAACGGCAGCGCGGGCGGCTTGACCGCCGTGACCACGGCCGACGGCCGCTTCGCGGCCATGATGCCGCACCCCGAGCGGGTCTTCCGCAATGTGCAGATGAGCTGGACCAGCGAAGACCAGGCGCAGTACAGCGGCTGGATGCGCATCTGGCGCAACGCGCGCAAGTGGGTAGGGTGAGAGTTTTTTGCTATTGAAATAGCAGTTTGGTGCGCATGCTGTATAAGCGCTAGACGCTATTTTTGTATGTAAACATCTCTTCGAACTCTGGGAGTGATCCATGGCCGCTGGCAGCCTTCTCGCCTTGTTGGACGACATCGCCACCGTCCTCGACGATGTGGCCCTCATGACCAAGGTCGCTGCCAGGAAAAGTGCCGCCATGGCCGATGACGTGTCGGTCATGACCAAGGTGGCGGCACAAAAGACGGCGGGCGTGCTGGGCGACGATCTGGCGCTCAATGCCCAGCAGGTCACCGGCGTGCGCGCCGAGCGCGAAATTCCTGTGGTCTGGGCCGTGGCCAAAGGCTCGCTGGTGAACAAGGCGATTCTGGTACCGGCGGCGCTGCTGATCAGTGCCTTCGCGCCCTGGGCGGTGACACCGCTGCTCATGGTGGGTGGCGCCTTTTTGTGCTTTGAGGGGTTTGAGAAGCTGGCGCACAAGTTTTTGCACAGCACCCAGCACGACGAGGCCGTGCGCGAAAGCCATGCCCAGGCCAATGCCAACCCGGCCGTGGACCTGGTTGCGTTCGAGAAGGACAAGATCAAGGGCGCGGTGCGCACCGATTTCATCCTGTCGGCCGAAATCATCGCCATCACCCTGGGCACGGTGGCCAGTGCGCCGTTTGTGCAACAGGTGGCGGTGCTGGCTGGCATTGCGGTGGTCATGACGATAGGTGTTTATGGCTTCGTGGCGGGCATCGTCAAGCTCGACGACCTGGGGCTGTGGCTCCACAACAAGCCGGGTGCCACGGCCCGTGCGCTGGGCGCGGGCATTGTGCGTGCCGCGCCCTGGTTGATGAAGGCGCTCTCGGTAGCGGGCACGGCGGCCATGTTTCTGGTCGGCGGCGGCATTCTGGTGCACGGGATCCCAGCACTGCAACACGCCGTGGAGGGCGTGGGTGTGGCGGTGGCGCTTTGGCCTGTGGGCGGCCTGTGGGCGGTGCTGGTTCCCAACCTGCTCAATGCCGTGATCGGCATCGTGGCGGGCGGCCTGGTGGTGGTGGGCGTGACGCTGGTGAACCGGCTGCGCAAGGGTGCTACAGCCCCTTGATGCCGGGGTGCATGTGCCGCACCACGCTCAGGGTAACTACCAGGATTTTGACCTGAGGCAAGGTTGACCATTTTGCTAACAGGCTCAATTGCGGTACGGGGGTCGTCCCCGTTCAACCGCATCGAGTTCTGTATGAAAAAAAATCTGCTGGCTGTCGCCGTTCTGTGTGCATTGACCTCTGGCGCTGCCTTTGCGCAACAGGTCGAAAGCCCCTGGCTGGTGCGCGTGCGCGCCGTTCATCTGGACAGTGCCAACAAGGACAGCACGGGGCTGGGCCTGTCGATCAACAACAAGACGATTCCTGAATTCGACATCACGTACTTCTTCAACAAGAACGTGGCTGCCGAGCTGGTCCTCACGGTGCCTCAAAAGCACGACGTGCGTTCCAACGGCACCAACATTGGCACCCTCAAGCACCTGCCACCTTCGCTGCTGCTGCAGTACCACTTTGATGCCCCCGGCTTCAAGCCCTATGTGGGCGCTGGTGTCAACTACACGCGCTTTTCCAGCCTGAACCTGCCCGCCGGCGTGGGCATCGACCGCAACAGCTGGGGCGGTGCCCTGCAAGTGGGCGTGGACATTCCACTCAACAAGAACCTGTCGCTGAACTTCGACGTGAAGAAGGTCTACATCAAGACCGATGTGTTTGCGGGCGGCGTCAAGGCAGGTACCTTCAAGGTCGATCCCGTGCTGGTGGGCGTGGGTCTCGGCTGGCGCTTCTGATGCGAAGGCGCTGCCTGCGCGGCGCCTGGCATCACATGACTCCAAGGTGAAAAGGGCTGGCGCCTGCGCCGGCCTTTTTCTTGAGGGGGCGATTTTTCCCGGTCATCACCGATGCAGGAGCCGGGTGGCTGTGGGTTCTGATCGCCGAATGCTATATAAACAATAGCTGTTGGCGATTTGTGGGATTGCGCTACAACCAAAAAATCGTGAAATGGCATCAGGCCTTGCAATGCAAAGGCTGGCCGGTACGCTTGCGTGTGGGTGCAATCCTGCGTGGCCTGTCGTTGCAGGCTGTCACCCACGATGAACGCAGTGGGGGTAGCCTGTGGCATCGTTCACACCCCGATGCCCGACGCCCACCGCCATGCACCCCACCCACCCTAGCGCTATCACCGAAGGCCTGAACCAGCACCCCGCGCGCATCTCCCCCAAATATTTCTACGACCAGCGCGGCTCGCTGCTGTTCGAGGCCATCACCCGCCTGCCTGAGTACTATCCCACACGCACCGAAAACGCCCTGATGCAGGCGCATGCCGCCGACATGGCCCAGCAGCTGGGCCCTGTGCGCACGGTGATCGAGCCGGGCGCCGGCAGCTGCGAGAAGGCCCGCGTGCTGTGCCGCCGGGTGCGCCCCATCTGCTTTGTGGGGGTGGACATTTCGGTGGATTTCCTGCAAACGGCCGTGCAGCGCCTGCGTGCGGACATCCCGGGCCTGGACGCGCGGGCGGTGGGCGGCGACATGACCCAGGGCCTTGTGTTACCCACCGACATTCCCCGAGCGGGGCGCCTGGTGTTCTATCCGGGTTCTTCCATTGGCAACTTCGACCCGCCCCATGCGCTCGATCTGTTGCGCCACATGCGCGCGCTGGTGGACAGCGACGGCGGCTTACTCATCGGCATTGATCTGCCCAAGGAGGTGGCGGTGCTCGAAGCCGCCTATGACGACGCCGCAGGGGTCACGGCCGCCTTCAACCGCAACGTGCTCACGCACCTGAACCGCCTGATCGGCAGTGACTTTGTGGAAGAGCAGTGGGCCCACCGTGCCTTCTTCAACCGCGAGGCGTCGCGCATCGAGATGCACCTGGAGGCCCTCGCGCCGATTCGCGTGCGCTGGCCGGGCGGCGAGCGCTGCTTTGCGGCCGGCGAGCGCATCCATACCGAAAACAGCTACAAATACCCCCTTGCGGTGTTCACCACCCTGCTGGCCCAGGCGGGTTTTTCGCGTGCGCAGGCATGGACCGATGAACAGGGCTGGTTTGCCGTGGTGCATGCCCGCCCCTGAACCCTCTGCTGGAGCGCTGTCTGGCCATGCATCCCTTGATTTCCCGCTACCTTGACGTTCGCCGCCACACGCTGGGCCTGGCCGAACCCCTGTCGCCCGAAGACTGCGCCGCCCAGTCCATGCCCGACGCCAGCCCGGCCAAATGGCATCTGGCCCACACCACCTGGTTTTTCGAGACCTTTGTGCTGGAGGCGCACGAGAGCGGCTTTGCGCCGTTTGAAGCCGCATTCCGGGTCTTGTTCAACTCGTACTACAACGGTGTGGGCGCCCGGCACCCGCGGCCCCAGCGCGGCCTGCTCACGCGCCCCCCGCTGGCCGAGGTGCTGGCGTACCGGGCCGATGTGGATGCGCGCATGCAGCGCCTGTTGCCCACGCTGGTGCACGACGCAGCCCTGTGCGCGCTGGTGGAGCTGGGCCTGCAGCACGAGCAGCAGCACCAGGAGCTGCTGGTGACCGACATCAAGCACCTGCTGTCGTGCAACCCGATGCACCCGGCCTACCGCCCGGCGCAGCCCGTGGCCGTTGAATGCGCAGCCGCACCGCCGCTGGTCTGGCATGCGTGGGCCGGCGGGCTGGCCGAGATCGGCCATGCGGGCGGCGGCTTTGCGTTTGACAACGAGAGCCCGCGCCACCCGGTGTATCTGCAGCCGTACGCGCTGGCATCGCGCCTGGTCACCAATGTCGAGTTTGCTGCGTTTGTGGACGATGGCGGCTATGGCCAACCCGCCCACTGGCTGGCCGAAGGCTGGGACTGGCGCGCAGCCCAGGGGCTGGAGCAGCCCATGTACTGGCAGCGCGACGGCTCCACCTGGCACGAGTTCACCCTGGCCGGGCTGCGGCCGTTGCAGGGAGCGCAGCCTGTGGTGCACCTGTCGTACTTCGAGGCCGACGCCTATGCGCGCTGGGCGGGTGCCCGCCTGCCCACCGAGGCCGAATGGGAGCACGCCGCAGCGCCGGTGCTTGCCGGCATGGCGGCCAGCGAGGCCCCAGGCAACCTGCTGCACCCCCGCGCTGCGCAGGGCAGGGGCCTGGAGCAGCTGGTGGGCGCGGCGTGGCAATGGACGCAGTCGAGTTACGCGCCATACCCCGGTTTTCGCGCGGCAGAAGGCGCCGTGGGCGAATACAACGGCAAGTTCATGGTGAACCAGTATGTGCTGCGCGGCAGCTCGTGTGCCACACCGCCAGGCCACGCGCGCGCCAGTTACCGCAATTTTTTCCCGGCCACGGCGCGCTGGCAGTTTGCGGGGGTGCGGCTGGCAAAGGACATAGGCTGAGGTGCCTGCAGGGGAGCAACTGCCGCAAGCCGCGGTGCCGGTCTGGATTACGGGGCGGTGCTGCCTTCGGGGGGCTTGCGCGTTCGGCGGGGCCGGGCAGGGGCCTTTTCAGATTTCTGGGGTTTCTTTTCCGCTGCGGCCTGCGGCAATGCGCTGGAAGGCGCTTGCGGCACCGCCTGTGCTTCGGTAGCCGCGGGTGCGGTGGGTTCCGTGGCCGCTTCGGTGGTGGGCGCTGCCGCTTTGCGGGCGCGGCCACGGCCGCGCGCAGGGGCCGCTGGCGGCGCGGGCTCCGCCACTTCGGCGGGCGGCGCTGCGGCAGGTGCTTGCTGCCGGAAATAGCTGGTCATCACGGGCCGCTCTGCCGTCGCGTCGGGCCGCGCCGGGGCGGCGCTGGTGTTGCCCGTGCTGCGAAACACGTAGGCGCCGGATTTTTCGTCGCGGCCAAACTCCAGCAGACCGCGCTGCTGGGCTTCTTCCAGCAGGTTGCCAAAGGCCCGGAAGCCGTAATAGCTTTCGCTGAAATCAGGTTTGCGGCGCTTGATGGCTTCCTTGAGCACGGACGCCCAGATCTTGCCGCTGTCGCCCCGCACGGAGAGCAGGGCGTCAAACGTCTCCACGGCCAGCTCGATGCCCTGGGTGCGGCGCGCCTCCTGCGCTTCCTTGCGGTTGCGCTCCTCCTCGGGCGAGCGCCGGGCCACGGGCGCCGCATCGGACGGCTGGCGCCGCGCCTGCGCGCGCTGGCTCTCGCGCACCAGGTCGTCGTAAAAAATGAACTCGTCGCAGTTGGCGATCAGCAGGTCCGAGGTGGACTGCTTGACGCCCACACCGATGACCTGCTTGGCGTTTTCGCGCAGCTTGGAGACCAACGGAGAAAAGTCCGAATCGCCGCTGATGATGACGAAGGTGTTGACGTGCGACTTGGTGTAGCACAGGTCCAGAGCGTCCACCACGAGGCGGATGTCGGCCGAGTTTTTGCCCGACTGGCGGACATGGGGGATTTCGATCAGCTCGAAATTGGCCTCGTGCATCGTGGCCTTGAAGCCCTTGTAGCGGTCCCAGTCGCAATAGGCTTTCTTGACCACGATGGAGCCCTTGAGCAGCAGGCGTTCGAGCACCGGCTTGATGTCGAACTTGTCGTATTTGGCATCGCGCACTCCCAGTGCGACATTTTCGAAGTCGCAAAACAGTGCCATGCTGATGTTGTCGGTGGGGGATGCCATGGTGATTCCGGTAACGTTGCTGGCTGGATCATCACACGGAAACTGCGACGTACTGCGAACGCCGTAGGCATCTGTCGGGCGGAGCGGTGGACGCGGGCATACTCCCGATCCTTTGTTGCCTTCACGGATTGCTACATGCCCGATTCCCCATCCACTGCGCTGGCTTCCTCCACTCCCACCCGCCGTGGCGTCAGCGCGTGGTGGCGGGCGCTGGCCATTTCCCTGATGGTGGTTCTGCTGATCGCCTGGGCGGCCAGCGCGAGCATGCTCGAACAGCTCAAGGCCCAGATTGCGCACCTGCAGGCCAAGGTGAGCGTGGTGGCCCAGGTGCAGTACCTGTCGGTGCTGCTCGACGGCCAACAGCAGCCGGCCTTGCTGGTCACTGCCGATGTGCAGGGCAGCGTGCTGCAGCTGCAGCGCCTGAACGAAGTGCGCGAGGGTCGGGACGACAGCATGCAGCTGTGGGCCCTGGAGGGCGACAAGCCCCCGCGTTCGCTGGGCGTGGTCACCAGCGCCTACCAGACACTGCAACTGACTACTGCCACCGCCGCGCTGGCGGGGGTGCAGGAACTGGCCATCAGCGTGGAAGACAAGGGCGGAGTCGCCGAAGCGCGCGGGCCCCGCTTGCCTTATCTGTTCAAGGGGGCGCTGGTCAAGAAAGCCCTCTGAGGTTTGCTATTGAAAATATGGCTAATGGCGCTTGTTGCATAAGCGCCAGAGCCTGAAATGGCGCAATTATTCACCCACCGCGCAGTGCGACCCGCGCGGTAGGTGCTGCCTCAGACTTTGTCGAGCGCCTGTGCCAGATCGGCCTGCAGGTCGTCGATGTGTTCGATGCCCACCGACAGGCGCACCATGTTCTCGCTCACGCCCGCCTTGGCCAGCTCTGCGGGGTTGAGCTGGCGGTGCGTGGTGGAGGCCGGGTGCGTGGCCAGCGACTTGGCATCGCGGATGTTCACCAGGCGTGTGAACAGGCCCAGTGCATCGAGGAAGCGGGCGCCAGCAGCGCGCGGGTCGGCGTCACCCGCCTTCAGGCCAAAGCTCAGGATGCCCGAGGCGCGCCCGCCCATCTGGCGCTGCGCCACGGCGTGGTCGGCGTGGTCGGGAAGGCCGGCGTAGCGCACCCATTCCACCTTGAGGTGGCTTTGCAGAAACTTCGCCAGCGCCAGCGTGTTGTCGCAGATGCGGTCCATGCGCAGCGGCAGGGTTTCTATGCCCTGCAGCGTGAGCCAGGCATTGAACGGCGAGAGCGCCGCGCCCATGTTGCGCAGCGGCACCACGCGCGCGCGGCCGATGAAGGCGGCGGCGCCCAGCGCCTCGGTGTAGACCACACCGTGGTAGCTCACGTCGGGCTCGTTCAGGCGCTTGAAGCGGGCCTTGTGCTGGGCCCAGGGGAACTTGCCGCTGTCCACGATGATGCCGCCGATGCTGTTGCCGTGGCCGTTCATGTACTTGGTGAGGGCGTGCACCACGATGTCGGCGCCGTGCTCGATGGGGCGGCACAGGTAGGGGCTGGGCACGGTGTTGTCCACGATCAGCGGCACGCCATGGTCGTGCGCCACCTTGGCGAGTGCGGCGATGTCGGTCACGTTGCCCAGCGGGTTGCCGATGGATTCACAGAACACCGCCTTGGTGCGTGCGTCGATCAGCTGGGCAAAACTGGCCGGGTCGCGCGGGTCGGCGAAGCGCACCTCGATGCCTTGCTGCGGAAAGGTGTGGGCAAACAGGTTGTAGGTGCCGCCATACAGCGTGCTGGCCGAGACGATGTTGTCGCCGGCCTCGGCAATGGTCTGGATGGCCGCCGTGATGGCCGCCATGCCCGAGGCCAAGGCCAGCGCCGCCACGCCGCCTTCGAGGGCTGCCACGCGCTGCTCCAGCACGTCGGTGGTGGGGTTCATGATGCGTGTATAGATGTTGCCCGGCACCTTCAGGTCGAACAGGTCGGCGCCATGCTGGGCGCTGTCGAATGCATAGGCCACGGTCTGGTACAGCGGCACGGCGGCAGACTTGGTGGTGGAGTCGGGCTGGTAGCCGGCGTGGACGGCCAGGGTTTCGATGTGCATGGGGCGGTCTCTCTGTCGTTGAGTGTTGTCGATGACCCGCAAAGTCGCGGCGCCAGCGCGCATTCTTGCACTGGCCGCTGCCGGGGCCCATCGAATCGTGCGCGATGTGCTTATGGGACTATGGGGCTACGGGGTGGGGTCGTCCATGGCGCTGCCGCCGGCCTTGCGCTGGCGCCGCCAGGCCTTTTCCAGCTCGACCACGCCATACACCACCAGGGCCGCTGCCAGGCAAATGCCCAGTTCGCCCAGGCTCAGGGGCTCGGTCTTGAAGATGGGGTTGAGAAACGGCACGTAGATGGTGGCCATCTGCAGCAGGAACGTGAGCAGCACGGCGTAGAGCAGGGGCCGGTTGCTGGCCAGGCCCAGGCGCCACAGGGGTTCGCTTTCGGAACGGATGGCCATCACATGGGCCATCTGCGCGAGGGTGAGCACGGTGAACACCATGGTCTGCCAGTGCGCATGGCCGGTGTGCAGGGCCCAGGCCTGCACGGCCAGGCACAGGCCGGCGATCAGCAGGCCCATGCCCAGGATGTGCTGCCACATGCCCTGGGCGAACAGGCTCTCATTCGGCGGGCGGGGCGGGCGCTGCATGATGCCGCGCTCGGCGGGCTCGGCCGCCAGGGCCAGGCCGGGCAGGCCGTCGGTCACCAGGTTGACCCACAGGATGTGGATGGGCAGCAGTGGAATGGGCAGCAGCAGCAGGGGCGCGAGAAAGATGGTCCAGATCTCGCCCGAGTTGCCGGTCATGGCGTAGCGCACGAACTTGCGGATGTTGTCGTAGATGCGCCGGCCTTCCTTCACCGCCGCCACGATGGTGGCGAAGTTGTCGTCCAGCAGCACCAGGCTGCTGGCCTCGCGCGCCACGTCGGTGCCGCCCTTGCCCATGGACACGCCGATGTCGGCGCGCTTGAGCGCCGGGGCATCGTTCACGCCGTCGCCCGTCATGGCCACGAAATGGCCCTGGGCCTGCAGCGCCTCGACAATGCGGATCTTCTGCGCCGGGTCCACGCGGGCATACACATGCACCTGCTCGACCCTGGCGCGCAGGGCCGCGTCGTCCAGCTGGGCCAGGTCGGCACCGGTGAGCACGGGCGCGTCGGCGCTTGGCACGATGCCCAGCCGGTGCGCAATGGCGCGCGCGGTGGCGGGGTGGTCGCCCGTGATCATGACGGGCGTGATGCCTGCGCTGATGCAGTCGCGCACGGCGGCCTGCGCCTCGGGGCGTGGTGGGTCGATGAGGGCGATCAGGCCCAGCAGCTCCAGCTGGCTTTCCACGGCGTCGATGTCGTTGGTGTCCGGCAGGCGCGCATGGTGGCGGCGTGCCAGGGCCAGCACGCGCAGGCCCTGGGCGGCCAGCTGGCTGGCGGTGGCCAGCACCGTGTCGCTGTGCAGCGCGGCAGTGCCGTCGGGCGTCCAGTGGGTGGCGCAGCGAGGCAGCACGGATTCGGGGGCGCCTTTGGTGTAGGCCACGAACCCCTGGGCGTCCCGATGAAACGTCGTCATGCGCTTGCGGTCGGAGTCGAAGGGCTGCTCCTGCACGCGCGGCCAGGCGGTGTCGATCCGGGCCTTGTCCAGCCCGCCCGCGTGCGCGGCCAGCACCAGCGCGGTCTCGGTGGGGTCGCCTTGCCAGTGGGCGTCGGTGAGGTGGTCGTCGCCCGTGGCCTGGCGCGTGGCGTCGTTGCACAGGGCGGCAGCGCGCAGGGCCTCGGCGTGGGCCGGGCCGGGCAGGGGGTCGCCGGGCACCCAGCGCGTGCCGTGGGCCACCAGCAGTTCGGCGTGCATGCGGTTTTGCGTGAGCGTGCCGGTCTTGTCCGAGCAGATGGTGGTGACCGATCCCAGGGTCTCGACCGAGGGCAGGCGCCGCACCAGTGCATTGACGGCCACCATGCGGCGCGCGCCCAGCGCCAGCAGCACCGTGACCACGGCAGGCATGGCCTCGGGGATGGCGGCCACGGCCAGGCTGATCGCGGTGAGGGCCATGAGCAGCGGGGCCTCGCCGCGCAGCACCCCCACCACGAAGATCACGAGGCAGATGCCCAGCACGCCAATGGCCAGCCGCTTTCCAAATGCGGCCAGGCGCAGCTGCAGCGGGGTGCTGCGATCGTCGGTGTCGAGCAGCGTGGCGACCTTGCCCAGCTCGGTGTGCATGCCGGTGGCCACCACCAGCCCGCGCGCCCGGCCGTGGGTGGCGGTGGTGCCCTTGAAGGCCATGTTGGTGCGGTCGCCCAGGGCGCCTGCGTCCTGCGCGGCCAATGCCTCGGTCTGCTTGGCCACGGTGACCGATTCGCCGGTGAGGGCCGATTCGTCCACCTGCAGCTGCGCGATCTCGATCAGGCGCAGGTCGGCCGGTATCTGGTTGCCCGCTTCCAGCAGCACGATGTCGCCGGGTACCAGCACCGTGGCGGGCACCACCTGGATTTCGCCGCCGCGCAGCACGGTGGCGTGCGCCGCGGCCAGCTGGCGCAGTGCCGCCATGGCCTGGTCGGCGCGCCAGGCCTGCACGAAGCCGATGATGGCGTTGAGCACCACGATGACCAGGATGACCAGCGTGTCGGTCAGGTCCCCGATCACGCCGGAGACCGCTGCCGCGGCCAGCAGCACCAGCACCATGAAGTCCTTGAACTGGTCGGCCAGCAGCGCCAGCGGGCTGCGCTGCGCGTGGTTCTGCAATTCGTTGGCACCGTGCTGCATGGCGCGCTGCGTGGCCTCGTCATCGTGCAGGCCGGTATGGGGATTGACGCGGTACACCTGGGCGAGCTCCTGGGCATCACGCAGGTGGGCATTGGCTGGCGGCGGAATGCCGGACGGGAGCGTGGTTTCAGGCGCCATGAAGGAAGACCACGTAGGTGTTGAGAAGATAGACGGCCGCCAAGCCGAGGCTGACAGCGCCCACGGCGCGCAACACCCGGCCACGCGGGCGAAAGAACAGCCCCACCAGTGCAAGCCCGGTCATCACAATGGCTGAACTGGCGGTAACTGCATGGACCAGCGAGACATCTGACAGCAGCACGCCAGGGCGGTAGAAAAAGTCATCCACGGCAACAATGGTCACGTTGAACAGGTTGCTGCCCAGCAGGTTCCCAATGGCCATGTCCAGAGCGCCCAACCGCAGTGCCGACAGCGTGACCGCCAGTTCCGGCAGCGTGGTGGCCATGGCCACGAACAGGCTGCCCACGAAACTGCGATTCCAGCCCATGGTGTTGGCCAGCTCCACGGCGGCGAAGGGCAGCCACAGGCCGGCGCCCACCACCACCGATGCGGCCAGGGTGAAGCGCACCAGGGTGTGGCGCAGCGGCAGTGAGGGAGGGGCATCTGCTGCGGCGGATGTGTCGGGGTGCGAGCGCTCGTAGGCAAACAGGGTTCGCATGGCGATCAGGTACAGCATCAGCATGATGGGTGTCATCAGCCCAACGCTCCATACCGATACCTGGGTGGTGCCCGAGGAAACGGATGGGGGACGGAGTTGACCAATGAGCAGGCCTGTCAGCAAAAATCCCAGTAACACCACGCCAAAGGCGGCAGCCAGCACATGGCCTTTGCTCGCCCGGCTCCAGACCGCCTCGCGGCGGTAGATGAGGTCGATCAGCACCAGAAAAGCGAGGTTCAGCACGCAACTGCCCAGCGCATTGCCCACCGCCAGGTTGGGCGCCTGGGCCAGGGTCACGCTGGTGATGCCTGTGGCCAGTTCGGGCAATGAGGTGACGCTGGCCACCAGCGTCAGCCCGATCCAGCTCCCGGACAGTCCCGTGTGCTGCGCAATGGCGTCGCCGTAGCGAGAGAGCTGGAAACCCGCAGTTCCGATGAGTGCCGCACAGGCAATGAATTGCAGCCAGGCCCAGACGGGCGCACTCATGAGGCCACGCCCTGGCCAGGGGCGATGGGGGTGGCTGCCGTGATTGGAAATCGCTGGGTCACGGGGCTGTGCATCCTTGTGTCCAGCCTTCCGCAATGTCAGGCGGTGCGCTGGGGGCGGGTGGTGTAAAACTTGACGGGAGACTCGCTCGTCTGCTGCAGCACATGGCGTTTCATGCGGCCTACCACATGCATTTCACAGGGCTTGCAGTCAAAGCGCAAGGTCAGTTTCTCCTTGCCATTGATCAATATCAAGGGTTCGGCCTTGATGGTGCCCTGCACGCCCGTGACGCCCTTGGCCTGCTTGGGGCACAGGCTCATCGAGAAGCGCACGCAGTGCTTGGTGATCATGAGGCTGACTTCGCCTTCTTCTTCATGTGCCTCGTAGGCCGCGTCGATCACCCTCACGCCATGGCGTACATAGAAGTCGTGCGCCTTGTGGTTGAACACGTTACCCAGAAAGCTCAGCGTGTCGTCGGGGTAGGGCGCTGGCGGCTCGACCGGTGTGGCGCGCGGCAGGCGCACAAAACCCTTGGCGCGCGCTGCTTCCAGCTGTTCCAGTGCTTCGCGGCGCAAGGAGTTGAGCGCCGAGGCGGGTACGAACCAGGGCTGCGAGAGCTGCAGCGCAATGTCGTTCACCGCAAAAATGCTGGCGCCAAACCGACCGATCTGCTCGCGCAGCGATGCCTCGGCCTTGGCGGTATCGGTGGCGCTCTGGTGTGCGTGTGCCACGCGCGCGCTGCCGGTGTAGCCGTCTTCGTCGGTCAGCGTGAGGGCCAAGCCATCGGGTGCTTCGGCCAGTTGCACCCACAGGCCGATGCGCCGGTCGCTGGACTTTTTCTCCAGCGTGCGCACCCAGTCCATGTCGCGGTTGCGGTTGACTTCGGTGCCCTTGCGCAGATCCTTGAAGCCCTCCATCGGGTCCTTGGGGTACACGCGCCACTGGCCGACGCTGCGGGCCGACACCGGCTCGGCCCGGTTGATGGCCATGCCGATCAGTTCCTTGTGCAGGTCGTAGTAGCACAGGCCGTCGCCGTTGTGCAGCACGGTGGCGGGGTCGCTCACCTCCAGCTCGACAAAGTCGGGGCCGAGCTTGGTCACCCAGCCAATCGCCTGGCCGGGGTTCTTGGGGCTGTCGAAGGCGCCGATGTCGTCCTTGCGGCCGGTCACGAAGTAGTCGGTGAACTCGCGGTTGAAGTTCTGCAGCGGGTCGGGCGTGAAGGTGAAGCGGGTGCGTCCGCTGGACGAGCGCGCCAGCGGATGGCCCGAGGCCTCGCGCTCCTCCAGGATCTCGTCGATGAGCGTGCGGTAGTGGGCTGTGATGTTCTTCACATAGCCCATGTCCTTGTAGCGCCCTTCGATCTTGAAGCTGCGCACGCCCGCGTCGATCAGCGCGCGCAGGTTGTCGCTCTGGTTGTTGTCCTTCATGCTCAGCACGTGCTTGTCGTGCGCGATGAAGCGGCCCTGGGCGTCGGTCACCTGGTAGGGCAGGCGGCAGGCCTGGCTGCAGTCGCCCCGGTTGGCACTGCGGCCGGTTTGCGCATGGCTGATGTTGCACTGGCCGCTGTAGGCCACGCACAGCGCGCCGTGGATGAAGAACTCGATGTTGGCGCGGCCCGGCGCATCCACCGGGCCCAGGGCCTGGTGCACCGCGGCGATCTGCTGCACGGTCAGCTCGCGTGCCAGCACCAGTTGCGACAGGCCCGCGTCCTGCAGGAAACGCGCCTTCTCGGGCGTGCGGATGTCGGTCTGGGTGCTGGCGTGCAGCTGGATGGGCGGCAGGTCGATTTCCAGCAGGCCCATGTCCTGGATGATGAGCGCATCGGCCCCGGCGTTGTATACCTGCCAGGCCATCTGGCGGGCGGCTTCGAGCTCGTCGTCGCGCAGGATGGTGTTGAGCGTGATGAAGATGCGGCTGTTGAAGCGGTGGGCGTGTGCGATCAGGCGCTCCAGATCGCGGATGTCGTTGCCCGCACCGGCCCGGGCGCCAAAGGCAGGGCCGCCGATGTACACGGCATCGGCGCCGTGGTTGACGGCCTCGATGCCGATGGCGGCATCGCGGGCAGGGGAGAGCAACTCGATCTGGTGGGGCAGCAAAGACATGGGGCGATTATCCCAGTGCCGGCTGCCGGGCGTGGTGTTTCCGCGCATCCGTGGGTGCTGCCCGCATGGAGGAAGTCCTACCTTGTTTATTAGTGAAAGTAATAAGCATAAAAAATTCATGCTCTATTGCTAATGGACTGACTGTGGCCGGGCGCGGGCGTAGGATGCGGGGTTTTTCGCACCCTTGAAGGTTGCGTACTTTCTTATATTGATGGAGATTGAGCCATGCTGACTGCTTCCCGCCTGCGTTTTTCCCTGCAATGGACCGCTGCCGCCGCCCTGACTGTCGCCTGCGGCGCCACGCTGGCCCAAGAGGAGCAAACCGTCAAGATCGGCCATGCCGGCCCGATTTCCGGCGGCATTGCCCACATCGGCAAGGACACTGAAAACGGTGTGCGCATGGCCGTGGACGACCTGAACACGCAGAACCTGGTCATTGGTGGCAAGAAGATCAAGTTCGTGATCGCCGCCGAGGACGACGCCGGCGATCCGCGCCAGGCCACCGCCGTGGCGCAAAAGCTGTGCGACCAGAAGGTGGCCGGCGTGGTGGGCCATCTGCAGTCGGGCACGTCCATTCCCGCCTCGTCGGTCTACAACAAATGCGACCTGCCGCACATCACGGCATCGGCCTCCAACCCCGACCTGACCAAACCCGGCTACAAGACGTCCTTCCGCCTCATCGCCAACGACAACGCCCTGGGCGCCGCGTTGGCCCTGTTTGCGGCAGACAGCCTCAAGCTCAAGACCGTGGCCATCATCGACGACCGCACGGCCTATGGCCAGGGCGTGGCCTCGGTGTTCAAAGCCACGGCCCTGCAAAAAGGCCTGAAGGTGGTGGGCGAGGAGTTCACCAACGACAAGGCCACCGACTTCATGGCCATTCTCACGGCCATCAAGAACAAGAAGCCCGATGGCATCTTCTATGGTGGACTGGATGCGCAAGCGGGCCCCATGCTGCGCCAGATGGAGCAACTGGGCCTGGGCGATGTGAAGTATTTTGGTGGTGACGCCCTGTGCACGCCCAAGCTGCCCGAGCTGGCCGGCAAGTCGCCTTCCGTCAAGAACGTGACCTGCGCCACCGGTGGCGCATCGGTGGACAAGATGCAGGGCGGCAGCGACTGGAAGAAACGCTACGACGCCAAGTTCCCCGGCCAGTTCCAGATCTACAGCCCCTACGCCTACGACGCCGCCATGGTGCTGGTGGATGCCATGAAGCGCGCCAACTCGGTGGACCCCGTGGTGTACGGCCCCTTCCTGAGCAAGACCCAGTACAAGGGCGTGACGGCCAACATCAGCTTCATTGCCAAGGGTGAACTGGCCGCGCCTGCCGTCACGCTCTACACCTACAAGGATGGCAGCCGCGTGCCGCTGAACTGACGCGCGGTTGACGTGCACGGGGCGCGCCGGGGCTCCCCGGTGCTTTCCGGGGGTTTTGCCACTACAGTGAGGCCCCATGTACCTGCCACCCCAGTTCCATTCGCAAGACCCGGCCCATGCCCGCGCACTGATGCGCGCGCACCCGCTGGCCAGCCTGATTTCCAATGACGACGAAGGGTTTCCCTTCGTCGCCCATTTGCCGCTGCATGTGCAGCAGCGCGGTGATGCTCTGGTGCTGCTGGGCCATTGCGCCCGGCCCAACCCGCACTGGCGCTACCTGCAGGCACGGCCCCAGGCCCTGGTCACCTTCATGGGGCCGCAGGCCTATCTTTCGCCCTCGGTGTACCCGGATCTGGCCCGGGTGCCCACATGGAACTACCTGGCCGTGCACTGCCGTGTGCAGGCTACCCTGGTCGAGGAGCCCGCCGCCAAGGATGCGCTGCTCAAGCAGCTGATCGGCGACCACGAACCGTCCTATGCCGCGCAGTGGCGCGCGCTGGGCGAGGACTTCGCCCGCAAGATGCTGGCGGGCATCGTGGCATTCGAGCTCGAAGTGCTGGAGCTGCAGTGCAAGCTCAAGCTCAACCAGCACCGGCATGAATCCCATGCATCCCTGTACGCGCAGTATCGGCAAGGCAATGCCGATGCCCGGGCGCTGGCGCAATGGATGGAGCGGCTGGGCATGGTGCCCGGGTCCGCGCACAACCCGGAGGTCTGAGATGCGTGCTGTTTTTGGATTGGTGGGCTTGGTGGTGGCGCTGGCCATTGTGGGGGTGCTGGCCAAGAAGCAGCTGGCGGCCACGCGCACGCCGGTGCCTGCGCTGCAGCTGCCGGTGGCGCCCGACAGTGCAGCCGCCCCGGCGCCAGCAGGCACGGTGCGCGCACAAAGCCAGCAGGTGCAGCAACAGGTCAAGCAGCAGGTGGAAGGGCTCATGCAGCAGGCCCGGCCCATGCCCGACGATTCCAAGTAATATTTGAATGAGAATGGCCTGTAGAGCTTATAAATAAAGCGCTATATGCTATTATTTATATAGCAATGCAGTTGCAGCAAGACGAGCACTGGATGCGCCAGGCACTGGCCCAGGCGCAGGCCGCGGCACTGGCGGGCGAGGTGCCGGTAGGGGCTGTCGTGGTGAAGGATGGCCAGGTGATTGCCACCGGCTGCAACGCCCCGGTGCAGGGGCATGACCCCACCGCGCATGCCGAAATCGTGGCGCTGCGGGCCGCGGCACAGCTGCTGGGCAATTACCGGCTTGATGGCTGCACGCTCTACGTCACGCTGGAGCCCTGCGCCATGTGCAGCGGCGCCATGCTGCATGCGCGCGTGCCGCGCGTGGTGTTTGGGGCCACAGACCCCAAGACCGGCGCTGCGGGGTCGGTGCTCAACCTCTTCGGGCATGCCGCCATCAACCACCAAACGCAGGTGCAGGGCGGGGTGCTGGCGCACGAGTGCGGCGCGCTGCTGAGCGTGTTCTTCCGCCGCCGGCGCGCCCAGCAGCGCGCCGAGGCGCTGGCGCAGCATCCGTTGCGCGACGATGCCTTGCGCACGCCCGACGCGGCCTTTGCCCATCTGCCCGATTACCCCTGGGCGCCGCATTACCTCAGCGACCTGCCCAGCCTGGCGGGGCTGCGCATGCACTACCTCGACGAAGGACCTGCGCAGGCACCGCGCACCTGGCTACTGTTGCACGCGAGCCCGGCCTGGAGCTACCTGTTTCGGCACGCAGTGCCCACCCTGCTGGCTGCCGGGCACAGGGTGGTGGCGCCCGACCTGATTGGTTTTGGTAAAAGCGACAAGCCCAAGAAAGAGGCCGTGCACCGCCCGGATTGGCACGCGCAGGTGCTGCAGGAGTGGGTTACTCGGCTGGACCTGCGCAATGCCGTGCTGCTGGCGCAAACCGGTGCGCCGGACATGGCCATGTCTGCGCGCGCCACCTTCGAAGCCCCAGCGCCCCGGGGCAACGCTTATGAAGCGCCATTTGCCGATGCAGGTCACCGCGCCGGATTGCGTGCCTTTGCGCGATTCGGAGCCCGCGCGGTGGTGGGGCCACTTTTGGGGACTTTTGATCTGGATCGCCCTGAAGCGGCCCGGCAGCTTGTCGCGCAGGCCATGCAATACTTTGACCATTGATCTCAACCGCGCACACCATCTTGTCCTCCTCACACCACCACAGCACCGAAGACGGCCACGCCCATCACCATGGCCCCCAGCACATCTATATCTACTCGCCCGCCGGCTCCATCCGCGACAAGGCGGCCTTCAAGCGCGGCATTGCGCGCCTGAAAGCCCTGGGCCACGAAGTGGAAGTGGACCCCGATGCGCAGGCCGTGCACACCCGCTTTGCCGGCGACGACGCCACGCGCCTGGCCGCCATCCACCGCGCGGCGGCCAGCGGGGCCGATGTGGCGCTCATCACGCGAGGGTCTTACGGCCTGACGCGCATCCTGCCGGGCATCCGCTACAAGGCGGTGGCCAAGGCCATCGACGCTGGCATGAAATTCGTGGGCCTGAGTGATTTCACGGCATTCCAGACGGCCGTGCTGGCGCAGACCGGTGCCGTGACCTGGGCCGGCCCCGGTCTGCTCAGTGATTTTGGCGTCGAGGGTGAGCCCGACGACATCATGCTGGCCTGCTTCGACGACCTGCTCACGGGCCACGGCGAGGGTGCGGGCTGGCGCATGGCGCGAGAAAAACCGCAAGCCGACGGCAAGCCCGCGGTGCCGGACCTGTATGTGAAAAAAGCCACCCTCTGGGGTGGCAACCTGGCCGTGCTCACCGGCCTGGTGGGCACGCCCTACCTGCCTGCGGTGCGTGGCGGCATCCTGTTCGTGGAGGACGTGGGTGAGCACCCCTACCGCATCGAGCGCATGCTCACACAACTGCTGCATGCGGGCATCCTGGCGCAGCAAAAGGCGGTGGTGCTGGGCCAGTTCACCAACTACAAGCTGGCGCCCCATGACAAGGGCTTCAAGCTGCAATCGGTGGTGGACTGGCTGCGCAGCCAGATCAAGGCGCCCGTGCTCACCAACCTGCCTTTCGGGCATGTGCAGACCAAGGTGGTGTTGCCAGTGGGGGTCAAGGTGTCGCTGTCGGTGGAAGACCGCGATGCGCTGCTGTACTGGGGGCACCAGCACTGAGAACGTGAACACGTTCCGAGGGCTGATCAAAGGTGGGTGGGCTTGGATGCTCCGCCCAGCGCGCGGGGAAGCTGCCCCTGGAACAGCAGTGTCAATTGGGCCAGCGTGGCATGGGCAAGTGCCTCGCCCCGCAGTGGAGTGTGCACGGCGAGCAAATCGCTGCGCAGGTACCACAGCGCCTCTATGTCGCCTGCGTAGCGCAGCCGCATGTTCATGCGGGCGACGTCACCGCCACTGAGGCCCGCCAGGGACTGGATCATTGCGTACCGGATATCTTCGAGGTCCTGGTTGCGCACCCAGGCCGTCGATGCTGGAGCATCGCGGCCCAGAAGGCCGTGCAGGCTGCTGCGAAGATTGGGCTTGTTCCAGCGCATGAAGAATTGCAGGAATGTCTGCGAGTGGCAGGGCAGTTCAAGTTACGCGGGAGTGAGACGGTGCGCAAGGGGCGTGCTCCTTTTTTTGCATAAAGACAACAAACTGCGCCCTTTTATTTCAATTCGCCGATGTGGGAGCGATCGAGGAGACAGACACCATGGTGTGGTTACAGCGTGCAATCGTCGGATGGGTGGCGGCGGCCTTGCTGGCGGGTGCCGGCGTCGCCCTGTATGTGCAGCGTGCTTTTCCGGCGCTGGACGGGCGCATCGTGGTGCACGGGTTGCGCGAGGGGGTCAGCGTGCAGCGCGACGCTGCCGATGTCACGCACATCCGCGCGCAGTCTGCGCAGGATGCGTGGTTTGCCATGGGCTACGTGCATGCGCAGGAGCGCACCTGGCAACTGGAGTTCAACCGCCGGGTCATGCACGGCGAGCTTTCCGAAGTCTTCGGGCCCGCCACCCTGGACACCGACAGGCTCATGCGCGTGCTCGACATCATGGGCCATGCACGCAAGCAATATGCCGGGCTGCCCGCCCACGCCCGCGAGGCGTTGCAGGCCTACAGCCAGGGCATTCATGCGTTCCACCAAAACCTGCCGCAGGCATTGCCGCCCGAGTTCCATGTGCTGGGGGTGAAGCCCGGCGGTACCACCGGCGCAGTCTGGGAGCCCGAGGACAGTGTGGCCTGGGCGCTGATGATGGCGCTGGACCTGGGCGGCAACTGGGGCAACGAGTTTGCCCGCCTGTCTGTGGCCAGAACGCTGGACACCGGGCGCCTGTGGCAGCTGATGCCGCCCTATCCGGGCGAACCACCCGCCGCATCCGCCGATCTGGCGTCGCTGTACCGGCAACTGGGCATCTACCGTGAGGCGCAGGCGCCTTCTGCGCCCGCAGGCAGCGGGGGTGAAACGCCCGTGGCGACGAGCACCGGGCCGCGAGAGGCCGTGGGGGGTGTGTTTTCGCACGAGATCAGCCAGGGCATGCTGGCCTGGGCACAGGACCTCACGCGCAATGCGGGCACCTCCGAAGGCAAGGGCAGCAACAACTGGGTGCTGGCGGGCTCGCGCACGGTCAGCGGCAAACCCTTGCTGGCCAACGACCCGCACCTGGGCCTGAGTGCGCCGGCCATCTGGTATTTCGCGCGGCTGCAGGCACCTGCGGGGGCGGCTGCCGACGGCACCCCCATCGGTGCGATAGATGCTGTCGGCGCCACCTTGCCGGGGCTGCCCTTTGTGGTGCTGGGGCGCACCGGCGGCGTGGCCTGGGGGTTCACCAACACCGGCCCCGATGTGCAGGACTTGTACCTGGAGCAGATCAACCCCGCCGACCCCACCCAATACCGCACGCCCGATGGCTGGCTGCCTTTTACGCTGCGCACGGAAACCATTCGCGTCAAGGGGCAAGCGGATGTCGTGCTGCCGCTGCGCGCCACCCGCCATGGCCCGGTGCTGAGCGATGTACAAAAGTCGCATGCCGAGGTGCTGGATTTGCGCAAATACGTGCTCGCGCTGCGCTGGAGCGCGCTCGATGCCGACAACCAGACGGTGCTTGCCGGCCTGCAGAGCAACCAGGCGCAGTCGGTGGATGCGCTTTTCCAGGCGCTGGAGCCCTACCACTCGCCCATGCAGAGCGTGGTGGCCGCCGATGTGCAGGGGAACATCCGCTTCAAGGCCATGGGCAAGGTGCCTGTGCGCCATGCCGACAACGATATTCGCGGCATCGCGCCGTCGCCCGGCTGGGATGCGCGCTACGACTGGCAAGGCTGGCTGCCTTCTGCCCAGACGCCCGAGGATGACGGCGGCAGCGGCTGGGTGGCCACCGCCAACCAGCGCGTCACCGCGCCCGGCTATCCGCACTACCTCACTCAGGACTGGGTCTTGCCCTACCGCCATGACCGCATCGCCCAGCTGATAGCGGCCACCCCCCGGCATGATGCGGCCAGCATGCAGGCGATGCAGGCGGATGCCTTGTCGCTGGCCGCGCAGCGGCTGCTGCCCCATCTGCGCAAGGCCGCGCCGCAGCACCCGCTGGCGCCCGCCGTGCAGGCCCTGCTGCGTGATTTTGACGGGGTGATGGACGCCAACCGGGCTGCGCCGCTGGTGTTTGCGGCCTGGGCGGATGAACTGGTACGGGGTTTGGTTGCCCCCCGTGTGGGCGACGACCGTTTCAAAGCCACCTACGGCAAACGTGACTACCGCGCGGCCCTGGAGGGCATTCTGGAGCGCAACGATGCCTGGTGGTGCCAGCCCCTGTCGTGTGCCGACCAGTCGGCCGCCGCGCTGGCGCGCGCGCTCGATCGCCTGCAGGCCGCCTACGGTGCCGACCCGGCCCGGTGGCGCTGGGGCGACGCCCACCCCGCGCTCAGCAGCCACAGGCCTTTGGGTAACGTGGCCCTGCTGGCGCCGTATTTTGATGTGAGCGTGCCTTCGCCCGGCGATGCCTATACGGTGAACGTGGGCCAGTACAACGCGGGCGACGCCAAAGGCCCCTTTGTGAATCGCCATGCGGCTTCGCTGCGGGCGGTGTATGACTTGGCCGATCTGGAGCAGTCCCGGTTCATCTACCAGACGGGCCAGAGCGGGCTGGTGTTCTCGCCGCGCTACCGCGACATGCGCGCCACCTGGGTGCAGGCGGGCTACCGCCACTTGCAGCGCGAGCCCGCGCAGATGCGGCACGACCTGCGGCTGGTTCCTGCGCCATAGGGGTCTGCTGAGCCCCGAAATCTTTGGCTGTGGATCCGGCAAGGCTGACCCATGCGGCAGCACTCAGAATGTGAAGAAATCATGCGGCGAGCGCTTTATGGGTACGCGCTGGCCGCGACGAAGATGGAGGCAAGTGATTCCGTGTCGGGCAGCACATAAGCCACGCCGCTGCTGCGGCCAAACAAGGGCGCAATCCACTGGTCGTAGAACACCTCGGGCGCGTTGATGCAGCCGTAGCTGATGCGCTTGTCCTGCACGCCAGGGCTGGCCAGGCGCTGCCGGCGCCGCTCGGCGGCGCTGACGCTGCGCACGCGGTGCAGCGAAACGGCGGCGTCGTAGTCAATCCAGACAATGTCTTCGCCGCGCAGGTTGCGGCCGGGCTCGGTCACAAAACGGCCGGCGGGGGTGGTGCGCTCCTCGGGCCGGATCTGGGCCAGCGGGCGCTGGCCGATGCCGGGCACCGAATGGTCGCCGCGCGCCGCGCCCAGCAGCACGGGGGCCGTGCCCAGCCATAGTGCCTGCGCCGAAAAGATGTGGATGCGGGCAGCCAGCTTGTCCACCACGGCAAACGGCAGGCCCTGGTTGTCGCCCGTGCCTTCGATCCAGCGCACCAGCTGGCGTGCCTGCGGGGTGGCGCGCGCAGCAGGCCAGGCGCTTTTTGCAGGGTTCTCATCCGCGGGCTGGCCGGCTGGCGCCGCCTGGGCCTCGGGCCATGCCGCAGCCGCCAGCAGGGCGCCCAGGCCACACAGCACGGAGCGGCGGCGCAGGGGCGGGGTGGTGAAGAAAAGGGGCACAGTGCCCCCATCGTAGCCGTTCGGTGCGTGCTTGCGCTGGCGCTCAACAGCCGCGCGTGACCGGGGGGGGCGCCTCGTGCCGGGGCGCTGCGTACTTGCCCAGCTCCCATTTCGCGATGGCATTGCGGTGCACTTCGTCGGGGCCGTCGGCAAAGCGCAGCGTGCGCGCACCGGCGTAGGCGTAGGCCAGCGGGAAGTCGTCGCACATGCCGCCGCCGCCGTGCACCTGCATGGCCCAGTCGATCACCTGGCAGGCCATGCTGGGCGCCACCACCTTGATCATGGCGATCTCGGTGCGTGCGACCTTGTTGCCGGCGGTGTCCATCAGCCAGGCGGCCTTGAGCGTGAGCAGGCGCGCCATGTCGATCTTGCAGCGGGCTTCGGCAATGCGCTCCTGCGTCACGGTCTGCTGGGCCACGGTCTTGCCAAAGGCGGTGCGGGAGCTGGCGCGCTTGCACATCAGCTCCAGCGCGCGTTCGGCCAGGCCGATCAGGCGCATGCAGTGGTGGATGCGCCCGGGGCCCAGGCGCCCCTGGGCGATCTCGAAGCCCCGGCCTTCGCCCAGCAGGATGTTGCTGACCGGCACGCGCACGTTGTCGAACGTCATCTCGACATGGCCGTGCGGCGCATCGTCGTAGCCGAACACGTTGAGCGGGCGGATGATGGTGATGCCCTGGGTATCGGCGGGCACCAGCACCATGCTTTGCTGCGAATGCTTGGGGGCTTCGGGGTCGGTCTTGCCCATGGTCACGAACACGGCGCAGCGCGGATCAGCGGCACCCGAGATCCACCACTTGCGGCCGTTGATGACGTATTCGTCGCCCTGGCGCTCGATGCGGGTCTGGACGTTGGTGGCGTCGCTGGATGCCACCTCGGGTTCCGTCATGGCGAAGGCCGAGCGGATCTTGCCTTCGAGCAGCGGCTTGAGCCAGCGGGCCTTGTTGGCTTCGTCACCATAGCGCGCGATGGTTTCCATGTTGCCGGTGTCGGGCGCCGAGCAGTTGAACACCTCGCTGGCCCATTGCACGCGGCCCATGATTTCGGCCAGGGGGGCATATTCCTGGTTGGTCAGGCCGGCACCGTCATAGCCCGACGCCGCCGCGCTGTCCACGGGAAGGAACAGGTTCCACAAACCGGCGGCCTGGGCCTTGGGCTTGAGGTTCTCGATGGTCTGGAGCGCGCTCCAGCGCTTGCCGGCGGCCGTGTTGGCGGCCAGCTCGGCGGCGTAGGCGGCTTCAGCCGGGTAGATGTGGTCGTCCATGAACTGGAGCAGCCTGGCCTGCAGTTCCTTGGTTTTGGGCGAGTAGTCAAAGTCCATGGGGTTCTTCTCCTTTGGTGATCGTGGGGTGATGGCGCCTGTGCCCGTGTTGCGTCCTCAGCCCCGCTGCGCGAACGACCAGGCCAGCTCGGCCATCGGCCGCGCCGTGTCGCCCGAGGCCTTGGCCTGTGCGCTGGAGGCGGTGCCCGCCTCCACGCGCTTGGCAATTCCTTGCAGGATGGCCGCGATGCGGAACATGTTGTAGGCCATGTAGAAGTTCCAGTCGGCACGCAGCGCCTCGGGCGTGGTGATTCCGGTGCGCTCGCAGTACCGGCGGATGTAGCTGTCTTCGCTGGGAATGCCGAGGGCGGCAAGGTCTTGCCCCGCAATGCCGCGGCCCATTGCCGCCGGAATGTGCCAGCTCATGCAGTGGTAGCTGAAGTCGGCCAGCGGGTGGCCCAGCGTGGACAGTTCCCAGTCCAGCACGGTGATCACGCGCGGCTCGGTGGGGTGGAACATCAGGTTGTCCAGGCGGTAGTCGCCATGCACGATGGAAACCTTGCTTTCATCCCGCGC
The DNA here is from genome assembly GCF_058797075.1 of Acidovorax sp. GW823-FHT02H02. Classification (NCBI taxonomy): domain Bacteria; kingdom Pseudomonadati; phylum Pseudomonadota; class Betaproteobacteria; order Burkholderiales; family Comamonadaceae; genus Acidovorax; species Acidovorax sp. GW823-FHT02H02. Next base: position 66,986 of record NZ_JBXAJH010000018.1, on the reverse strand, counting down.
GCTGGCGGGCATGTTTGCGGGCAGCCATTCCATGAGCTTGTCCATTTCGGCAATGGGCTGCGTGATGGAGGCCACGTACTGCTTGCTCCAGCGGCCGATCTGGCGGTCGAAGTAATTGCCGGGCTTGCCGTAGCCGGCCAGGCCCCGGTCGGCAAACTGCACGGTGTGCAGCGCCGCGATCACGCGGTTCATCTCGTTGTAGATGGCGCCGCGTTCGGCTTGCGACATGCCGGGCAGGGACTGGTCCCACAGCACACGGCCCTGCATGCACTCCATCACATAAAAGGCGCGGCCAATCACCGACTCGTCTTCGCACAGCACATGCATGCGCGGAACGGGCACGTCGGTGCCATGCAGGCCGCGCATCACCGCAAACTCACGCTCGATGGCATGGGCCGAGGGCAGCAGCTTGGCCACGGGGCCGGGCTTGGCCCGCATCACATAGCTGGCGGTGGGCGTGTTGAGCTTGTAGGTAGGGTTGGACTGCCCGCCCTTGAACATCTCCACGGTCAGGGGGCCGGCAAAGCCTTCCATGTTCTGCGCGAGCCAGGCGCTCAGCGTGGCGATGTCGAACGCGTGCTGGTCGGAGACGGGCCGGGTGCCAACGAAGTGGTCAAAGTTGCTCATGGATGGCGAGGCGTTGGTTGTGCTTCAGTTGTCGGTTTCGGCAATGCGCATGAGTGCAGCGCGATCGCGCACCACCAGACCCCCCGGCTCGATGCGGATCGCGTCCTCGCGTTCCATGGCCTTGAGTTCCTGGTTCACCCGCTGGCGCGATGCGCCCAGCAGTTGCGCCAGTTCTTCCTGCGCCAGTTGCAGTCCGATGCGCATCTCGCTGCCATCGGACAGGCTGGGAATGCCGTAGCTGCGCACCAGGTGCACCAGTTGCTTGGCCAGCCGCGCCCGAAGGGGCAGGGTGTTGAGGTCTTCCACCAGGCCGTAGAGTTGCCGGATGCGCCGCGCATGCAGGCGCAGCATGGCTTCGGAGAACTCGGTGTGCGCCGCAAGAATTTTCTTGAAGTCGGCCTTCGCCACGCACAGGATCGTGGTGTCGCCGTGCGCATAGGCATCGTGCGTGCGCCGATCCCCGTCGAAGATCGCCACATCGCCAAACCAGATGCCTGGCTCCACATAGGTCAGCGTGATCTGCTTGCCCGAGATGGAGGTGGAGCTCACCCGCACGGCACCGCGCGCGCAGGCAATCCACTCCTCGGGCGGGTCGCCCCGGGCGGCGATGAGGCCGCCGTCCTTGAAGCGTTTGACGTATGCACATCGGAGGATGTCGTGGCGCAGGGAAGGTGAAAGAGAAGAAAACCAGCGACCGGAGTTGATCGCTTCACGTTCATCAATGGTAAGAATCGGGTCGTCCATGGCCTGTCTTGTGTGTGACTGGAAACCGGATCATTGTCGCGTGAGGGACGGACGCCTGACGTCAGGGGTGTCGCCTGCGTGTCTGCGGCCTTTGCAGAAAGCAAAACCCCCGAAGCCTTGTGGGGCGCCGGGGGTGCGTGGATGGGTGAGGGGTCGGGCGGCTACTCGTATCTCGGCGTGCGTTTTTCCAGAAATGCCGCGATACCGGCACCCGCGTTGGCATGGTGCAGGTTCTTCACAAAGTGGTCGCGTTCGCTGGCCAGGTGCGTGGAGAGCGTTTTGTGGGGCGCTTCGGCTACCAGTTCCTTGATGCTGGACAGTACGTTGGGCGCCCGTGCGTTGAGCTGATCGGCCAGCGCCAGCGCCGTCGCCAGGGCGCTGCCCGGCTCGGCCACGCGGTTGACGACGCCCAGGGCGTGCAGGCGTTCTGCCGCAATGCGGTCGCCGCACATGAGGATTTCGGTGGCCAGCTGGCGCGGCAGTGCCTGCGCCAGGCTCCAGCTGGCGCCTCCATCGGGCGAGAGGGCTACGTTGCTGTAGGCCATCAAGAACACCGCATTGCGGGCTGCCACCACCAGGTCGCACGCCAGTGCCAGCGAGAAGCCGGCACCTGCCGCTGCGCCTTCGACCGCTGCGATGACGGGCTTGGGAAAGGCGCGAATGGTTTCGATCCAGCTGTGCAGGCCTTCGATGCCCTGCGCCTGCACCTGCGGGTCGGCCTGCCGGCTGGCTTGCAGGTGCAGCAGGTTGCCACCCGAGCAGAACATGCCGTCCGCTCCTGTGATGACGACGCTGCGCACTTCGGTGCTGCTTTCTGCGACGTTGAGTGCCTCGATGCCCGCGGCATACATGACCGGGTCGATGGCGTTGCGCAGCTCCGGGTTGCGGAGTGTCAGAACCAGGGTCTGGCCCTCGCGGGCGGCTTGAAGTTGTGCGGGCATGGGGTGGTGCAGACAGGGGTTAATGCTCTTCAACGTGTGCCAGGCTCAGACCGATGGCCCCTCGCCGGCGCAACCAGGGGCTGGGGCGATACCGTGGGTCGCCATACACCGTCTGCATGTTGAACAGCACTTCAAGGATGTTGGTGGGGCCCCAGCGGTCGCCCATGGCCAGCGGCCCGAGGGGGTAGCCGAGTCCCAGCGTGACAGCGGTTTCCAGGTCACGCGGGCTGCAGATTTGCTGCTGACAGATGTCGCTGGCAATGTTGACGATGGTGGCCACCACGCGCTGGGTGACGAAGCCACCACTGTCGCGGATCACGCTGACGGCCTTGCCGTCGCGGGCGAAGAGGGTGTGGGCTGCATCGCGAATGTCCACGCGCGTGGCCGGATTGGTGGCGAGCACCCGCCGCCGCGTTGCTGCGTCGTCGATCAGCATGTCGATGCCGATGGTGCGGGCAGGATCCAGGCGCTCCACCACGGCTACGGTGGTGATGTCGAAACCCAGCGGAGCCACCAGCGAGATGGCTGTTTGCGAGGGCGAGGCGCCCGTTTCGATGGAGGCGCCCAGGTCCTTGAGCAGCTGGTAAAGCTCGGCGCGCCGGGCGGCGCGCGGCGACACCCAGACCGGCGGAATGCTGCTCACTTCGGGCGCAGCTGGTTCGGGGGGAATCTGCGCCACGCCGTTTTCGTAGCGATAAAACCCTTCGCCCACTTTCTTGCCGAGCATTCCGCCCGCCAGACGCTGCGCTGTGATGACGCTGGGGCGAAACCGCGGTTCCTCGTAATACTGGTGGTAGATGGATTCCATCACCGGGTGGGACACATCCAGCGCTGTCAGGTCCAGGAGCTCGAAGGGCCCCAGCTTGAAACCCGCCTGGTCGCGCAGGATGCGGTCGATGGTGGCGAAATCGGCCACGCCTTCGCTGACGATGCGCAAGGCCTCGGTGCCGAAGCCACGTCCGGCGTGGTTGACGATGAAGCCCGGGGTGTCCTGCGCCTGCACCGGGGTGTGTCCCATCTGGCGTGCGTATTGGGCCAGCGCCTCGCACACCGCGGGGGCCGTCTTGAGCCCGCCGATCACCTCCACCACCTTCATCAAGGGCACGGGGTTGAAGAAGTGAAAACCTGCCAGCCGCTCAGGCCGTTGCAAGGCTGCGCCGATGGCGGTGACTGCCAGCGACGATGTATTGGTGGCCAGCACGGCCTGCGGCCCCACCACGGATTCCAGTTGTTTGAACAGTGCCTGCTTGGCATCCAGCCGCTCCACGATGGCTTCGATCACCAAGTCGCAGGAAGCCAGATCGGCCACGGCGGCTGCGGGCTGCAGTTGACTGGCCCAGTGGGTCATCTGCTCACTGGAAATGCGCCCTTTTTCCAGCAGGCGTTGCCATTGGGCCTGAATGCTTTGGCGGGCCGACTCTGCGGCATCCGGCTGCATGTCCAGCAAGAGAACCCGGCTGCCGGCCTGGGCTGCTATCTGTGCTATGCCTCGGCCCATGGCGCCGGCACCTACGATGCCTATGGTGGAAAACTGATTTTTCATGGCGGCATTATGGCGGTGGCGTTTCAGGGCACTTGTGTGCAAAAATAACCATGCCAAAAAAAGAAACGTTTGTGAAATTACGTAAATTCATTTTCGGACTCGGGTGTTGGTTGGTTGCCAGCGGTGCAACTGCCATCTCACTGGGGCAAAGCCGGGGATCTGTCATCCTCGGTGCTCCGGTGGATCTCGCTTTCGGTGTGCAGCCCGATGCCGGTGCGGATCTGGCTTCGTCCTGCATCACGGCCGACGTGGCATTTGGTGACTCCGCTGTCGCCGAGAACAAAATCCGGATAACTCACCTGGTGGACTCGTCAGCGGTGCGTGTGCAGGTGGCGGGTTCGGTGAACGAGCCTGTCGTCACGGTGACGGTGTCGGCGGGTTGCTCGGGCAATGTCACTCGTACTTACACTTTTCTGGCCGATCTGCCCATGGCGCATGTGCCGGGTCGCGTCGTGAACATTGACCAGTTGGCGTCGGCTCCCCCAGCCGTAGCCCGTGATTCCGGCGCAGGCGCAGACCGCACCGTGTCGTCACCTGCCGCGCGCCGCCGTGCGCAAGCGCCGGTCGAACCCAGAGAACAGGGTGAGGCTGCGGCTGCTGCACCTCTCAAACCCCCGGTCGCCAGGCCAGCAGCCCGCATTGCGCCACCGCGCCCCCCCCGGGTGGTTGCGCCCAAAGCAACTGAAAACGAAGCGCGCACGGCCAAGGCTGTCGCGCCGCCGCCCGTGCCGGAGCGCTCACGCTTGGTCATGGAGCCGTTGGATGCTTTGGCCGAACCATCGGTTGCCCTGCGGCCTTCGGCCGACATGGGGGCCGTGTCAGCCCAGTCTTCGGCATCGCAACGGCAAGAAGCAGCGGTGGCCTGGAAGGCGCTGAACACGCCCCTGGAAACGGTGCAGCGAGGCGACGAACGTGTCCGCGCGCTGGAGGCCGAAATGGCTGCCTTGCGTGCCAAATCAACCGCCGAGCGCATTTCGGTGGTTGAGTTGCAGCAGCGGCTGGCATTGATCGAGAGCCAGCGCTTTCCTGCAGGAGTTGTTTATGTGTTGCTGGCCTTGCTGGCGCTGGTTTCGGTCCTGCTGGCCTGGGTCTGGACCCGGGCGCGCCGCGATGCCCAGCTGGCCATGCAGGCCTGGCGCGATTCTGTGGCATTGAGCGCCAAGTACAGCGATGCCGGTGCGTACGACCCCCATGGCCTGAGGTCGCACCCCCATGGCACCTGGGCGCCCGAAGAATCTTCCCCGTTGGGCGAAGATACCTATGTCCTGCCTTCGGAAATGGAGCCCGTCAGTTCCAGCGAGACACCCGCACCCGCCACGCCAGAGCGTGCACAGACGCCGGCACCGGTCGCAGCGGCTGGTTTTCTCCGCGAGAGTTCCCCGCAAATCGTCAACCCCGAGGAGCTTTTTGACATCCAGCAACAGGCTGAATTTTTTGTCTCCGTGGGGGAGCACGAGCAGGCCGTGGAGGTGATGAAGCGTTACATCGCCGACCATCAGGAAACCTCGCCTTCGGCCTACCAGGAGCTCTTGTGGCTGTACCACAAGCTGGGCCGATCGGATGATTTTTCCCGCTTGCGCGAACAGTTCAGTCGCCATTTCAATGTGCAGGTTCCCGCGTTTTCAGCGTTCAGCCACAAGGGCAGAACCCTGGAGGACTACCCCGATGCACTGGCCGCCATCGAGGCCGAGTGGACTTCGTCGTCCGTGGTGCAGTTGCTCGAGAAGTTTCTTTTCCGGCGTGATGGCAGTGCCGTAGTGGCCCCGTTTGATCTGGCTGCGTTTGACGATCTGCTGCTGCTGCTGGCCATCGCCCAGACCACCCCGGCAAGTGCGCGCGGAGCATCGCCTCCGCGTTTGCGCACCACGCCGCTTGGATCGCAGTTGGACCGTGTGGCGTCCGTGCCTGCCGCCGGCCAATCCCCGGTTCCTGCCGTCGGCCTGCCTATGGATTCGCTCGCCGCCAGCCTCGAATCTGATTTTGGCCAGCATGCGCCATCGGCAGGATTGCCCCGCAATACCACCTTGTCGCCCAGCGCAGGCCTGGATGCACCGAATCCGGCGCTGGACGTGGATCTTTCCGATCCTCCGCATCTCACGCTGAGCGATCTGCCACCTGTTCCGGTCACTGCTGCGCCGCGTCCGGACCAGCCCGTTGGCTTTGGCACGGCCAACGACCTGATGGAATTGCGTCTCGAACGCGAACAGCGCAAGACCGATCCCAAGGCATGATAAGGGGCCGGGCGCTGCGTGGCCCGGCCGGTTGAAAATCCCGTTCACCGCAGTCTGCCGACACGGTGCAACCACCATGCTCCGCCAATCTCAATCTATCCAGCGGCCCCTGCTGCGGGGCTGTGCATGGTGGCCAAGCGTGCCATCAACTGGCGCGCGGCATCTTCGGGCGCGGGTGCGTTGACGAGAGCGCGCACCACGGCGATGGAGCCCACGCCGGTGCCCAGCACTTCGCCAAACTGATCGGCGCCAATGCCGCCAATGGCAACCCGTGGATACTCCCGCATGAGGCGTGCATAAGCCGCCAGCCGGCCCAGACCTTGGGGTGCCGTGGCCATTTTCTTGAGCGTGGTGGGGAATACCGCCCCCATGGCGATATAGCTGGGACCCACGGCATCGGCGCGCAGCATTTCGGCGTAGCCGTGCGTGCTGACACCCAGCCGCAGCCCCGATGCCTGCAAGGCTTGCAGCTCAGCGGGCCGCAATGCATCGAGGTCTTCCTGCCCGAGGTGGACACCATAGGCGCCGGCCTCGATGGCCTGGCGCCAATGGTCGTTGATGAACAGCAGCGCCTGCGTGCCCTGCACGGCCTGCACGGCGGCGGCCACCTCGCGTGCCACGGCGGCGGGATCGCTGGATTTGTAGCGCAATTGCACCGTGGGTACGCCGGCCCGGGCCATGCGGCCTACCCATTGCGCATCGGGCAGTACAGCATAAAGCCCCAGCTGCCGGGGACACGCCGCAAAACACAGCGCCCGGGGCAGGGGCTGTAGGCCAAAGTCCGTTGGTTCGTCCGGCCATGGCGTCGGGACGAAATGACCCATGCGCTCGGTGCATACCTGCCAGGCGCGGGCAATGCATTCGGCATCGTGCGCGATGAATCCCAGGGCACTGCTGGCCTGAAGTGCCGCCTGGTACACCGGATCTGGCGATGTGGGGGCGGGCGTGGGCTGCGCCGGAAAACCTCGAAACGCAGCGACATGGTGCTGCAGGATGTCCTGCCGCAGGGTGGCGATGTCACTCATGGGTGTGGTGCCAGAAAGGGGTGCCCAGCACCGGGGTGCTGGCCTGGGCGGTGTCCTGGGCGGCCATGGCGCCGGCACGGCGTGCGGCCCGGCCGGCCTGCACCGCATCGGCAAAAGCGCCGGCCATGGTCACGGGGTCTTGCGCCAATGCCACGGCGGTGTTGAGCAGCACGCCGTCGTAACCCCATTCCATGACCTGGCAGGCATGCGAGGGCAGGCCCAGGCCCGCGTCCACCAGCAACGGTACATCCAGGCGCTCGCGCAGCAGCTGGAGCGCATAGGGGTTGACGGGCCCGCGCCCGGTCCCGATGGGGGCGGCCCAGGGCATCACGGCCTGGCAGCCCACGTCCACGAGGCGCTGGCAGAGCACCAGGTCTTCGGTGCAATAGGGCAGTACCTGAAAGCCGTCCTTGATGAGTTGTTCGGCGGCTTCCACCAGGTTGAGCGTGTCGGGCTGCAGCGTGTAGTCGTCGCCGATCAGCTCCAGCTTGATCCACGGGGTGTCGAACACTTCACGGGCCATGTGCGATGTGGTGATGGCCTCCTGCACGCTGTGGCAGCCAGCGGTATTGGGCAGGATGGGTACGTTCAGACGGCGCAGCAGCTCCCAGAAGCTGTTGCCCGCCTCGGCGCCGTGGCTGCCCTGGCGGCGCAGTGAGGCGGTCAGCATGGCCGGGCGTGCGCGTTGCACGGCGGCCTCCAGTACGGCCGGAGACGGGTAGCGGGCCGTGCCCAGCAGCAGCCGGCTGGTGAAAGACTGGCCGTAAAGAACCAGGGCGTCGTCGGAATGGGATGAGGTCATGGCAAGCGGGGTGTCAGCCACCCGTCACAGGAGAGATGATTTCCACCCGGTCATCTGCCAGCAGCATGTGTTCGGCATAGCGGGTGTTGGGCACGAAGACGGTGTTGACCGCGACGGCAAAGGGCGGGCGCGCCGCCACGGTGGTGATGGCGTCGGCCACTGTGGCACCGTTCGGCAGTTCGTGGGGTGTCTGGTTGATCAGGATTTTCATGGGGCCGCGCGCTTGTCGTCTCCGGTGGGCAAGGCAAGGTCGAAACGGGAGGCCAGTGGCGACTGGCCGGTGGCCATGAGCTCCAGCACCACATCGAGCATGGCCGGGGCAATCATGAAGCCATGGCGGTACAGGCCGTTGACTTCCAGCACCCTTGGGCGCGGCTGGCGAACAGCCGGCAGATTGTCGGGCAATGTGGGCCGGCACTGGGTGGCGATCTCCACGATGCGGGCTTCGGCAAACCCCGTGTGCACGGCATAGGCCGCGCTCAGCAGTTCGAGCGTGGACCGCACGCTGGCCGGTGAAAGGTCTTCCGATTCGATTTCGGTCGCGCCGATGACAAAGATATGGTCTTCCTTGGGTGCGATGTAGATGGGGTAGCGCGGATGCACCACGCGCGTGGGCCGCTGCAGCGTGACCTCGGGCGCGTGCACGCGCACCACCTCTCCGCGCACACCGCGCAAGGCGCTCCACTGGCCCCGCGCGCCCAGCCCCCGGCAGTCGATCAGCCAGTCGGCCTGCCCGGGGGTGCCCGGAGAGAATTCATCCGGATCGCGGGGTGTGTGCCAGTGGCAACGCACTCCCAGGCGGCCCATCTCATGCACCAGCGTGGCCAGCAGCTGGCGATTGTCCAGCTGGCCTTCACCGGGCAGGTACAGCCCCTGCATGAAGCGGTGCGCCAGGGTGGGCTCGGCCGCGGCCACGCCGGCACTGTCGAGCACCTGCATCGCGGGCAGTTCGGGAATGGTAGCCTGGGTGGTTTGCAGCAGGCGCTGCAGCCGCTGGGCCTCGGCGGCGTCCTGGCGGTGCCAGACGATCAGCGTGCCTTCCTGCTGAAAGAACACCGGCTGCGTCAGCGCTGCCAGCATTTCGCGCCAGCGCGGGAGCGAGTATTGCCCCATGCGCACAACGCCCGGTTCGGTCACGGCGGACTCGGCCAGCGGGGCCAGCATGGCGGCGGCGATGGGCGCGGCGGCATGCTCGGCGGCTGGTCCACCGCTGTCGAACACTTCGACGGCGTGGCCCTGGCGGGCCAGTTCAACGGCCAGAAGCCGGCCCATGAGGCCGGCACCCAGAATGACAATGGAGGAAGGTTGGGGGTTCATGCGTCCTTCTGTGGCAACAGGAGGACAAAACGGGGCTGTGCCGTTGCTGGAAACTCCCCACGCCAGCATGACCTGGATCGGGTAGCGGAGCCCAGCGCCGAAGCGGCTGTTGAGTGGCTCCAGGGTCTTTCTCAGTCGCGCGCCAAGCTGGCGGGACACCCCTGTTTCGTCCGTAGGCAGGCATTACAGCATATCCTTTTGCGCCCCGGATTGACCTGGCGCATAGGCCATAATTTTTGCCATGACCATTCCATCCCGTTCCGATTCCCCGCAGCCGCGCTACGTGCGCGTGCTGTCCATTGCCGGCTCCGACAGTGGTGGTGGCGCGGGCATCCAGGCCGACCTCAAGACGTTCAGCGCCCTGGGCTGCTACGGCATGACCGCCATCACCGCCATCACCGCCCAGAACACGCTGGGCGTGACGGGCATCCATGGGGTGCCGCCCGACATGCTGCGCGCCCAGATCGATGCCGTGGCGCAGGACATCGGCGTGGACGCGGTCAAGATCGGCATGCTGGCGTCGCCCGAGGTGGTGCGCGTGGTGGCGCAGGCCATCCGCACCCACCGCCTTCCCCATGTGGTGCTCGATCCGGTCATGGTGGCCACCAGCGGCGACCGGCTGATCGCCAGCGAGACCGTGCAGGTGCTGGTGAACGAGCTATTTCCGCTGGCGGAGGTGGTCACGCCCAACCTCGACGAAGCGGCCCTGCTGCTGGGCCGCGCGATCGACGGCATTGGCGCCCTCGAAGACGCAGCCCAGGATCTGCTGGGCCTGGGCGCGCCCGCCGTGCTGCTCAAGGGCGGGCACCTGAAGGGTGAGCGCGTGGTGGACCTGCTGGCCACGCAGGCGGGCCAGCGCAAGCGCCTCGAAAGCGCCCGCATCGCCACCCACAACGGCCACGGCACGGGCTGCACGCTGTCGTCCGCCATGGCCGCGTTTCTGGCGCAGGGGCATGCCCTGCCGCAGGCCGTGGAAAAGGCCCGCGCCTATATCCTGGGGGCCATTGCGGCTGGCGCCGACGTGCACACCGGCCAGGGCCACGGGCCGCTGAACCACGGCTATGCGCCGGTGGCGCAGGTGGTGTTGCGGGTTTGATGGCACCAGTGCCTGATAGGCAAGCGCTGGTGGTCACAGTGCCAGCAGCTCGGCCCAGATGCATGTCGAGCATGCCGCCACGGAAAACCGCGTGCAGCCGGCTCTGCAATGTCTTCCAAGTTCAGACCTGTTGCAAGACCGTTGGCAATCATTGCCGACCACCAGGGGGTGGATATCCTCTGTTTCTGCGGGGCTTGGGAAGTCTGGCCGGGCTTCCACCGCAACGGAAAAATCCGCGCAGTCAGTTCCCCGCGACCCCGAGCAGCTTCTGCAACCTCTCGCTGCTCGTGGTGTATTCAAGCGGCAGCTTGTGCCCTGCCAGCCACTCGGCCGCGCCGAAGGCGGCGAGGGTGGCTTCGTGGAAGCCGCTCAGAATGAGCTTGCGCTTGCCGGGGTAGGTGATGGCGTCGCCCACGGCGTGGATGCCGGGCGTGTTGGTGGCCAAGGTGGCAGGGTCCACCACGAGCTGCTTGCGCTCCAGCTGCAGGCCCCATTCGGCAATCGGCCCCAGGCGCGGCACCAGGCCCAGGCGCACGAGCAGCAGGTCCAGGGGCAGGTGCAGTGGCGTGCCCTCGGGGGTGGTCAGCTCCAGCGCCGCAAGGCGTCCTTGTTCTTCCACAATGCCGCTGGCCACGCCGATGGCGACCTCGATGCGGCCTGCCGCGCGCAGGGCCTGCAGTTGGTCCAGCAGGGCGGACGGGGCGTCGAACACGTCGCGGCGGTGCTGCAGCGTGGTGCGGGCCGGGCGCAAGGCCTCGGGGGCGGTGGCGCAGGTGATGGCCTGCTGCACGGCGGGTTCGTCGCCGCCGTGCACCACCACGCGCTGGCCGGCGAGGTGGGTGCCTTCATCGAGGCGGTAGCGCAGCTGGCCGCCCTCGTAGGCCTCCAGGCCGGGCAGCTTGAGCGTGCGCGGCACGAACGCACCTACGCCGCTGGCGATGAACACGGTGCGGGCCTGCAGCTGCGTGCCTTGCGCGGTGCCCACAAGAAAGCCGCCCTCCGGCTGCGCCTGCAGCGTGCTCACCTGCTGGCCGAGGTGGAAGGTGGGAGCGAAGGGCGCGATCTGCGCGCGCAGGCGCTGCACCAGTTCGTGTCCGGTGCAGGCCTTGATGCCGGGAATGTCATAGAGGGGTTTGTCGCCGTACAGCTCGGCGCACTGGCCGCCGGGGTGGGGCAGTGCATCGATGACATGGGCCCGCAGGCCCTGCAGGCCGAGCTGGAACACCTGGAAAAGCCCAACGGGCCCAGCGCCGATGACGATGGCGTCGGTGCAGGGCATTCCCGAACTCAATGAACCAGGGAGCCCATGCAACAGGCCTCGCCAAGACCCGGGCCGCCGTGCAAGGGCTGCCCCGTCGCACTGGCTGTGTTCCCCTTACCGCGCGCAGCGCGAGAGAAGGGGGAAGGCGCGCAGCGCCACAGGGCGGTGGGCATTATTTCACCAGGTCCTTGACCTTGCCGGGCTTGCCATTCCACTCGTCCGCATCGGGCAGGGCGGGCTTGCGCTTGGTGATGCTCTTCCAGCCGTCGGCAAAGGCCAGGTCGGCGTTGAGCTTGATGAAGGCGATCTGGTCTGCCGGCAGGTCCTCTTCGGCAAAGATGGCGTTGGCCGGGCACTCGGGGATGCACACGGCGCAGTCGATGCACTCGTCGGGGTCGATGACGAGCATGTTCGGGCCTTCGCGGAAGCAGTCCACGGGGCACACGTCCACACAATCGGTGTACTTGCACTTGATGCAGTTTTCGGAAACGACGTGGGTCATGGCAGGAGTTGTGTGGGTCGGTGGAAACCCTCGATTTTAAAAGCTTTCACCGACGAGATTGAAGGTGCCCTGAAATCAGTGTGGATTCAGGGCATGGAGACATATCAATTGACCAGGACGGCGCCGGCAGTTTTGTGGCTGGCCGTGTCCACCAGGATCAGCGATCCCAGGATGCGGGCTTGGCCGAACGCAGCGGCCGGAATGGCCTCCTGCAGCACGAGCTGGACATGGCCAATGGCATTGGGGTCCAGCTGCGTGCTGGGCTCTTCGGCCAGCGTGTTGATGTTGAGCTTGTGCACCACGGCTTTCACCTTGGCCTTGACCCAGCGGTGGCCGTGCAGGGCCCAGTACACGCGGCCTGCCACCAGGGGCTCGTCGTCCATCCAGGCCACGGTGGTGTGCAGCTCGCGGCTGGCGGGCCAGGCAGGCGTTGCGGCGGGTGTGTCGCCGAAGTCGTCTTCGGTGGCCGGAGCGGCAGCTGCCGTGGGGGCAGCCAGGATCCAGTCGCCACGCGAGACATCCACCTCGCGGTCGAGGATGATGCCGGCGCTGGTGCCTGCGGGCACGTCCTGGGGGCGGCGGGCGTGGTCCAGCACCTGGGCCACAGTGGCCAGCTGGCCGCTCGGGAAGATCTGTACGGCGGCGCCGGGTGCAAAACTGCCTGCGGCCACACGGCCCCAGAACACGCGGCGGCCCTGCGAAGTGTCGGAGGACGACGAGAACTTCTCGACCCACTGCACCGGGAAGGCCAGGGGCAGCGCTGTGTCGGCGGGGGTGTTGGGCAGTTCCTCGAGCACCTGGAGCAGGGTGGGGCCGTCATAGCCGCACCAACCGGCATGGGCGTCCACCACGTTCCAGCCCTTCAGGGCCGAGACGGGCACCGTGGCGCGCACGGTGATGCCCGCTGCCTGCGCAAAGGCCTGCAGCGCGCCCTGGATGTGCTTCCAGGCGAGCGCCGGATCTTCCACCGCATCGAGCTTGTTCACGGCGAACACCAGCGAATGCACGCGCAGCAGGTGCGCCAGCAGACTGTGGCGGCGCGTCTGCGGCAACAGCTGCAGGCCGGGGTTCTGCCAGTCGAGCTTGGTGGCGTCCACCAGCACCACGGCGGCGTCGGCGCTGCTGGCGGCCGTGACCATGTTGCGCGTGTACTGCTCATGGCCCGGCGCGTCGCCGATGATGAACTTGCGCGCTTCGGTGGCGAAATAGCGGTAGGCCACGTCGATGGTGATGCCCTGTTCGCGCTCGGCGCTGAGGCCGTCGGTCAGCAGGGCCAGGTCGGTCTCGCCCTGGCGTTGCACGCCGGCCAGGTGGTCCTGCAGCACGGCCTTGCTGTCCACCAGCAGGCGGCCGATCAGCGTGCTCTTGCCGTCGTCCACGCTGCCGCAGGTGATGAACTTCAGCGCGGAAATATGGTCGTTTCTGACTGAGGCGCCTGCCACTACAGAGGTTTCAGCTATCAAATTAGTAGTCATCAGAAATACCCGTCTTTCTTGCGCTTTTCCATCGAAGCGTCGCTCGTCTTGTCGTCCATGCGCGTGGCGCCGCGCTCGCTCACGTCGGCGGCCAGGGTCTCGATGACGATATCGGCCGGTGTGGCGGCGGTGCTCTCTACCGGTGCGGTGCAGGTGATGTCGCCCACGGTGCGAAAGCGCACGTCGCGTGTCTCCACCACTTCACCGTCGCGCGGCGGGGTCAGCTCGGTCACGGGCATCAAGAGGCCCTTGCGGTCCACCACCGGGCGCTTGTGGGTGTAGTAGATGCTGGGCAGGCCGATCTGTTCGCGGTCGATGTATTGCCACACGTCCAGCTCGGTCCAGTTGCTGATGGGGAACACGCGGAAGTGCTCATTGGGCTGCAGACGCGTGTTGAACAGCGTCCACAGTTCGGGGCGCTGGGCCTTGGGCTGCCACTGGCCGAAGCTGTCGCGGTGGCTGAAGATGCGCTCCTTGGCGCGGGCCTTTTCCTCGTCGCGGCGGGCGCCGCCGATCAGCGCGTCGAAGCGGAATTCCTCGATCGCTTCCAGCAGCGTGACGGACTGGTGCACGTTGCGCGATTCGCCGGGGTGGGCCAGCCGCACGGTGCCGCGCGCCATCGAATCCTCGACGCTGCGCACGATGAGGTCGGCGCCCAGTTCTTTTGCGCGGAAGTCGCGGAAGTCCGTGACCTCGGGGAAGTTGTGGCCCGTGTCGATCATGAGCAGCGGGTAAGGAATGCGGCCTGTGCCAAAGGCTTTTTCGGCGCACTTGAGCATGACCAGCGAATCCTTGCCGCCCGAGAACAGCAGGGCAGGGCGCTCGAAGGCGGCGGCGACTTCGCGCAGGATGAAGATGGTTTCTTCTTCCAGGGCGTCGAGATGCGAGTTGTTGAGGTGGTAGCTCATGGGGCTGTTTGCGTTCTTCTGCAGCAGCGCAGCGTCTGTGCGGGCGTTCATGGTCGGCTCCGTGGCGGATCAGTGGGCAATGTGCAGGCCGCACTCGCGGTTGTCTTCACCCTTGGTCGGGTCCACGTAATCGAAGTTGTTGGGCAGGCCGTGCTTCACGCAGTATTCGTGCAGGTCCCTGGACGACCAGTGCAGCAGCGGTGCCACCTTGATCAGGCCGTCGGGATTGATGCTCACCGGTTCCATCTGCGCGCGCACGGCGGTGTCGGTGGCGCGCAGCGCGGTGAACCACACCCTGGGTGCGGTCTCGCGCAGGGCGCGGGTGAAGGGTTCGAGCTTGACCTCTTCGGTGAAGGCGGCGTGGCGCGGGTCGTCGAGCGCGGGTGTGGGGCCTTCCACGGCTTCGCGGTGCGCGCGCGAGCGGCGCGGCAGGTAAATCTGCAGGTTCAGGCCGAGCTGCTTCGTCACCGCATCGGCAAAGCGGTAGGTAGCCTCGGTGTTGTAGCCGTTGTCCATCCAGACCACCGGCACATCGGGCTGCACGCGCGTGACGAGGTGCAGGATCACCGCCTCGAACGGGCGGAAGTTGGTAGTGACGATGGAAGACTGGCCCAGGCCCAGCGCCCAGGCCACCAGGCCGGGGGCATCGTGGCCGAGTGTGGCATTGACCTGCGCGAGGTCGATGCTGCTGTTCACGGAAGCGCTCATGCCGCCTCCCGTGCAAACAGGGGGCGCGGTTCGTTCACATCGCCCTGGTAGAAACCGCCAAAACGCGCGAACTGGCGCTCGGCGGCAGCGGCGTCCACACCCTCGGCCAGCACGGCGCTGCTGAAACCACTGCGGTGCATGTGCACCAGCTGGTCGATCAGCACATCGCCCGTGGCGCGGATGTCGCCGGCGAATTGGTAGCGCCGGCGCAGCAGCAATGCCTGGCTGTAGGCGCGGCCGTCGGTGAACTTGGGGAACTGCAGCTCGATGCGCTGCACGCCTTCGAGGGCACCGCTGGCTGCCAGGTCGGCCAGGTCGGCGTCGTTGGGGATTTGCAAGGTTTTCTCGGCTTCAGCGCCCGTTGGTAAAGCGCCAGCAGCTATTATTTTCATGGTCATCAATCGCTCTCAGTCTTGTTCTGCCAGGGCTTCCTGGTCGGCCTTGGGGTGGCGCGCGGCGTTGGCGGCCTGCTTGAAGGGCTCGTGGCCAATGCGGCGCAGCGCGTCGATGAACAGCTCGCCGGGCTTGCGCAGCGCGCGGAAGGTGGCGAGCAGGGCCTCGATCACGTCGGGCACTTCGGCGGCCGTGAACGAGGGGCCGACGACCTTGCCGCCAATCGCGGGGCCGGACAGCGTGGTGCCGTCGGAGCCGCCCAGCGTGATCTGGTACCACTCCTTGCCGTCCTTGTCGACGCCCAGGATGCCGATGTGGCCGCTGTGGTGGTGACCGCAGCTGTTGATGCAGCCGCTCATGTGCAGGTCGATGGGGCCGAGGTCGAACAGCTCGTCCAGGTCCTGGTAGCGCTCGGTGACGGCCGCGCCGATGTGCAGCGAGCGTGCATTGGCCAGCGAGCAGAAATCACCGCCGGGGCAGATGATCATGTCGGTCAGCAGGCCGATGTTGGGCTGCGCCAGGCCCAGTGCGCGCGCCGCGTCGTACAGCGCGGGCAGGTCGCTTTCATGCACCCAGGGCAGCATCAGGTTCTGCTCGTGCGTCAGGCGCGCCTCTGCGGCGCTGAACTGCTCGGCCAGTTGCGCCAGGGCTTCCAGCGTGGCGGCGTCGGCGTCGCCGGTGGCAAAGCCAGGGCGCTTGAACGACAGGGTGACGGTCTTGAGGCCCGGCAGCCGGTGGCCGCGCACGTTTTGCTGCAGCCAGCGCTGGTACAGCTGGCCCTGCGTGTTGACCTTGGATGGCAGGTTGGCGGCCTGCAGTGCGGGCACCACGAAATTGGCGGTCACCCGGTCGAGTTCGGCCTGCGTGATGGTGTGGGGCGCGCCATCGAGTTCGACGATGTCCCTGTATTCCTTCTCCACCGCGTCGATGAAGTTCTGGCCTTCGCTCTTGACGAGGATCTTGATGCGCGCCTTCCACTTGTTGTCGCGCCGGCCGTAGCTGTTGTAGGTGCGCACCACGGCCTCGATGTAGTTGAGCAACTGGTCCCAGGGCAGAAACTCGCGCACCACGCTGCCGATGATGGGCGTGCGGCCCATGCCGCCGCCCACTTTCACCGTGAACCCTGTGCGGCCGTCCTCGGCGCGGCGCGCCTGCAGGCCGATGTCGTACCAGCCGGTGGCGGCGCGGTCTTCTTCTGCACCATTGAAGGCGATCTTGAACTTGCGTGGCAGGTAGCTGAACTCGGGGTGCAGCGAGCTCCACTGGCGCGTGATTTCGGCAAACGGTCGGGTATCGACGATGCTGTCTTCGGCGATGCCTTCGAGCGCGTCGCAGGTGATGTTGCGGATGTCGTTGCCGCTGGTCTGGATGCCGTGCATGCTCACGCTGGCCAGCAGGTCCATCACATCGGCGGCGCGGGTGATGGGAATCCAGTTGAACTGCACATTGGTGCGCGTGGTGAAGTGCCCATAGCCATAGCGCAGCGGCGCTGCCGGCAGCGTGGTGCCGGGCTGCGCGTCCTGCAACGCGTCCTGCGTGGCCTGGGCATGCGCCAGCAACTCCGGCGCGGGTTGATCGTACTCGCGCGCAATGTGGGCCAGCGTGCGCAGCTGCGTGCTGCTGATTTCGCCGTAGGGCACGGCAATGCGCGCCATGGGGGCGTAGCGCTGGATGTACCAGCCGTTTTGCAGGCGCAGCGGCAAAAGTTGTTCGTCGGTCAGTTCGCCGCGCTGCCAGCGTTCGATCTGGTCGCGGAACTGCTCGGCGCGCAGTTTGACGAATTGCTTGTCGAATGAGGTGTATTGGTACATGGGGCAACGAGCCTCTTAAATCAAAACGAGTTTGGCGCCCGCCCAGGCGAGCAGCACGGAAAGGGCCGAGCGGATGAGGCGCTCGGGGGTGCGTGAAACCAGGCGTGAGCCCAGCCAGATGCCGGGCAGCGAGCCGGCCAGCAATTGCGCCAGCAGCGGCCAGTCGACCGAGCCCAGCGACGCATGGCCCAGGCCCGCCACCAGCGTGAGCGGCACGGCGTAGGCGATGTCGGCGGCGATGATACGCGGCAGCGGCAGGTGCGGAAACACCAGCAGCAGAACGGTGACGCCGATGGCGCCGGCGCCCACCGAAGTGAAGGTGACCAGCGTGCCGATGACGGCGCCCAGCAGCACCGGCAGGCTCCAGTGGCGGGGCTCTGCGGCATTGGCTGCGTTGGCGCGGCGCGCGGCCAGTTCGGCAGCCTGGCGCTGGGCCGAGAACACCAGCACCTTGTAGGCGGTGGCCGCGGCCGTGAGCAGCAGGGCAATGCCCAGCGTGCTGGTCATGAGGTGCTGCGCCTGCGCCGTGGCCGGCCCCATGCGGTGCAGCAGCCACAACGCAGCCAGTGCTGCCGGAATGCTGCCTGCGCACAGCAGGCCCACCACGCGCCAGGGCACCAGGCGCTGGCGCGCCATGCTCACGGTGCCACCCATCTTGGTGAAAGCCGCGAACAGCAGGTCGGTGCCAATGGCCAGGTGGGGTTTCACGCCAAAGAAGAAGATCAGCACGGGCGTCATCAGCGAGCCGCCGCCCACACCGGTCAGGCCCACGATGAGCCCGACGGCAAAGCCCGCAAAAACAAACGCGAAATCATGCATGGCTGCGACTGTAGAGGCGCAGCTTATGAAAACAAACGATTGTTTCGTGCTGCCCTTATGCGAATAAGCTTATGCACGAGCTGTGGCGCGGGTTGCGAGGGTTTGATGCTGCCGCTGGCCTTGTTCTTTCTCCGGCCCGGGCCAGCAGCCTCCGTGCATGTGCCGCCCTGCCTGAGCGGGCGTGATGGCGCTTGAAGAGCTGGCCCGCCTTTGGCGGCTCCAGGGAGGCGCGCAGCACCCTGTTCACTTCTCCAGCCGCTCCGTGCCCATGGCGCGTGCCAGGCGTGCATCCAGCGGCAGCGGCTCTGCATTCAACAGCGCGGCCAGCAGCTCGCCGCACAGCACGGCCCGCGTGAGCCCGCGTGCCCCCATGGCGGTGCAAACCCACAGGCCGGGCAGGGATTGCGCATCGACAGGGCCGACGATGGGCAGGCGGTCGGTCGAGGTGCAGCGCACGCTGGCCCAGGCGCGCACGGCTGCGGCATCCGAGGGCGATGTGCCGGCAAACGCCGCCTGCAGCGTGGGTGCCGCGCCGGGCAGCAATTCCTGCAAGCGCCGCCAGTTGGTGGCATGAGCCGAAGCCGCTTCTGCGGGAGTCAGCGGCAGGGCGTCCACATCCCGTTCAAAGGTGGAACCCATGTGCCAGGCAAGGCCCACCTCTCGCGGAACATGGGCGACCAGTCCGCCATTTCCGTTGACCGGAAAAGGGGGCAGGGCAGTGGCACCCGGGTCTTGCAAGCCCCACGACAACTGGCCACGCACGGACTGCAGCGCCAGGGCGGGCGCCGAAGAGGCCGCGAGCAACGCATTGCAGGCAGGGCCTGCAGCCAGCACCACGCATTCAGCCTCGGCAATGGCGTGGCCGTGCTCATCCAGTGCCTGCCACTGCCCCGTGGCGCAGCCGTTGGTCCCGGGGCTGCGCTGCAGGCGCGCTACCGGCGTGCGGGGGCACCACTCGATGCCGGGCTGCGCCAACAATGCGCGGACCAGGCGGGCGGGTTGCACCCAGCCCGCTTTCGCATGCCAGCAGGCGGGGGTGTCTTGTGCCAGGCCGGCGGCTTGCAGAATGGGCGCACTGGCGGCCCGGCTCCAGTCGGCACCCGGGCCTTGTTCCCAGCCTTCGGGCAGGCCCAGGTTCAGCTCGGGCCGGCGTTCCAGCACGCCGCAAGGATTCCAGTCCACACCCTGCTGCAACAGCGCCTTCGACTGTTGCAGCATGGCGCGCACGCCACTGCGCGACACGCGCGAGAAAACATTGTCGTCCGGCGACAGATGGGGGGCGAACAGGCCCACCGGCAGTCCGGAAGCCCCCGCTGCCGGAGCATCCCCCATGTCCAGCACCTGCACCTGCCAGCCGCGCCGCGCCAGGCTGGCTGCCGTGGCGGCACCCGCCAGGCCTGCGCCAATCACCATGCAGCGGGCTGGTGCCGTGTGCACGGGGTGGGCAGGGGCGGTGCGCGAAGTGCGCGGCTCCCACCGCGGATCGAAGGTGGCTTGCAGGTTGTCGCGCTTGGGCGGCACACCCGGCACCTTCTCCACATTGAAGCCGCATTGCGTGAGGGCGTCGCACACCGAGCGCGCAAGGGTCCAGGTGGCCAGGCGCGTGCCCCGGCGGCAACAGCGCGCCACGGCCTTGAGCGTATGCAGGTTCCAGAGATCCGGATTGCGCTGGGGGCTGAATCCGTCCAGATAGACCGAATCCACGGTCCATTCCTGCTGGCGCAGCACCGTTTGCGCGTCACCGACGCACAGCGTGAGCAGCACGCGCCCGCCATCAAACGTGAGACGGTGCACGCCGGGCAACAGTCCCCAGAACTGGTCGTGCAGTTCCTGGGCCAAGGGCGCAAGTGCCGGATGGGCCGAGGCAGCGCGCAGCAGATCAGCGGCACCGATGGGCCAAGCCTCCGTCGAGATGAAGTGCAGCAGGCGCGGACGCTGTGCATCGGCACGCCATGCCGCCCAGGTGACCAGAAAATTCAGCCCGAAGCCGAACCCGGTTTCGAGAATGCGCCACTGGGCCTGCCCGGCCCAGGCCGCAGGTAGCCCGCAGCCGTGCAGGAAAACCTGGCGCGCCTGTTCCGGTCCACCGTTTTCACTGTGGTACCGGTCGCTGAAGCGGGGGCTGAACGGGGTGCCGTCCGGGAGCCAGTCAATGGGTTCGGACATGGGGCGGTATGAAAAAAGACGCAGGAGCCAGGTGGCGCGCAGGCCAAGGCCTGACCGCGACCGTCACCCGATGACTGTTGAAAGTGAAATCACTGATGCAGCGCTGCACTCCGTTACGCGCTGGGCGGGACATAGCCCGCCGCGGCGTCTGCGCCGCCGCCAAAGAAATGATTCTCCATTTGCCGGGCCAGGTACTGGCGGGCGCGGGCATCGGCCAGGTTCAGGCGGTTTTCGTTGACCAGCATGGTCTGGTGCTTGATCCAGTCGGCCCAGGCCTGCTTGCTGACGTTTTCCCAGATGCGCTTGCCCAGTTCGCCGGGGTAGGGAGGGAAGTCGAGGCCTTCGGCTTCCTTGCCGAGCTTGATGCATTGAACGGTGCGTGCCATGGGGTTTCCTTGTGTTGGGGTGAGCACACAGTGCTCGCTAAGATGTTTTGGATATAAAAAACTGAAATCTTGGTTGTTCCAGTTTTGAAGAGGGCCTTCCAGAATGCGTTGCATTGGTGTTTCGCGCCGCAACCCATTCCCAAAAGAGGCCTTTCATGAACTTTCGCCGCAACTTTATCAAGTTTCCTTTCGCTGCCGCCCTCGTGGGCGGTTTGGCCCTGGCGGCATTGCCGTCGTTTGCACAGTCTGTGACGCTGCTCAATGTGTCGTACGACCCCACCCGCGAACTGTATGTGGAGTTCAACCAGGCTTTCGCCAGGCACTGGAAGGCCAGGAGCGGCCAGGACGTGACCATTCAGCAAAGCCATGGTGGTTCGGGCAAGCAGGCGCGCTCGATCATCGACGGGCTGGAGGCCGACGTGGCCACCCTGGCCCTGGCCGGTGACACCGACGCGTTGCACGCCAACGGTGGCTGGATTCCGAAAGACTGGCAAAAGCGCCTGCCGCACAACAGCTCGCCCTACACCTCCACCATCGTGCTGGTGGTGCGCCAGGGCAACCCCAAGGGCATCAAGGACTGGGACGACCTTGTCAAGCCCGGCATCCGCGTGATCACGCCCAACCCCAAGACCTCGGGGGGCGCACGCTGGAACTACCTGGCCGCCTGGGAATTCGCCAAGCGCAAGTACGGCGGCGATGCCAAGGCCAAGGACTTCGTGGCCAGGCTCTACGGGAACGTGCCCGTGCTGGACACCGGCGCGCGCGGCTCCACCATCACCTTTGCCCAGCGCAACCAGGGCGACGTGCTGATCGCCTGGGAAAACGAGGCCTACCTGCTCGAAAAGGAATTCGGCGCCAGGTTCGACGTGATCGCGCCCTCGATTTCCATTCTTGCCGAGCCCGCCGTCACCGTGGTGGACAAGAACGTGGACAAGAAAGGCACGCGCGCCGTGGCCGAGGAATACCTCAAGTTCCTCTACACCGAAGAGGGCCAGGACATCGCGGGCAAGCATTTCTACCGCCCGGCCATTTCCGACAAAGCCAAGGCCAAGTACGCCAGGCAGTTCCCCAGGCTGAACCTGTTCACCATCGATGCCGCCTTTGGCGGCTGGGACAAGGCGGCCAGGGACCACTTTGCCGACAACGCGAGCTTTGACCAGATCTATGCGCGGAAATAAGGGGCGGATGTGCATGCAACTACAGCACGCACAAGAAGCTATTCAATATGCAGCTTTTGCCGGCTTGGCTCAGCGCCTGGACTCTGGCGGGCTGGCGGTTGAACGCTGGGGGGCGAACAGATCCCAGCTGGCAATGAACAGTGCGGCAATCGCGGGACCGATGACAAACCCGGTCAGCCCGAAAAGGGCCATGCCGCCCAGCGTGGAGATCAGCACCACATAATCGGGCATCTTGGTGTCCTTGCCCACCAGGATCGGGCGCAGGATGTTGTCCACCAGGCCGATCACCCCCACGCCATAGAGGGCCAGCACCACGCCCTGCACCACGGCGCCGGTGGCCAGGAAATACAAGGCCACGGGCCCCCAGACCAGTCCTGCGCCCACGGCGGGCAGCAGCGACAAAAATGCCATGGCCACGCCCCAGAGTACGGGGGCCTGGATCCCCAGAATCCAGAAAATCAGGCCACCCAGTGCCCCTTGCGACGCTGCCACGACGATGTTCCCCTTCACGGTGGCCCGGATCACGGTGGTGAACTTGTGGGCCAGCTGGCGCTTGTGCTCGGTGCCGAGCGGCGTGGCTTGGCTGATGCGCGCCGCCAGTACCGCGCCGTCGCGCAGCAGAAAGAACAGCAGGTACAGCATCACGCCAAAGCCCACCACGAATTCCAGGGTGTTCTGCCCGACGCTGAGCGCCTGGGTTGCAAAGAACTGGCTGGCCTGCACCGCCACGGACGACAGTTTTTGCTGCAGTTCGCCCAGGGTCGTGAGGTTGAAACGCTCCAGCAGGCCGGTGGCCCAGGCGGGCATGGCGGCCAGGATCTGCTGCAGGTACTGGCCAAAGTTCAGCTGGCCTGATTTGAGGCGATCGTAGATGGCGGTGGCTTCCTGGACCAGGGTCACGGTGATCAGGGTCATGGGCAAGATGACGATCACCAGGCACAGCGACAAGGTGGCAAGGGCTGCCAGATTGGGGCTCTTGGGCATGCGCCGCAGCAGTTTGCGGTGCAGGGGCGCAAACAGGATCGCCAGCACCACCCCCCAGAACACGGCGCCATGAAACGGCCACAGGATGGCGCCGAAGGCGAGCGTGACCAGGGTCAGGAGAATCAGGAACACGCGGTTCTCGAAGGGGGAGGGTGGCATGGGCGTCGGCTGGCAGATGGAATGCCCGCAATGTACGCGAGTGCATGATGCCCGCCTGGCGCTGGCCCCGGGGGCGGCAAAATCCCAGGATTCCTTGGCAGGACCGGTTGGCGGTTCGGTGGCACAATACGCCCCGTACCAAAGGCCCTTCCCCAGCCACAGTCGCATCCGCCAATCGGTCCAGCCGTGTCGCGGAAGGTTTCTCAACCAGCTAATGCTTCCCCAAGGGAAGCGGAGGTCAGCGGAATATGAGCGATACGACATCCGTCTATCAAGCCTACCAAGGCAATACCTACCTCTTCGGCGGCAATGCGCCCTATGTCGAAGAGATGTACGAAAACTATCTTGCCAACCCCGGCAGCGTGCCCGACACGTGGCGCGAGTATTTTGATGCGCTGCAGCATGTGCCGGCCGTCGATGGCTCCAACGCCCGTGACGTTCCCCACCTGCCCGTGATCAACGCCTTTGCCGAGCGCGCAAAGCAGGGTGGCACCAAGGTGGTGGTGGCCAGTGCCGACGCCGAAATGGGCCGCAAGCGCACCGCCGTGCAGCAGCTGATCGCCGCCTACCGCAACGTGGGCCAGCGCTGGGCCGATCTGGACCCCCTGAAGCGCACCGAGCGCCCCGCCATTCCCGAGCTGGAGCCATCGTTCTACGGCTTCACCGATGCCGACCAGGAAACGGTGTTCGACACCAGCAATACCTTCTTCGGCAAGGACAAGATGCCGCTGCGCGAACTGCTCAACGCGCTGCATGAAACCTACTGCGGCACCATCGGCGCAGAGTACATGTACACCACCGACCAGGCGCAAAAGCGCTGGTGGCAGCAAAAGCTGGAAGGCATCCGCAGCAAGCCCCAGTTCAACGCCGACCGCAAACGCCACATCCTCGACCGCCTGACGGCCGCCGAGGGGCTGGAGCGCTTTTTGCACACCAAGTACGTCGGCCAGAAGCGCTTCTCGCTGGAAGGCGGCGAAAGCTTCATCGCTTCGATGGACGAGCTGATCCAGTCGGCCGGCGCCAAGGGCGTGCAGGAAATCGTGATCGGCATGGCCCACCGCGGCCGCCTGAACGTGCTGGTGAACTCGCTGGGCAAGATGCCCAAGGACCTGTTTGCCGAGTTCGACCACACGGCCCCTGAAGAGCTGCCGGCTGGCGACGTGAAGTACCACCAGGGTTTCAGCTCGGATGTGTCCACCGCAGGCGGCCCGGTGCACCTGTCGCTGGCCTTCAACCCCTCGCACCTCGAAATCGTGAACCCCGTGGTCGAAGGCTCGGTGCGCGCCCGCATGGACCGCCGCGACGACCCCAAGGGCAGCCAGGTGCTGCCCGTGCTGGTGCACGGTGACTCGGCCTTTGGCGGCCAGGGCGTGAACCAGGAAACCCTGGCGCTGGCCCAGACCCGTGGCTACACCACCGGCGGCACGGTGCACATCATCATCAACAACCAGATCGGTTTCACCACGTCCGATCCGCGCGACATGCGCTCGACCGTGTACTGCACCGACATCGTCAAGATGGTCGAGGCCCCCGTGCTGCACGTGAACGGAGACGACCCCGAAGCCGTGGTGCTGGCCACCCAGCTGGCGCTGGAGTTCCGCATGGAGTTCCGCCAGGACGTGGTGGTGGACATCACCTGCTTTCGCAAGCTGGGCCACAACGAGCAGGACACCCCTGCACTGACCCAGCCGCTGATGTACAAGAAAATTGCCCAGCACCCCGGCACGCGCAAGCTGTACGCCGACAAGCTGGCCGCCCAGGGCATGGGCGCCACGCTGGGCGACGACATGGTCAAGGCCTACCGCGCCGCCATGGATGCCGGCAAGCACACCATCGATCCGGTGCTGACCAACTTCAAGAGCAAGTACGCGGTGGACTGGTCGCCCTTCCTGGGCAAGAAGTGGACCGACGCCGGCGACACCGCCATTCCGCTGACCGAATGGAAGCGGCTGGCCGAAAAGCTCACCACCATTCCGGACAGCGTGGCGCCACACCAGCTGGTCAAGAAGGTGTATGACGACCGCGCCGCCATGGGCCGTGGCGAGGTCAATGTGGACTGGGGCATGGGCGAGAGCATGGCTTTTGCCTCGCTCGTGGCCAGCGGCTACCCGGTGCGCCTGTCGGGCGAGGACTCGGGCCGTGGCACCTTCACGCACCGCCACGCCGTGATCCACGACCAGAACCGCGAGAAGTGGGATACCGGCACCTATGTGCCACTGCAGAACGTGGCCGAGAACCAGGCACCGTTCGTCGTGATCGACTCCATCCTGTCCGAAGAGGCCGTGCTGGGCTTCGAGTATGGCTACGCCGGTTCCGACCCCAACACGCTCGTCATCTGGGAAGCGCAGTTCGGCGACTTCGCCAACGGCGCGCAGGTGGTGATCGACCAGTTCATCGCCTCGGGCGAGGTGAAGTGGGGCCGTGCCAACGGCCTGACGCTGATGCTGCCCCACGGCTATGAAGGCCAGGGCCCCGAGCACAGCTCGGCACGCCTGGAGCGTTTCATGCAGCTGGCCGCCGACGCCAACATGCAGATCGTGCAGCCCACCACGGCCAGCCAGATCTTCCATGTGCTGCGCCGCCAGATGGTGCGTGACCTGCGCAAGCCGCTGGTCATCATGACGCCCAAGTCGCTGCTGCGCAACAAGGATGCCACCTCGCCCCTGTCCGAATTCACCAAGGGCAGCTTCCAGACGGTGATCCCCGAGCAGAACGACGCCATCGACAAGAAGGCCGACAAGGTCAAGCGCGTGATCGCCTGCTCTGGCAAGGTGTACTACGACCTGGTGAAGAAACGCACCGAGAACGAAGTGACCGACGTGGCCATCATCCGTGTCGAGCAGCTGTACCCGTTCCCGCACAAGGCCTTTGCTGCTGCGCTCAAGAAGTATCCGAACGCCACCGACATCGTCTGGTGCCAGGACGAGCCGCAGAACCAGGGCGCCTGGTTCTTCATCCAGCACAACATCCACGAGAACATGCTCGATGGCCAGAAGCTGGGCTACTCGGGCCGCGCAGCGTCCGCTTCGCCGGCCGTGGGTTATTCGCACCTGCACCAGGAACAGCAAAAGGCGCTGGTCGAAGGCGCGTTTGCCAAGCTCAAGGGTTTTGTCCTGACCAAGTAAGGCCGGCAACCCCTCTCCAGAACAAAACCCATTCCGAAAGAACTGATATGGCTATCGTAGAAGTCAAAGTACCGCAACTGTCCGAATCCGTGGCCGAGGCCACCATGCTGACCTGGAAGAAAAAGGCCGGCGAGGCCGTGGCCGTGGACGAAATCCTGATCGAGATCGAAACCGACAAGGTCGTGCTGGAAGTGCCCGCACCGGCCGCCGGCGTGCTGGCGGAAATCGTCCAGGGCGACGGCGCCACCGTGGTGGCCGAACAGCTGATCGCCAGGATCGACACCGAAGGCAAGGCCGGCGCAGCCGCTCCTGCTGCTGCAGCGCCCGCCGCAGCAGCGGCACCTGCCGCCGCAGTGGCCGTGGCCGCTGCGGCGACCGGTGGCTCGAAGGCCGACGTGGCCATGCCTGCCGCCGCCAAGCTGCTGGCCGACAACAACCTGTCGGTGTCGGCTGTGGCGGGCACGGGCAAGGACGGCCGCGTGACCAAGGGCGACGTGCTGGCCGCCGTGGCCGGTGGCGTGAAGTCGACGGCCGCCGTGATCCCCACGGGCGTGCCCACCAAGGCGCTGGCGCAGGTCGCGGCACCTTCGTCCGCGCTGAACCTGGGCGACCGCCCCGAGCAGCGCGTGCCCATGAGCCGCCTGCGCGCCCGCGTGGCCGAGCGTCTGCTGCAGTCGCAGTCCACCAACGCCATCCTGACCACGTTCAACGAAGTCAACATGGCGCCCGTGATGGAGCTGCGCAAGAAGTTCCAGGACCAGTTCACCAAGGAACACGGCACCAAGCTGGGCTTCATGTCGTTCTTCGTGAAGGCCGCCGTGCATGCGCTCAAGAAATACCCGGTGCTGAACGCGTCGGTGGATGGCAATGACATCGTGTACCACGGCTATTTCGACATCGGTATCGCCGTGGGCTCGCCCCGTGGCCTGGTGGTGCCCATCCTGCGCAACGCCGACCAGATGAGCTTTGCCGACATCGAGAAGAAGATCGCCGAATTCGGCAAGAAGGCGGGCGAAGGCAAGCTGGGCATCGAGGAAATGACCGGCGGCACGTTCTCCATCTCGAATGGCGGCACCTTCGGCTCGATGATGTCCACCCCCATCATCAACCCGCCGCAGTCGGCCATCCTGGGCGTGCATGCCACCAAGGACCGCGCCATGGTCGAAAACGGCCAGGTCGTGGTGCGCCCGATGAACTACCTGGCGATGTCGTATGACCACCGCATCATTGACGGCCGCGAAGCCGTGCTGGGCCTGGTGGCCATGAAGGATGCGCTGGAAGATCCTTCGCGCCTGCTGTTCGACATCTAAGTCCTGCAATGCATCGACCCACCCGCGCGGACCGTTTTGCGGTCCGGCCCGCCGGTGGGTTTTTCACCAACTGACTGAGTGAGATTTTTCATGAGCAAACAATTTGACGTCGTCGTGATCGGCGGCGGCCCTGGTGGCTACATCGCTGCCATCCGTGCAGCGCAGCTGGGCATGAACGTGGCCTGCATCGACGAATGGAAGAACGCTGCGGGTGGCCCGGCCCCCGGCGGCACCTGCACCAACGTGGGCTGCATCCCCTCGAAGGCGCTGCTGCAGTCGTCCGAGCATTTCGAGCACGCCAACAAGCACTTTGCCGACCACGGTATCACCGCCACCGGCGTGAAGATGGACGTGGCAAAGATGGTGGCCCGCAAGGACAGCGTGGTCAAGCAGAACAACGACGGCATCCTGTACCTGTTCAAGAAGAACAAGGTCAGCTTCTTCCATGGCCGTGGCTCGTTCGTGAAGGCGGCCGAGGGCGGCGGCTACGAGATCAAGGTGGCCGGCGCTACCGAAGAGACCCTGTTCGGCAAGCAGATCATCGTTGCCACCGGCTCCAACGCGCGTGCGTTGCCCGGCGCGGAATTTGATGAAGTGAACATCCTGTCCAACGACGGTGCGCTGCGCATTGGCGCGGTGCCCAAGAAGCTGGCCCTGATCGGTTCGGGCGTGATCGGCCTGGAGATGGGTTCGGTCTGGCGCCGCCTGGGTGCGGAAGTGACCGTGCTGGAAGGCCTGCCCACCTTCCTGGGGGCCGTGGACGAACAGATCGCCAAGGAAGCCAAGAAGGCTTTTGACAAGCAGGGGCTGAAGATCGAGCTCGGCGTGAAAGTCGGCGAGATCAAGAACAGCAAGAAGGGCGTCAGCATCGCCTACACCAACAGCAAAGGTGAAGCCCAGACCCTCGATGCGGACAAGCTCATCATCTCGATTGGCCGCGTTCCCAACACCATTGGCCTGAATGCCGAAGCCGTGGGCCTGCAACTCGACGAGCGCGGCGCCATCGCTGTGGACGGCGACTGCAAGACCAACCTGCCGGGCGTGTGGGCCGTGGGCGACGTGGTGCGGGGTCCCATGCTGGCGCACAAGGCCGAAGAAGAAGGCGTGGCCGTGGCCGAGCGCATGGCAGGCCAGCACGGCCATGTCAACTTCAACACCATTCCCTGGGTGATCTACACCAGCCCCGAGATCGCCTGGGTGGGCCGCACCGAGCAGCAGCTCAAGGCCGATGGCGTGAAGTACAAGGCCGGCACCTTCCCGTTCCTGGCCAATGGCCGCGCACGCGCGCTGGGCGACACGACGGGCATGGTCAAGTTCCTGGCCGATGCCACCACGGACGAAATCCTGGGTGTGCACATGGTCGGTCCACAGGTCAGCGAACTGATCTCCGAAGCTGTGGTGGCCATGGAGTTCAAGGCCAGCGCAGAAGATATTGCCCGCATCTGCCACGCGCACCCGTCCTTGAGCGAAGCCACCAAGGAAGCCGCCCTGGCAGTGGACAAGCGCACGCTGAACTTCTGATTGTTTTGCGTCAAATCGGCTGCTAGCGTTTATTTATAAAGCGCTAGCAGCTATTTATTTTATAGCTGCATAGTTGCTGGGCAATTTCAACGTGACTGTCAAACAGACCTATCTCGCAGAACTTGCCGCGAAAGGCTTTCAGAGCGACCCGGCGCAATTGCGTGCGGTGGATGCCTTGCAGCGTTGCGCCCGCGACTGGGCTGCGTACAAGTCGCGCCGCTCCAACGCCCTCAAGAAGATCGTCAACCACCCCGAGGTGCCGCGTGGCGTTTACATGTATGGCGGGGTGGGGCGTGGCAAGAGCTTCCTCATGGATTGCTTTTTCAATGCCGTGCCGCTCAAGCGCAAGGTGCGCCTGCATTTTCACGAGTTCATGCGCGAGGTGCACCGCGAGCTGGCGGCCCTGCAGGGCACGCAGAACCCGCTGGATGTGCTGGGCCGGCGTATCGCCAAGCGCTACAAGCTGATCTGCTTCGATGAGTTTCACGTTGCCGACATCACCGATGCGATGATTTTGCACCGCTTGCTGGTGGCGCTGTTTGACAACGGGGTAGGCTTCGTCACCACCTCCAACTTCAGGCCCGATGAGCTCTATCCCGATGGCTTGCACCGCGACCGCATCCTGCCGGCCATTGCACTGCTGAACGAAAAGCTGGAGGTGGTGAACGTGGACAACGGCACCGACTACCGGCGCCGCACGCTGGAGCAGGTGAAGCTCTATCACACGCCCCTGGGCCCGCAGGCAGATGCCGAGATGAACGCTGCCTTCGATCAGCTGGCCGAAGTGCATGACGAAGACCCGGTGCTGCACATTGAGGCGCGCGAGATCCTGGCGCGGCGCAAGGCGGGGGGCGTGGTGTGGTTTGACTTCAGGACGCTGTGTGGTGGCCCCCGTTCGCAGAACGATTACCTGGAGATCGCCACCCAATTCCACACGGTGTTGCTGTCGGATGTGCCTTATATGCCGGTCAACATGGCGTCGCCTGCGCGGCGCTTTACCTGGCTGGTGGACGTGCTGTATGACCGGCGGGTCAAGCTCATTTTGTCGGCCGCCGTGCCACCAGAGCAGCTCTACACCGATGGGCCGCTGGCACACGAGTTTCCGCGCACGGTGTCTCGGCTCCACGAGATGCAGTCCAAGGAATTTCTGGCGCTGGAGCGCCGCACTGTTGACACGGGACTGACGTAATGAAAAACGCTTGGGCAATCTGGGGTGTTGTTTGTGCGATGGCTGGGCCTGCCTTGGCGCAACCGTTGGCATCTGCGCCGCCGCAAGGCCGCCACAGTGCCGAGCAGGCGCAGCGGCAGGCCGAGCGCGACCGAATCCTCCAGGAGCGCCAGGTCATCGTGGCGACCCGCAAGCGTCAGGAGGCCGCGTGCTATCGCCGGTTTGTGGTGGAAGACTGCCTGCGGGACGCGCGGACCGAGGCGCGCAATGCCGAGCTTGAACTGCGCGCGCGCGAGTTGCAGCTCAACGACGCGGAGCGCAAGGAAAAGGCCGCAGAGCGGCTGCGTTCGATTGAAGAAAAGCAGCGCGTGGCGCCAGACCGCTCGCAACCCCAGGGCGCGGCCCGTGGGGCGGGGCGTCCTGCCACCGGTGTGGAAGATTTGCGCACGCAGCACCAACGCGAGGCGCAACAAAGGGCGCAGCAGCAGCGCAGCCGCCAGGAGTCCCATGCTGCCAGCAAGGAGCAGCGCGCCACGCAAAGCGCCGAACGCGCAGCCGCCGCGAGCGTGCGCCACGCTGAAAATGTGAAATCGGCGCAGGAGCGGCGCGAACGACTGCAGAAAATGCAGGCCGAAGCGGCCGCCGCGGGGCGCAAGCCGGCTGCACCCTTGCCTGCTTCTTCAGGGCTTCCGTCCGCGCAGCCCTGAGCGTGGGACGCTGATGGCTTGCACGCGCCAGGCGCGTGCGATCGGGCGCTGTGCGCTTCAGGCGTTTCCGGCGGACAGTGGGACCAGTCGCCCGATCTTCCTTTCTTCGACCAGGGTCTCGATCTTCACAATGACCAGCGACAGGTTGTCGCCGCCGCCGCGTGCGCGGGAGCGCGCCTTGTCGATCAGGAATTCGGTGGCCTCGCGCGGCGACAGCGAATCCACCACCGAGGCCAGTTCGGTGGGGGAAAAGTAGTGCCATACGCCATCGCTGCAGGCGAGCAGGACATCGCCCGGGCGCACTTGCTGGATGGTGTGGGTGGTGATGGGCGGGTCGCTCTCGGTGCCCAGGCAGCCCACCAGAATGTTGGAGTGCGGATGGATGTTGGCCTCGGCCTCGGTCAGCTCGCCGCGATCGACCAGGGCCTGAACATACGAGTGGTCACTCGTGCGAAAGGTCAGCCTGGCCCCTTCAAAGTGGTAGATGCGCGAATCGCCTGCATGGACCCAGTGGCAGTCACCGCGGGGGTTGATCAGGAAAGCCGCAATCGTGCTGTGCGGTTCCTGCTCGGATGAAATGGCCGTGAGGCGGATGACGATGTGGGCCTCTTCCACCATGTTCTTGAGCATGGCGGCAGGGTCGTCGGTTTCCGGCGAGTAGCGTTCGAACAGCTGGCGTGCCGTCATCATCACCTGGTCGGAGGCCTTGCGCCCGCCACTGCGCCCGCCCATGCCATCGGCAACCACACCGAGCACGCATCCGTTGTAGCGGTCGTGCGAGATCAGGGCCACCTGGTCTTGCTGGTATTCGCGGTCACCCTTGTGGATGCCGGTCGATGCGATGAGGCGGAACGCTTTGGTCATGCTGGTGATTGTGGGGGGCGGCGGCGCAAATACCCATCGGAGAGGCGTGTCGGAGCGCGTATTATCCGCTCGCGTGTGGCATTTTTGCCATGCCCATGGGCGCATGGCGCCGCCACCGCCTTGAAATCAAACCACCACTCCTTGCCCCGCCAGTTGATAGATCTGCGCATCGCCCATGCCGATCTGGACGCCCGCATCGACCACGGCGCGCTGGAGGCGGTGCCTGACGAGTTTTCGCTCAGGCGCCTGAAAAAGCGCCGCCTCGCATTGCGCGATGCAATCGACCGCCTGGAGCGTGCGCTCCAGCCCCAAGAACCTGCGTGATGGGTCTTGCGGACGCAGTGCATGCGGCATTCCAACCCGATGGGGTGCTGTCGCGAACGGAGGGCCACTACCTCGCGCGCGAGGGGCAGATACGGATGGCGGATGCGGTGGCCAGGACCATCGAGCTCGGTGGCGCCCTGGTGGTCGAAGCCGGCACCGGCGTTGGCAAGACCTTTGCCTACCTGGTTCCGGCGCTGCTCAGTGGCGAGCGGGTATTGCTTTCCACGGCCACCAAGGCCTTGCAGGACCAGCTTTTTGCCCGGGACCTGCCTCAGCTGGTCTCTGCGTTGGGCTTGCCGGTACGCACGGCACTGCTCAAGGGGCGGGGCAGTTACCTGTGCCTGCACCGCATGGAACAGGCACGGCAGGACACCGCGCTGCACGATCGCAACGTGCAGCGGGTGCTGGCGAAGGTGGAGGTCTGGTCGCACAGCACGCACTCGGGTGATCTGGCGGAATTGCCTGGTCTTGACGAGCGATCGCCCGTCATCGCGCTGATCACTTCCACCCGTGAAAACTGTCTGGGCGTGGCGTGCCCCCGCTTTCGCCAGTGCCATGTGCACATCGCCCGGCGTGAAGCGCTGGCCGCCGATGTGGTGGTGATCAACCACCATCTGTTCTTTGCCGACGTGGCCGTGCGGGAGTCGGGCATGGCCGAGTTGCTGCCGACTGTGCGGGTCGTGGTGTTGGATGAGGCGCACCAGATCAATGAAATCGGTGTGCAGTTTCTCGGCACGCACCTGTCCACAGGGCAATGGCTGGATTATTCCCGTGACCTGCTGGCGACAGGTTTGCAGCACGCCCGCGGCCTTGCGGACTGGAGCACGCTGGCGGGGCACCTGGAGCAGGCGTGTGGCGATCTGCGAATTGCCGTGGGGCCGAGGGTGACCGGCGCCAAGCTGCGCTGGACTGGCGAAGTACCCGAAACCGTCACGCCTGCCGGCTGGCATGAGGCCCTTCGGGGCATGGCATCGGCGTGTGCGCAAGCGATGGAAGCGCTGGACCCGTTGAGCGAGGTGTCCCCTGATCTTGTCCGGCTGTATGAGCGTGGCTCGGAACTGTTGGCGCGCCTGGGCCGGTTTGCCGCGCCCTGCAGTCCGGACGCCGTGCGCTGGCTGGACGTGGGCGGCCAGCTGCGGCTGGTGGAGTCGCCGCTGGATATTGCACAGACCATGCAAACCCGCGTGCTTGCTGCTCCCGCTGAATCCGACGCCGAAAAAGATGACGGCGACGGATGGCCGGCCCCCGCGCAGCATGCGGGCCGGGCCTGGATTTTTACGTCCGCCACCCTGGGGGACGATGCCGGGCTGACATGGTTCACCGAGCGCTGTGGCCTGCAGAACGCTGAAATACTGCGTGTTGACAGCCCGTTCGACTATGCATCCCAGGCGGCGCTGTATGTGCCCCGGCATTTGCCAGAACCGTCTGATCCCGGCCATAGCCTGGCAGTGGCCGGGCTGGCTGGAGCGGCTGCCAGCCGCCTTGGCGGGCGCACGCTGGTTCTGACCACGACGCTCAAGGCCCTGCGCGCCATCGGTGATGCGTTGCAGGCCCGTTTCAGCAACCTGGAAGGGCCGGAGGTGCTGGTGCAGGGCGACCGGCCCAAGCGCCAACTCATGCAGCGCTTTCGCGAGGGAACCTCTGGCGGCGGACGCGGTTGCGTGTTGGTGGCTTCGGCATCCTTCTGGGAAGGCTTTGATGTGCCTGGCGATGCCTTGCAGCTGGTGGTCATCGACAAGCTGCCTTTTCCACCCCCTGGCGACCCGCTGATAGAGGCACGCAGCCAGCGCATCAAAGCCGCTGGCGGTCGCTCGTTTCAGATGGTTGCAGTGCCCGAGGCGGCTGTTGCACTCAAGCAAGGCGCAGGGCGGTTGATCCGGAGGGAGTCGGACCGCGGTGTGCTGGTCGTGTGCGACACGCGCTTGGCCACCATGGGCTATGGCAAGCGGCTGATGCGCGCGCTGCCGCCCATGCGCGTTCTGGAAAACACCGAGGGATTGGAGGCCGCGCTGGATGCGCTTACCAGAACTTCCACCACGGATTGGACTTGGCCTTGACGGTACCCGTGGCGTAGGCGCCCTGGGGGTAGGAGGCTTGCATGACCCGGC
Organism: Acidovorax sp. GW823-FHT02H02; assembly: GCF_058797075.1. Lineage (NCBI taxonomy): Bacteria > Pseudomonadati > Pseudomonadota > Betaproteobacteria > Burkholderiales > Comamonadaceae > Acidovorax > Acidovorax sp. GW823-FHT02H02. The sequence goes on along the minus strand of NZ_JBXAJH010000018.1, from coordinate 32,783 downwards.
GGGCATCATCACGCAGCTGGGTCATTCCCAGGGCATCGTAGGACTGGATCAGGATGTACAGGGCTTCTTCCAGTGCAGGGACACCCTGGTAGTCGGCCAGTGCAGCCTGGGCGCGGCCGATGGCTGCCACATAGGCGCCGCGCTGGAAGTAGTAGCGGGCAACGTGGACTTCATACTGGGCCAGCGAATTGACGATGTAGGTCATGCGCTGGCGAGCGTCTTTGGCGTAGCGCGAATCAGGGAACCGTGTCGCCAGTTCGCTGAACGACTCGAAGGAATCCTTTGCGGCTTTCTGGTCGCGTTCGGAGAGATCCTGCTGGGAGATCCATGAAAAAAGACCCAGGTTGTCGTTGAAGTTGACCAGGCCTTTGAGGTACAGCGCGTAATCGAGCGCGGGACTTGCGGGGTGCAGCTTCATGAAGCGGTCCAGCGTGGCGATGGCCTGTGCCTTTTCACCGCCCTTGTACTGCGCATAGGCTTTGTCCAGCTGGGCCTGCTGGGCCAGGGGCGTACCTGCCGCACGGCCCTCCAGTTTTTCAAGCAAGGGCACGGCCTTGTCGAAAGCGCCGCCGCTCAACTCGTCCTTGGCTTCCGAGTAAATGCGGTTGGGGCTCCAGCCCGCTGTCTTGTCTTCCGGCGTGCTTGAACAGCCCGCGAGCAAGCCGGCGGTCAGCAGGGCAGTGATAAAAGGCAGGGGGGCACGCAGCATCGCAGGCAGCTTTCAGACAAAAAGTGAACGTGTGTCCCGTGAGGCGCTGCACCGGCTGTCGCACCGGCATGGTACGGCTTGGCCTGCGGCGCAATCTCAACCGACACCGGCATTGTACCGACGGTGCCTGCCTGGTCCCGTTTGCCTGAAACGGCTATTGCCCGAGCCGGGCCAGGTGGGCTTCCTACAATGGAGCCCATGTTTGTACACCTGCGCCTGCACACCGAATTTTCCGTCGTTGACGGCACCAATCGCATCGATGACCTGGCCAAGGCAGCGGCCAAGGATGGCCAGCCTGCATTGGCCATCACCGACCTCAACAACCTTTTTGGCGCCATCAAGTTCTACAAGGAGATGCGCGGCAAAGGCGTCAAGCCGATTCTGGGCGCTGAAATCTTTCTGGAAGGCGAGGCGGGTGCAGCACCGTCGCGCATGCTGGTGCTGGTGCAGGGGCGCCAGGGCTATCTGAATCTGTCCGAATTGCTGGCACGCGCCTGGACCCGCAATGTGTCCAAAACCCATGCCGTCTGCACTTGGGAGTGGCTGGAGGAGCTGGGTGAAGGGCTGATCGCGATCTCGGGCGCCCAGGCAGGAGCGGTGGGGCAGGCCCTCATGAAAGGCGATGACGCCGGGGCGGCGCGTCTGGCGTTGCGGCTGGCGGGCATCTTTCCCCACCGTTTCTACGTGGAGTTGCAGCGGGCAGGCCGCGCCGACGACGAGGCCCATGTGGTGGCGGCTGTGCAGCTGGCGGCACGGCTGCATCTGCCTGTGGTGGCCACGCATCCCGTGCAGTTTGCCACGGCGGACGATTACGAGGCCCACGAGGCGCGGGTGTGCATTGCCGAGGGCGAGATCCTGGGTAACCAGCGTCGGGTGCGCAAGTTCACGCGCGAGCAGTATTTCAAGTCGTCGGCGCAGATGCAGGCGCTGTTTGAGGACCTGCCCGCCGCGCTGGCCAATTCGGTGGAGATTGCCCGTCGTTGCAACATCACCCTGGTGCTGGGCAAGCCCCAGCTGCCCAATTTCCCCATTCCCCCCGTGAACGGGCAGGTGCTGTCGGTGGAGGACTACTTTCGCCATGTGTCCTTCGAGGGGCTGGAGGAGCGCCTTCGGCTTCTTTTCCCCGACGAGACCCGGCGCAACGGGCAGCGACCCCGCTATGTGGAGCGGCTGGAGTTCGAGCTCAACACCATCCTCAAGATGGGGTTTCCCGGCTATTTTTTGATTGTGGGGGACTTCATCCAATGGGCCAAGACGCACGGCTGTCCCGTCGGGCCGGGCCGGGGTTCCGGCGCGGGTTCGCTGGTGGCCTACGCACTCAAGATCACCGATCTGGACCCGCTGGAATACAACCTGCTGTTCGAGCGTTTCCTGAACCCGGAGCGGGTGTCCATGCCCGACTTCGACATTGACTTTTGCCAGGCGAACCGCGACCGCGTGATCGACTATGTGAAGGACAAATACGGCAAGGATGCCGTCAGCCAGATTGCCACTTTCGGCACCATGGCCGCCAAGGCCGCCATCCGCGACGTGGGCCGGGTGATGGACATGAGCTACACCTTTTGTGACGGCATTTCCAAGCTGGTGCCCAACAAGCCGGGGCAGTCCTACACCCTGCAGTACCCGCCCGAGACCAAGAAGGAGGGGGACAAGAACAACTACGCGCTGGAGCTGGAACCCCTGCTCTACGAGCGGGTGCGCAAGGAGGACGACGTCAAGACCATCATCGAGATGGCGCAGAAGCTCGAAGGCATGACGCGCAATATCGGCATGCATGCCGGGGGCGTGCTGATCGCGCCGGGCAAGCTCACCGATTTTTGCCCGCTGTACCAGCAGCCTGGCAGCGAATCGGCCGTGAGCCAGTACGACAAGGACGATGTGGAGGCCATCGGCCTCGTGAAGTTCGACTTTCTGGGCCTGGCCACGCTCACCATCCTGGAGATCGCGCGCGAGTTCATCATCAAGCGCCACAAGGGCCAGGAGAACTTCGCTTTCGAAACCATTCCGCTGGACGATAGCCCGACCTACCGGTTGTTCTCGGATGGCAAGACCGAGGCCGTTTTCCAGTTTGAAAGTCGCGGCATGCAGGGCATGCTCAAAGAGGCGCGACCCAGCCGTCTGGAGGATTTGATTGCCCTGAATGCTCTGTACCGCCCTGGTCCCATGGACCTGATACCGAGCTTCGTGAACCGCAAGCACGGCAAGGAGGTGGTGGAGTACCCGCACCCGCTGGTGGAGCCCGTGCTGGCAGAGACCTACGGGATCATGGTGTACCAGGAGCAGGTGATGCAGACCGCCCAGGTGCTGGGCGGCTACAGCCTGGGCGGCGCCGACATGCTGCGCCGTGCCATGGGCAAGAAAAAAGCGGAGGAGATGGCCGAGCACCGCGCCATCTTCCGCAAGGGTGCGGCTGAAAAGGGCATCGGCCAGGAAAAGGCCGACGAGGTGTTCGACCTGATGGAGAAGTTCGCGGGCTACGGCTTCAACAAGTCGCACGCCGCAGCCTACTCGCTGCTGGCCTATCACACGGGCTGGCTCAAGGTGCACTACACGGCCGAGTTCTTCTGCGCCAACATGACCGTGGAAATGGACGACACCGACAAGCTCAAGGTGCTGTTCGAGGATGCGGTCAAGAACTTCGGGATGACCTTCGAGCCCCCAGACGTGAACCGGGGCGTGTACCGGTTCGAGCCTGTGACCGACAAGGTGATCCGTTATGGCCTGGGTGCCGTCAAGGGTACGGGGCAGCAGGCCATCGAGGCCATCGTCGCCGCCCGTGAGGGACGGGGCGAGGGGCCGCAGGGCTCCACCACCGGCCCCTTCAAGAGCCTGTTCGATTTTTGCGTGCGGGTAGACCGGGCACGCCTGAACAAGCGCACGGTCGAGGCGCTCATCAAGGCAGGGGCGTTTGATGCGCTCCATCTCAACCGTGCCGCACTGGTCGCTTCGATCGACCGGGCTTTTGACTTTGCCGCGGCCACGCTGGCCAATGTGAACCAGGGCGGGCTCTTTGACATGATGGGCGAAGACGCCCATGGATCGAGCACGCAGGAGCCCGATCTGGTCGATGCGGTGCCCTGGGGCATCAAGGAGCGGCTCACCCAGGAGAAAACGGCCGTCGGCTTCTACCTGTCGGGTCACCTGTTTGACGAGGTGGCGCACGAGGTGCGCCGTTTCGTGCGCACGCAGATCGATGAATTGCTGGACAGCCGCGAGCCCCAGATCTTGGCCGGCATCGTCAGCGACTTTCGGGTGATCAACGGCCAGCGGGGCAAGCTGGGCCTGTTCCGGCTGGACGACAAATCGGGCGTGATCGAGGCGTCCGCCGATGAAGCGCTGCTTAACACCTACCGTAACCAGCTCAAGGAAGATGAATTCGTGGTGATGATGGGGCGCCTGCAGCTCGACCACTTCAGCGGCGGGCTGCGGGTGAAGGTGCAGCAGGTGTGGGACATGGCCGGAGCGCGCGCCCGGTTCGGCAAATACCTGCATGTCGTGGTGGGGGACAAGTCCCCTGACGTGCCAGGTCTGGTGCGGGAGTTCCCTCCACGCCGGGAGGAGTCGGAGCAGGGCGATCTGCTGCACGGGCTGCGCGTGCGCATGGGTGTGCGCTGCGTGGCGGAGCAGGGGGCCGCGGTGGCTGAACTCCAATTGGGTGACGCCAGCCGCTTTTACCCTAGCGATGCCGCGCTGGCGGCCTGGAGCGCAGGGGTGGGAACCGGCTCGGCCACGGTGATCTATGAGTGACCCGTGGATGGGGCGGCGTGCATTTCGCCGGCGGTTGTAAAAACCGCAATCGTCCTCAGATGACACGGGCTGCAGTGCAACGAATGCCTCGCTAGAATGAATTTCATGGCAACAAAACCACCTTCTCCCCCCACCGCGCTGCCCCCCACCCGGCCAGCACAGGATGATGGCGGTTCGGTCGTGCTCGAAAGACGCGCGCAAAAGACCCAGCCGCCCCATATGTACCAGGTGGTCATGCTCAATGACGACTACACGCCCATGGAATTCGTGATCGTGGTGCTGCAGGAGTTTTTCAGCAAAGACCGCGAGCAGGCCACCCAGATCATGCTGAAGATCCACCTCGACGGCAAAGGCGTGTGCGGCGTGTATTCCCGCGATGTGGCCGCCACCAAGGTGGACCAGGTGCTGGAGGCGGCGCTGAAGGCCGGCCACCCCCTGCAATGTGTGAGTGAGCCTGTTGAATAACGGGTTTCTCGTCCCGATCTAAAGTTATCCCTTCCACGCAAGCACAAAGGAGTTCACATGATTGCCCAGGAACTGGAAGTCAGCTTGCACATGGCCTTTGTTGAGGCCCGCCAGCAGCGCCACGAGTTCATCACCGTGGAGCATCTGTTGCTTGCACTGCTCGATAATTCCAGCGCAGCGGAGGTGCTGCGCGCATGTTCGGCCAATATCGATGATCTGCGCTCATCGCTGTCGAATTTCATCAAGGACAACACGCCGCAGGTCGCAGGGTCTGACGAGGTGGACACCCAACCCACGCTGGGCTTCCAGCGGGTGATCCAGCGCGCCATCATGCACGTGCAATCCACGGGGAACGGCAAGAAAGAGGTGACGGGTGCCAACGTGCTCGTGGCCATCTTCGGCGAAAAGGATTCGCATGCTGTGTATTACCTGCACCAGCAGGGCGTGACGCGCCTCGATGTGGTCAATTTCATCGCCCACGGCATCAAGAAGGGCGAGCCGCCAGAGCCCGCCAAGGCCGAGAGCCAGGCCGAGGGTGAAGAGGGTGGCGGCTCCGAGCGCAACGAGAAAGCCTCGCCGCTGGAGCAGTTCACCCAGAACCTGAACCAGCTCGCCAAGGACGGCAAGATCGACCCGCTGATCGGCCGGCACTACGAGGTGGAGCGCACGATCCAGATCCTGTGCCGCCGCCGCAAGAACAACCCGCTGCTGGTGGGCGAGGCGGGCGTGGGCAAGACCGCGATTGCCGAGGGCCTGGCTTGGCGCATCACGCAGAACGACGTGCCCGAGATCCTGGCAGAGGCCACGGTGTACTCGCTGGACATGGGCGCGCTGCTGGCGGGTACCAAGTACCGCGGTGATTTCGAGCAGCGCCTCAAGGGCGTGCTCAAGTCGCTCAAGGACAAACCCAACGCGATTCTGTTCATTGACGAGATCCACACGCTGATCGGTGCCGGTGCGGCATCTGGTGGCACGCTCGATGCATCCAACCTGCTCAAGCCGGCGCTCTCCAGCGGCCAGCTCAAGTGCATCGGTGCCACCACCTTCACCGAGTACCGTGGCATCTTCGAAAAAGACGCGGCGCTGTCGCGCCGCTTCCAGAAGGTGGATGTGGTCGAGCCCACCGTGGCCGAGACCATCGACATCCTCAAGGGTCTCAAGTCGCGCTTCGAAGAGCACCATAGCGTGAAATACGCGGCGGCCGCCCTGCAGGCTGCGGCCGAGCTGAGCGCCAAGTACATCAACGACCGCCACCTGCCCGACAAGGCGATCGACGTGATCGACGAAGCGGGTGCCGCCCAGCGCATCCTGGTGCCCAGCAAGCGCAAGAAGACCATCGGCAAGGCCGAGATCGAAGAGATCGTGGCCAAGATTGCGCGCATTCCGCCCGCCAACGTGTCCAACGACGACCGCGGCAAGCTGCAGACGCTGGAGCGCGACCTCAAGAGCGTGGTGTTCGGCCAGGACAAGGCGCTCGAAGTGCTCGCCAGCTCCGTGAAGATGGCGCGCTCGGGCCTGGGCAAGGGCGACAAGCCGATCGGCTCGTTCCTGTTCAGCGGTCCCACCGGCGTCGGCAAGACCGAGGCGGCCAAGCAGCTCGCCTACATCATGGGCATCGAGCTGATCCGCTTCGACATGTCGGAGTACATGGAACGCCACGCCGTGAGCCGCCTGATCGGTGCGCCTCCGGGCTACGTGGGCTTTGACCAGGGTGGCCTGCTGACCGAAGCCATCACCAAGAAGCCGCACGCGGTGCTGCTGCTCGACGAGATCGAGAAGGCGCACCCGGACATCTTCAACGTGCTGCTGCAGGTGATGGACCACGGCACGCTGACGGACAACAACGGCCGCAAGGCCGACTTCCGCAACGTGCTCATCATCATGACCACCAACGCGGGCGCCGAGACCATGAACAAGGCGACCATCGGCTTCACCAATCCGCGCCAGGCGGGCGACGAGATGGGCGACATCAAGCGCCTGTTCACGCCCGAGTTCCGCAACCGGCTGGACGCCATCGTCAACTTCAAGGCACTCGACGAGCAGATCATCCTGCGCGTGGTGGACAAGTTCCTGCTGCAGCTGGAGACGCAACTGGCCGAGAAGAAGGTGGAGGTCACCTTCACCGACCAGTTGCGCAAGCACCTGGCCAAGAAGGGCTTCGATCCGCTGATGGGCGCGCGCCCCATGCAGCGCCTGATCCAGGACACCATCCGCCGTGCGCTGGCCGACGAACTGCTGTTTGGCCGCCTGACCGAAGGCGGGCGCCTCACGGTGGACATCGAGCTCAAGACCGATGACAAGGGTGTGGAAACGTCCGAGGTGCTGCTGGACATCCAGCCGCTGCCCAAGAAAGAGCGCTCGACCAAGTCAGAACCCGCCGAACCCGAAGAAGCCACGGCGGATTGATGCAGTGCAGTGGCTGCCGCCGCCGACGCGGTCGCTGCAGCCCGCCAAAAGAAAGCCCACGGTGTATTCCGTGGGCTTTTTTGCATTGCGCCAGGCGGGGGGCCCGGAGTGCGCTGTGGCACTACCGCCACTCAAGGGGTTTGCAGGCGTTGCAGCAGCTCCAGGGTGGGGTAGCCATCCTGCGCCGTGCCGATGCTGCGCTGGAAGGCCCGCAGCCCTGCGCGGGTGGCGGGGCCCATCACGCCGTCCGGGGCCCCGGCAGCAAACCCCCTGAGGTTCAGTGCCTCCTGCAGTGCCTGTATCTGCGCGCGCGACAGGGGCTCCAGATCGCGCGGCCAGGCGCCCGCGACCGCTGTGCCGCCGCCGATCTGTTGCGACAGCAGCGTCACCGCGAGCGCGTAGTGGATCGAGTTGTTGTACCGCAGGATGGTCCGGAAATTCGCACCCACCAGAAGCGCCGGGCCGCGGGCACCGGCCGGAGCCACGATGGAGGCCGCACCCAGGGCCGGCAGCCTCTGGCCATCGAGCGCTTGTATGCCCTCGTTTTCCCATTGCGCGGTGGTTTGTTGCACCGACAGGTCCGCCCGGGCATGGTCGAACGCGGGTGGGAGCCGCACTTCGGCACCCCAGGGCTCGTGGGCCTGCCAGCCGGAGCGGGACAGAAAATGGGCCGTGGAGGCCGCCACATCGGGGATGCTGCCCCAGATGTCGCGGTGCCCGTCGCCATCGGCATCCACGGCGTATGCCAGGAACACCGAGGGCAGGAACTGGGTGTGGCCCATGGCGCCAGCCCAGGAGCCCACCATGCGCTCGGCGGTGATGTCACCCTGGTCCAGGATGCGCAGTGCCGCCAGCAGTTCGCCCTGTGCCCAGGTGCGGCGCCGGCCGTCGTAGGCCAGCGTGGCCAGCGCATCCACGGTGCGGATGCTGCCGAAGTTGCTGCCGTAGTTGCTCTCCATGCCCCAGATGGCGGTGAGTACCGTGGCGGGCACGCCGTAGCGGGCGGCGGCCGCCTCCAGTGCTGCGTGGTGCTCGGCCAGCTGGGCCTTGCCCTGCGCGATGCGCTGCGCCGAGACGGCACTGTCGAGGTAGGCCCAGGGCGTGCGGGTGAATTCGGGCTGGGCACGGTCCAGCTCCACCACGCGGGGTTGCCATTGCGCGTTGCCAAGCACGTCGCGCACGGTGCCGGGCCGGATGCCGGCCGCAAGGGCCTGCGCAGAAAATGCGGCGCGCCAGGCGGCAAAGCCTGCGGCGTGCTCTGCATCGGCTGGGGTGTCCGCACTGGCGGCCGCTGGCAACGTGGTGCTTGCCGTGAGGGGCTGGCTGGGGGGCGTCGGCGCGGAGGCGCAACCTGCGAGGGCCAGGGCCGCTACCAGTGCGGCAGGCAGCAACGTGGACGCGAGGGCCGGGCAATGCGGCGGGAAAGAGGAAAGTGCTTGTATGCGGTGCATGCACCATTGTCCCGTGCTGCAGCGCCCGTGTCTTGCCGCACGCGTGGCACGCCGCGAATGGGCTGGTTTGTGTTTTTACTACTATTTTGATAGCTGCCAGTGCTTGATGTGCAAGCGCTGTAGGCCAAAATTTCACAAATCCCGGTTACAGTTGGAATTTGGCGCTTGTGATGCCCCTGCGCACTCTTTTCCAGCCTTTGTTTGTCCACCGACCATGGCCTCTCACACCTTTCTCTGGCACGACTACGAAACCTTTGGTGCCAACACCCGGCGCGACCGGCCGGCGCAGTTTGCGGCCATCCGCACCGACGCGGAGCTCAACGAGATCGGCGCGCCGCTGATGCTCTATTGCCAGCCGGCCAACGACTACCTGCCCGATCCAGAGGCCTGCCTCATCACCGGCATCACGCCCCAGCTGTGCCTGGAAAAGGGCGTGCCCGAGCATGAATTCGCCAACCGCATCGAGGCCGAATTCGCGCAGCCAGGCACCATCGGCGTGGGCTACAACACCATCCGCTTCGACGACGAGATCACGCGCTTCATGTTCTGGCGCAATCTCATCGACCCCTATGCGCGCGAGTGGCAGAACCAGTGCGGCCGCTGGGATCTGCTCGATGTGGTGCGCATGACGTATGCGTTGCGCCCCGACGGCATGGAGTGGCCTCGCAAGGAAGACGGCACGCCCAGTTTCAAGCTGGAGCATCTTTCCAAGGCCAACGGCTTGCTGCACGAGGCCGCGCACGATGCGCTGTCCGATGTGCGCGCCACCATCGCGCTGGCGCGGCTCATTCGCCAGCACAACCCCAGGCTGTTTGACTTTGCCCTGTCGCTGCACAAAAAGGACCGCGTGGCTGCCGAGTTGCGCCTGCCCGCCACGGCGCTCACGGCGCGGCCTTTTTTGCATGTCTCGGGCATGTTTCCGGCCGAGCGCGGTTGCCTGGCGGTGATGTGGCCGCTGGCCAGCCATCCCACCAACAAGAACGAGCTGATTGCCTGGGACCTGGCCCATGACCCGCGCGAGCTGGCCACGCTGGGCGCCGACGAGATCCGGCTGCGCATGTTCTCCCGGGCGGCCGACCTGCCGGAAGGCACCACGCGCCTGCCCATCAAGACCATCCACCTGAACAAGTCGCCCATGGTGGTCGGCAATGTGAACACGCTCACGCCCGCGCTGGCGCAGCGCTGGGGCCTGGACCTGGCCCAGGCAGCGCAGCACGCCGATAGGGCGCGGGCCTTGCCGGACATGAGCGGCATCTGGCCGGCCGTGTTTGCCCGCCCGGCCGAGCCCGCCCCCGATGTGGACCAGGACCTGTATGGCGGATTCGTCGGCAACAGCGACCGCCGCCACCTGAACGATCTGCGCGTGCTGAGTGGCGCGAAACTGGCTGCCGCGCGCACCGGCTTTGACGACCCGCGCCTGGCCGAGCTGGTATGGCGCTACCGGGCCCGCAACTTTCCCGGTACCCTGTCGCACGAAGAGGCCGAGCGCTGGGAGGCGCATCGCGCCGCCTGCCTGTTTGACGGGGCGGGCGGGGCGCGCACCGTGGAGCAGCTGTTCACCGAAATCGACCAGATCTCGGAGACCGCCGACGACGACCGCACCCAGGAGATCCTGGGCGCCTTGTACGATTACGCCGAGCACATCGCGCCTGAACGCTAGCCCCCTGAGGCGCTGGCGCGCCTTCCCCCAGAGGGGGACGCACCCGGTGGCCTGGCAGAGCCAGTTCCACGGGTGCGCTGGCGTCAGGGCGCGCCAGTATTGATCGTCCCGCCTTGTAAGTAGCCCCGCAGAAACAGCGCAGATTTTTATGACGACACCGCAAAACCGCAGCTTCACCACCCAGATCGTGCATGCCGACCGCCTGGGCGGCGCCGTGCATGGCGCCATTCACCAACCCATCCACACCTCGGTGCAATACGGTTTCGACCAGGTCGAAGATCTGATTGCCGTGTTCCAGGGCACCGCCAAAGGCGGTTTCAACTACGCCCGCCAGGGAACCCCCACCACGGCCGCGCTCGAGGCCAAGCTCACGCAGATGGAGCAGGGCCAGGGCAGCATCGTCTTTGCTTCCGGCATGGCGGGCATTTGCGCCATTTTTCTCACGCTGCTCAAGGCGGGTGACCATCTGGTGGCCAGCAAGTTCGTGTTTGGCAACACCAACAGCGTGTTCGGCACCCTGGTCGACCTGGGCATCGAGGTGACCACGGTGGATGCCACGGACGCCGCCCAGGTGGCTGCCGCCGTGCGGCCGCAGACGCGCATGGTGTTTGTCGAGACCATCGCCAACCCCGGCACCCAGATGCCCGACCTGGAGGGCATTGGCGCGCTGTGCCAGGAGCGCGGCCTGCTGTACGTGGTGGACAACACCGTGGCCTCGCCCTACCTGTTCCGTCCGGGCACGGTGGGGGCGGGCCTGGTGGTGCATTCGCTCACCAAGAGCATCGGTGGGCAGGGCGACGCGCTGGGCGGCGCCGTGATCGACACCGGCGTTTTCGACTGGAGCTGCTACCCCAACATCTTTCCGGCCTACCGCAAGGGCGATGCCAAAGGCTGGGGCCTGCAGCAGCTGCGCAAGAAGGGCCTGCGCGACATGGGCGGTAGCTTGTCATCCCATGCCGCGCACCAGATGGCGCTGGGCGCCGAAACGCTGGCGCTGCGCATGGACCGCACCAGTGCCACCGCATTGGCGCTGGCCCAGTGGCTGGAGCAGCACCCGGCCGTGGCGCGGGTGCATTACCCGATGCTGGCGTCGCACCCGCAGCATGCCCAGGCCCAAAAGCACCTGAAAGCAGGCTCGTGGCTGCTGTCGTTTGAACTGCGCGACCCCACCCAGTGCCTGCCTTTGTGCAACCGGCTGCAGCTGCCCGTCAAGGCCACGGGCCTGGCGGACACGCGCACGCTCATCATCCCGGTGGCCCACACCATCTTCTGGGAAGCAGGCCCCGAGGTGCGGGCCGCCATGGGCATTGGCGACAGCATGATCCGCCTGTCGGTTGGACTGGAGGAGTTGCAGGACCTGCTGGCCGACTTTGCGCAGGCGCTGGCCTGAAAGCGGGTGATGTGTTTTTAAAGTTATAGCTACCAGTGTTTTGTCTGTAAGCGCTGGTAGCCAGTTTGGCTTGAAATTCAGCCAAAAAACCGGTAGCACACCCCAATCGCCGCTACCACCCCTGCCAGCTCCGCCAGCAGCGCGCAGGCCACCGCATGGCGGGCGCGCTGGATGCCTACCGCCCCGAAGTACACCGCCAGCACATAAAACGTGGTTTCGGTGCTGCCCTGGATGGTGGCGGCCACCAGCGCGGCGAAGCTGTCCACGCCCTGGCTCTGCATGGCTTCGATGAGCATGGCGCGCGCCGCGCTGCCCGAAAACGGCTTGACCAGCGCCGTAGGCAGGGCATCGACGAAGCGCGCATCCACGCCCAGCAACTGCACGCACCAGCGGATGGCGTCGAGCACATAGGCGAGGGCGCCCGAGGCGCGGAATACCCCCACCGCGCACAGCATGGCCACCAGGTAGGGCAGCAGGCCCTTGGCCACTTCGAAGCCCTCGCGGGCGCCTTCGATGAAGGCTTCATAGACGGCCACCTTGCGCCAGGCGCCCACCACCACAAAGAGCACGACCAGGGCAAACAGCGTGAGGTTGCCCAGCAACGACGACAACTGCGCCAGGGCTGCCGCCGACAGCGTGGCCAGCAGCGCCATGAAGCCTGCCAGCGCCAGCGCCAGCGGCAGCAGGTAGGCCAGCACCACCGGGCTGAACAGCGGCAGGCGCTGCACCACGGCCACGCTGAGCAGCCCCACCAGCGTGGATGCCGACGTGGCCAGCAGGATGGGCAGGAACACCAGCGTCGGGTCGGGCGCGCCCTGCTGCATGCGGTACATGAAGATGGTCACCGGCAGCAGCGTGAGTGATGAGGCGTTGAGCACCAGGAACAGGATTTGCGCATTGGTGGCGGTGTCGGGCTGCGGGTTCAGCTCCTGCAGCGCGCGCATGGCTTTCAGGCCCATGGGCGTGGCAGCGTTGTCCAGCCCCAGCGCGTTGGCGGCAAAGTTCAGTGTCATCAGGCCCAGGGCCGGGTGGCCGCGCGGCACGCCGGGCATCAGCCGCGCAAACAGCGGCGCCAGCCAGCGCGCCAGGGCGTTGACGATGTCCGCCTTTTCGGCAATGCGCAAAAAGCCCAGCCACAGGGTGAGCGTGCCAAACAGCAACACCATCACCTCGACCGACAGCCTGGCCATGGCAAACAGGGCCTCGACCATGGCCGCAAAAATCTGGGCATGCCCGCCGACCAGCCATTGGGCCAGGGCGGCAACTGCCGCGGTGACAAAAAACCCCAGCCAGAGGATGTTGAGCAAGGAAAAAAACTCCGTGTGGGCCGTAATGCGTTGTGGGGCCGGCTCGCAGCCGTCCTGATCGCCACGCCCACCTGGGTGGCGAACCCGGCCATGGATAGGTTAACCCGCATTTTTGCCTGCAAACGCGCAACGGACAGGGTAAATCGCCGGGTGGTAATCTACAGGGTTCGGTTGCGTGCCCGGTTTTGGTTGAAAAAACCAGCACGCATTCGCCCCACGACAAAAACCAGGCGCCATGGATCCATTGAACCGGTTCATCGAGCGCCACAACACCAAGGAACATCCGCCATGGGCGCGCAATGGAAAGCAAAAGGCAAGGCACAGGTTGCAGATGCCAGAGGCAAGCTGTTTGGAAAACTGGCCAAGGAAATCATGGTGGCTGCGCGCGGCGGGGCCGACCCGGCCGGCAACTCGCGCCTGCGCCTCGTGGTCGAGCAGGCCCGCAAGGTCTCCATGCCCAAGGACACGCTGGAGCGCGCCATTAAAAAGGGCGCCGGCATTGGCAGTGAGGCCGTCCATTTCGAGCATGTGATCTACGAAGGCTACGCCCCGCACCAGGTGGCCGTGATGGTCGAGTGCCTGACCGACAACGTGAAACGCACGGCGCCCGAAATGCGCGTGCTGTTTCGCAAGGGCCAGCTGGGCACATCGGGTTCGGTGGCCTGGGACTTCGACCATGTCGGCATGATCGAAGCCGAGCCTGCGGTTGCCGGTGCCGACCCCGAAGAAGCCGCGATCGAGGCTGGTGCACAAGACTGCGAAGCGGGCGATGAGGCTGGCACGACCACCTTCTGGACCGACCCTGCTGAACTCGACCTGGTCAGCCGTGCGCTGCCGGCGCACGGCTTCACCGTGCTGTCGGCCAAGCTGGGCTACAAGCCCAAGAACCCGGTGAACCCCGCCAACCTGACACCAGAGCAGCTGGAAGAGGTGGAAAGCTTTCTGGCCGCCATTGACGCCAACGACGACGTGCAGAACGTCTTTGTGAGCCTGGGCAGCTGATCGCCCGGGGCTGGCCACCACCCCGGCCCGCGCTGGGCTTTTGTTTTTTTGGCAACCATTCCATGACCGCTGACCATTACGCAGCCCTCGGGCTGGGCGCCAACGCGTCGCTGTCCGACATCAAGAAGGCTTTTCGCCAGAAGGCATCGTTCTATCACCCCGACCGGAACGACGCACCCGATGCCGCACAGCGCTTCCAGGCCGTGCAAAAAGCCTACGAGGTGCTGGCGGACGACGAGGCCCGCCAGGCCTACGACGACAACCGCCGCCGCAACCTGCTGGACGACCCGCTGCAGACCGCACAAGAGATCTGGCAAACCTATTTCAAGAGCATTCTTCCTTCGTGAAACTATCCCCTTACTTTTATGACTTGCGTTCGGCCTACCAGGCCGAGCTGGATGACCTGGTTTCGGATTCGGAGGGCAAGGATGTGCTGCGCAAGCGGCTGGCCGAAAAGCGCTCCGAAATCGGCTTCCTGGTGAAGATGATGGAACTGGCCCCCGAGATGGTGGCGGTGGCTTTTCACCAGGGTTTCCGTTTTGCCAAGCCAGCGGTGATGGAGCATTGGCTCGGCCAGGGTGCGGACAAGCTGCCCGAGTGGGGGGCGCTGACGGGCGCCGTTGCGCTGGAACCCTGGGCCGCCAGCCTGGCTCAAACCGTGCTGCGCGAGCCCGGTGGCCCGGTCTTCATGGTCGTGGCGGCGGCGCTGGAGTATCTGCACCAGCATGCGCGCCTGGCCCCGGCACCGGCGCAGGGCGAGGCCGGGCACGATGGCGACGAAGAGGCCGCCGAGCACGACGATGACTACAACGCCCTCAGCGCCGACGACGCCGCCGACCCGCACAACAGCCGCACCCGCGAAGAGGCCAGCGCCCACTGGCTGGCCGAGGCCGGCTTTGACCGCAAAGACTGACAAGACCGAGATTTTCCGCCCATGAACCACCTGGCCCTCATCACCAAAACCACCAGCCTGATTGCCGCGGGCGACATCGTGGGTGCCGAATCGGCGCTGGCCGAGCTGGCCGATACCGAAGGCGACAACGCCCTGATGGTCGTGCTGGACCAGCTGGCACCGAAAGACGTGCTGGCCGTGATGCGCGAATACGACGACTCCAAGGCGTCGGTCGTCAACCTGCTGGTCACGCCCGAGCAGTTTGCGCGCGCCATGGTGCTGGAAAAGCAATACAAGGACCTGACCCACACGCACCTGCGCAACATGGTCAACGCCGTCATCTTTCGGGACGATGCCGACCCGGTGGAGTTCTTGACCGCCATTGGCGACCTGGAAGGCGGCGCCGAGGCCCTGGCCAACTACTTTGCCGAAAAATGGAGCCGCATCGAGGCTTTTGCCCGCACCGGCACCTTCGACGCCACCGAAGATTACGGGCTCACCCTGACCGATGACGAGCTGCTGGCGTCAGGCTATGTGCAGCCCCGCATCGACCAGGACGAAGTGGCCGACCGCGACTGGATGCAGCTGGCCTGGCTGCTGCGCTATGAATGCCGTGATCTCTTCATTGAAACCCTGCTGGTGCTGCGTGCCAAGGCGCGTGCCCACGACATGGGCCTGGACGAGGGTGACGAGCAGGCTGAGGAAGACGACGGCAAGTTCGAGACCAGCGACACCGACCGCGGCAAGGCCACCCCCGCAGCACGCACATCCGACGAAGAATCCGCTATATAGATAACAACCCCTGAGGCGCTTCGCGCCTTCCTCCTGCACAGGGGGACGCTGCCCGTGCGGCGGGGCGGCCCTTGCACGGCGGCCCTGGCCTGGTCCGTGCCAGTTTTGTGACGCCGCGATGACGCGCAGCGCGATGGAAAGCTGAATGACATTGCCTGACACACCCAACACTGATCTGCCTGCCGCAACCAATGCTCTGCAACTGCACGACGCCCGCCCGTTCTTTGAAAAAGCGCTGGTGCATGGCGTGCAGCACGGCATCCTGGATGCCGCCCGTCTTGATGCCATTTGCACTGATGCGCCCAAGGGCATGGTGCAGATCGCCCGCTATTTCGGCAGCGAGTTTCTGCGGCCCGAGCTGGAAAAGGCCCGCGACCGCATGGTCAACCTCATCAGCCTGTATTTGCTGGAAACCACGGGCGGTGATCTGACCCAAGCCGCCATCTCGCTGCGCGACCACTCGTTCCTGTCGCGCTCCAAGGGCGGCTCCGACATGCTCAAGCGCCTGATCGCTCTGCCCGAGAGCAGCAATTTCGGCATGGCGGGTTATGCCGATGCCCAAACGCCGCTGCTGGCGCTGTGGTCGCTGCGCAGCCATGCCGATTACCGGGCCGAGCTGGCCCGCCGCAGCCAGATTGCCAGCGCCATCGGTGCCGCCCAGTGGCTGGCCGAGCACTACGACCTGGATACCGACGAGCTGGAGGCCGCTGGTGCCGATGCCGAGGCCGTCATCCGCACCGGCCTGCTCATGCAGGCCCTGGCGCCCAAAGCCATGCACCTGGGCGAGTGGCCCAGCGCCGTGGCCCTGGAGAAACTGGTGACGGCGCAGCGCAAGAAAAAGCGGGCAGCACCCACGCAGCTGCAGCTGCCCGCTGGCGTGCCTGCGGATCTGCGCGCGCTGATGCAGGCGCAGTGCGCAGCCGTGCTGGCCGACCTGGCCAAGCTGCTCGATTCGGCTGCGCCGCTGCGTGCGCTGCTGCGCCCCACCGGCGTATTTCGTGCCCGGTATTTTCTGCTGGACGACCCGCTGGCCGAGGTGGACCAGTACCACCGCAGCCTGGATGCGCTGCAAGAGGACGGCGAGCCGCCCCAGCCCGCCAGCAAGACATGGATGAAGACCACCCAGGGCAACGAAGACGAACATTCGCTGCTGACGCTGTTCCTGTGCGTGGCAGCAGGCGCTCCCAAAAAGACCTTGCTGACCGAAAAAACCGCTGCCAGCCTGGTGCGCAAGATCCGCAAGAGCGGCCTGCAGCCCGAGCTGGCCACCGCGTTCATCCGCAGCCATGCGCCAGGTGCTCACCAGTCCGCCTACATCGACCTGTGGAACAGCTTTGTGCAGGAATCGTCCAAAACGCTGGGCAGCGACATGGATTACCAGATGCGCGACGCGCTGGCCTTGCTGCGCCGTGAGTGCCATGTGGCGGGGTGACGCGGCGTGCCGGAACGACCCGGGCGCTTGACGGGGGCTGGCGCCTGTTGTGGTGCGCGTGGCTCATGCGCGCCATCGCCCGCGCTATGGCGGTGCGGTGCGCCTTGATGGCGCACGTGGGTGCCACCCGCTCGGGCACGTAGCGCTCATGCACATCTTCTGAGTCATCGGGGTGTGCATACAATTGCATGCGAATTTTCTGGCGTGCTTTTTCCGCCGGTTCGCAACACACGGCGGATTCCTCAGGCCGTTGCGCGCACAGTCCTCAGCCTTTCCCATCCTCCGTGCACAGTCCCACGCTCGTTATCGTCGCAGGCATCCTCGCGGCGCTGGTCACCACGGTGCTTTATGCCGTGTGGCATTTCAACAAGGGCATTCCAGGCTTGCGGCTGTGGACGCTGTCTTTTCTGAGCGCCTCGGTGTTTTGCGCCATTTTGCTGGTGCGCGATCACACGCCGGAGGTGTTGTCAGTGGTGCTGACGCAGGCGTCCATCTCCGTGGCCGCCTACCTCTGCCTTCTGGCAAGCCGTGCCTACATGGGGCGGCACCCCTTGCCGCATGGGCATGCGGTGATGGCCATCGCTGCCGTGACGGCGCTGGCGGTGTATTTCACAGTGGTGCAGCCACACCTGGGAATCCGGTTTGCGTTGGCGGGATCGGTTTCTGGCGTGTGCTTTTTGCTGACCGCCCACACCCTGGCGCGGGGTGGCTTTCGCAATGTGCCGGCACGCTATCTGTTTGCCCTCGTGGCGGGCCTGCATGGGCTTTTCCTGTTCTTGCGTCCGCTGCTGTTCAGGCTGGCCACGCCCGAAGGGGGTGGGGGTGCTGGCACCGGCATGGTGGCGCTGCTTTCGCAGTTCGTGGTGCTGGAAGCCACTTTGGCCTTGGTGATGATGGCATTTGGCACGCTGATGCTCACCAATGAATACATTACCAGCGAGCTGCGCCATCTGGCCGAGATGGACCCGCTGACCAATGTGTTCAACCGGCGTGCGTTCCTCACGCTGCTGGACAAGGCCATCAGCAGCACACGGCGCACGCAGTCCGGTCTTTCCGTGCTGGCGATGGATCTGGACCATTTCAAAAAGGTCAACGACACCTGGGGGCACAAAACTGGCGACGACGTGCTGCGCCACTTTGTCCGCCTGGCCGCCGGCTGCCTGCGCAAGGAGGACGTGATGGGCCGGCTGGGTGGCGAGGAGTTTGCCATTTTTCTGCCCAACGCCGGCAGCGAGGGCACCCGTGCCGTGGCCGAGCGCCTGCGTGCCATGGTGGCCAGCCAGCCTGTGCTCACCGAGCGTGGCCCCATTGGCTTGACGGTGAGCATCGGGGCTACGCAATACCTGCCTGGCGATTCTTCAGACGCCCTTTTGCAGCGCGCGGACGAGGCCATGTACCTGGCCAAGGAGCATGGGCGCAACAGGGTGGAAGCAAGGGCTCTTTGAGAGCATGCGTGGGTTGATCACGGGCGGGCAACGCTGGCCGGCAACCCCGAGGGCGCCATCGCCGGGATGGCTGGTGCCCTGGGGCGGGCGCTCTGTGCATCCTGGATGCTTCAGAAGTCCATGACCAGCGATGCGCGCAGGCTGCGGCCAGGCTGGGTGTAGGCGTCGTTCACGGTGCTGGCGGTTGCCAGGCCGTACACGTCGGGCCAGAGCCGGTATTTGCGGTTGGTGAGGTTGTGCACGGCAACGTTGGGCCGCAGATCCTTGCGCAGACGCCACTGGGCCGACAGGTCGAGCGTGGTGGCCTGCCCGATGGTGAACTGCGTGTTGGGCGCCTTGACGGCCGAGGCACTGTCGATGTCGCTGGCCTTTTTGGCGCCGTGGTAGCGCAGCTCGGCGCGCAGGCCCCAGGCGGCCGTGTCGTAAAGCACGCCCAGGCTGACCTTCATGGGTGTTGGTTTCTTGTATCCGTTGTTGGATTATTGGTGTGTCTCGGGGTGAATGATGCAAGTTAAATGGTTGTTTGACGCGTATCAAAGTGGGCCCAGGACACCCGTCGAAGAATGGCCGCCATGTCTGCCGAAACCATATCGTCGCAGCCCTCGGCGGGCGATCCTGCAGGATGGAATGAGCGTATGGGCTGTGAAAAAAAAGGAGTTCCCATGACAACCCGAAAGCTGGCGCGCCTTGCGGCCCTGGCACTGTCCACTCTGGCTCTGGCCGCTGCGGCACAACACAAGGAGGGCGCATCGGCCCCCGAGGTGAATTACCAGGCAGGTACTTCACCTCTGGCCGATGTGGCCATGTACCAAAGTTCGAATCCCAAAGCGCCCAAGATGACGCAGGCCGAGTTCGACCGGGCCCGCCAGATTTACTTTGAGCGTTGCGCTGGCTGCCACGGCGTGTTGCGCAAGGGTGCCACCGGCAAGCCCCTGACGCCTGACATCACGCTTGCCAAAGGCACGGACTACCTCAAGGTGTTCATTGCCTACGGCTCGCCCGCAGGCATGCCCAACTGGCAGACCTCGGGCGAAATGACCGAGGCCGACGTGGACCTGATGGCCCGCTACGTCCAGCAGGACCCCCCTGTTCCACCAGAATTCGGCCTGGCGGACATGAAGAAAACGTGGAAGGTCGTCATTCCTGCGGACAAGCGTCCGAAGAAGAAGATGAACAACTACAACATCACCAACATCTTCTCGACCACCCTGCGCGATGCGGGCGAGATCGCGCTGATCGATGGCGATACCAAGGAAATCATCAGCATCATCAAGACCGGCTATGCGGTGCATATTTCGCGCATGTCGGCTTCGGGTCGCTACCTGTTCGTGATCGGCCGTGACGCCAAGGTCAACATGATCGATTTGTGGATGGAAAAACCCGACACGGTGGCAGAAATCCGCACCGGCCTGGAAGCGCGTTCGGTCGAGAGCAGCAAGTTCAAGGGCTTCGAAGACAAGTACGCGATTGCCGGCACCTACTGGCCGCCACAGTTCGTCATCATGGATGGCGACACGCTGGAACCCCTGAAGATCGTCTCCACCCGTGGCAACGTGGTGGGCACGCAGGAATACCACCCCGAGCCGCGCGTGGCCTCCATCGTGGGCAGCCACTTCAAGCCCGAGTTTGTCGTGAACGTCAAGGAGACCGGCAAGACCCTGATGGTGGACTACTCCGACCTGAACGCACTGAAGTTGACCGAAATTGGTTCGGCACCTTTCCTGCATGATGGCGGCCTGGACGCCACCAAGCGCTACTTCATGGTGGCTGCCAACAACAGCAACAAGATTTCGGTGTTCGACCTCAAGGACAGCAAGCTTGCGGCCGTCGTCGATGTGGGCAAGATTCCCCACCCCGGCCGTGGTGCGAACTTCAACCATCCGAAATACGGTCCTGTGTGGGCTACCGGCCACCTGGGTGACGAAACGATCTCGCTGATCGGTACCGACCCCAAGAAGTACAAGCAATATGCCTTCAAGGAAGTGGCCAAGCTCAAGGGGCCTGGCGGCGGCGCTCTGTTCATCAAGAGCCACCCCAAGTCCAACCACCTGTATTCGGATGCACCTCTGAACCCCGATCCGAAGGTCTCGCAATCGGTGGTGGTGTACGACATCAAGAACCTGGACAAGGGCTATGTCACGCTGCCGATCGCCGAGTGGGCCGACATCAAGGACGATGGCGCCAAGCGCGTTGTGCAGCCTGAATTCAACAAGGCCGGCGATGAAGTCTGGTTCTCGGTGTGGAGTGCCAAGGACAAGATCAGCGCCATGGTGGTGGTGGACGACAAAACGCTCAAACTCAAGAAGGTCATCAAAGACCCACGTCTGATCACGCCTACCGGTCACTTCAACGTCAACAACACGCAGCACGACGTGTACTGAAGTGAAAGCGCCGCTACGAAGCCCCTGGGCCTCGCGGCGGTGACCACAAAAAAACCGCCCTGCCGCAAGGTTGGGCGGTTTTTTATGGAGCTGGTGGACTACTTGGTGCCAAAAATGCGGTCGCCCGCATCGCCCAGGCCGGGCAGGATATAGCCATGGTCGCTCAGTTCCCGGTCGATGGCGGCGGTGAAGATCTGCACGTCGGGGTGGGCTTTTTGCAGCGTGGCAATGCCTTCGGGCGCGGCCAGCAGGCACACGAACTTGATGGAGCGGGGGTGGAGCTTCTTCAGGCGCTCCACGGCGGCAGCAGCCGAATTGCCGGTGGCCAGCATGGGGTCCACCACGATGATGTCGCGTTCTTCCATCTCGGACGGCATCTTGAAGTAGTACTCCACGGGCTGCAGCGTGGTCGGGTCGCGGTACAGGCCGATGTGGCCCACGCGGGCACCGGGCACCACGTTGAGCATGCCGTCCAGAAAGCCGTTGCCGGCGCGCAGAATGGACACCAGCACCAGCTTCTTGCCATCGATGACCTTGCCGGTCATGGTCTCCAGGGGGGTTTCGATCTGCACGTCCTGCAACGGCATGTCGCGCGTGACTTCATAGGCCATCAGCGTGGAGAGTTCGCCCAGCAGGCGGCGAAAGCTGTTGGTGCTGGCTTCCTTCTTGCGCATCAGCGTGAGCTTGTGCTGGACCAGGGGATGGGTGATGACGGTGACGTTGCTCATGGGGATGGGCCTTTTTTTATGGTTATGGAGGATCGGTAAAACAGGTCAGTCTGCCAGAAAGCGCGAATAGCGCGCCATATCGACGTTGCCGCCGCTGATCACGATGCCAACCCGGGCGCCGCGCACGTCCACGCTGCCGTTTCCTGCGCCGGCAAAGGCGAGGGCCCCGGTGGGTTCGACCACGATCTTCATGCGTTCGGCAAAAAAACGCAGGGCCTGCACCAGTTGTTCGTCGGTGGCGGTGACCATGTCGTCCGCCAGGCGCTGGATGATGGGGAAGGTGAGCTGGCCCAGCGCCTGGGTTTGTGCACCGTCGGCAATGGTGTGGGGCGTGGCGATCCGCACGATATGGCCCGCGCGGTAGGACTGTTGCCCGTCGTTGCCTGTCTCGGGCTCCACGCCCACCACGCGGCAGTGCGGCGCCAGTGCCTCGGCGGCCAGCAGGCTGCCCGCCAGCAGGCCGCCGCCACCCACGCAGACGAAGAGGTAGTCGAGGTGGGGCACTTCTTCCAGCAGTTCCTTGGCGGCGGTGCCCTGGCCTGCGATGACGTGCGGGTGGTCATAGGGCGGCACCAGCGTCATGCCGCGCTCCTGCGCCAAGCGCCGGCTGATGGCCTCGCGGTCTTCGGTGTAGCGGTTGTAGGTGATGACCTGTGCGCCATACCTGCGCGTGGCGGCCATCTTGGCGGCGGGGGCATCTTCGGGCATGACGATCACGGCGGGCATGTCCAGCAGCCGGGCCGAAATGGCGATGGCCTGGGCATGGTTGCCGGCCGAGAAAGCCAGCACACCGCCCTTGCGCTGCTCATCGGTGAACTGGGCCAGGGTGTTGAAGGCCCCACGAAACTTGAAGGCGCCCGTGCGCTGCAGGTTTTCGCACTTGAAGAACAGCTGCGCGCCCAGCCGCTCATCGGCGGTGGTGGAGCGCAGCACTGGCGTGCGGTGCGCCATGCCATGCAGGCGATGCGCTGCATCGGCCACGTCGGCGTAGGTGGTCACAGACATGGGCACGGAAACGGGTGTCTGGGTCATGGCGGCATCCTTGGGCAGGCGCGGCGCTGGGAAGCGGCAACCACGCTGCCGCATCATAGCCCGTTGCGATGCCTTTTCAAGCAAAAAAGCCTTACAGCGCTTGTCCTGTAAGCGCTGGTAGCTATCTATTTTGATGAATCTGGGCTCAGGCCTGTTCGCTGAAGCGCTGCAGCGGGGCCAGCGCCGGGAAGTCGCCCGCCCGTTTTTGCTTCATGGCCGTGACCGATTCGCGCACATGCTGGTTGCTCCAGATGGCGCCCTGCAGCCAGCCCATCTGGCGCAGGCTGTCCTCCACGGAATGGTCGCGGGCGTAGTTCACCGCCTGCTTGGTGCCCCAGATGGCCACGGGGGGCTTGCTGGCGATCTCGCGCGCGCATTGCAGGGCGGCGGCCAGCATGGCATCCTGCGTGTCGAACACTTCGTTGACCAGGCCGTAAGCCAGGGCTTTTTGCGCGCCCAGGCGGCGGCCGGTGTAGGCCAGTTCCTTGACGACGCCCAGCGGGATCAGCTTGGGCAGGCGCTGCAGCGTGCCCACGTCGGCCACCATGCCGATGTTGATCTCCTGGATGGAGAAGAACGCATCCTGCGTGGCGTAGCGGATGCAGCCCGCCGTGACCATGTCCACCGCACCGCCGATGCAGCCGCCGTGGATGGCCATGATCACGGGGATGCGCAGGCTCTCGATGCGGGTGAAGGTGGCCTGCATGTCGGTGAGCAGGTCGAAGATGGCGGCGCGGCCCTCGGGGCTCTGGTCGTCCATGGCAATGGTGCCGCCGAAGGTTTCGAGCGCCATGCCCGCGCTGAAATGCTTGCCGGTGCTGCTGATGACCAGCGCCCGCGCCGCGCCCGCCTGGTGCAGTTGGGCCAACACCCCATCGAGCTCGCGCCAGAAGGCGGGGTGCATGGTGTTCATGGCCTCTGGTCTGTTCAGTACCAGATGGGCCACATGGTCGATGGTGCTCAGGGAAAAACAGGTGAGTGTGTTCATGGACGAGGAATGTAGGCCTGCGGCGCTACTGCACACCGTCGCGTGGGTGACTTCCCATGAATATGCCGTTGGTGCTTTTGAATAAGGCGCTGGAAGCTATGAAAACAGGAGTAATGTGCTGAGCCAGAGCGCCGCAGCGCCCGGGCTGCCTGCCGCATCAACGCCGCTTGCTGCCCCCGAAGATGCCGCCCAGCACGCCGCGCAGGATTTCCCTGCCCAGCGAGGTGCCCATGGTGCGAACCGCCGACTTGGCCATGGTCTGTGCCAGCCCGTCGCGCTTGCCACCGCGTGGCCCCGTGCTGCCAAACAGCACGTCGTTGAGCCCGCCCATCAGGCCGCCGCCTTCTTCGGCAGGTGCCCCGTTGGCGGCCTTGCCATTGCCCCCGCCCGCCTGCTCGCTCCCTTCGGCAGTGCGGCCCTTGAGTTTTTCATAGGCCGATTCACGGTCCACCACCTTTTCGTACACCCCGGCTACCAGCGAGCTGGCCATCAACGCTTGGCGCTGCTGCGGCGTGATGGGGCCGAGCTGGCTGCCGGGCGGCAGCACGAAAACGCGTTCGGTCACGCTGGGGCGGCCCTTGGCGTCCAGAAAGCTCACCAGCGCCTCACCCACGGCCAGCTCGGTAATGGCGGTTTCGATGTCCAGGCCCGGCTTCTGGCGCATGGTGGTGGCCGTGGCCTTCACTGCCTTCTGGTCGCGGGGGGTGAAGGCGCGCAGCGCGTGCTGCACGCGGTTGCCCAGCTGGGCGAGCACGCTGTCGGGGATGTCCAGCGGGTTCTGCGTGACGAAGTACACGCCCACGCCCTTGGAGCGCACCAGGCGCACCACCAGCTCGATGCGCTCGATGAGCACCTTGGGTGCCTCGTTGAACAGCAGGTGGGCCTCGTCGAAGAAGAAAACCAGCTTGGGCTTCTCGGGATCACCAATCTCGGGCAGCGTCTCGAACAGCTCCGAGAGCATCCACAGCAGGAAGGTCGCGTAAAGACGCGGCGAGTTCATGAGCTTGTCGGCGGCCAGGATGTTCACCACCCCGTGGCCGTTGGTGTCGGTCTGCATGAAGTCCTGGATGTCGAGCATGGGTTCGCCAAAGAACTTGTCGCCGCCCTGCTGCTCGATCTGCAGCAGCCCGCGCTGGATGGCGCCCACGCTGGCGGCGCTGACGTTACCGTACTCGGTGGTGAACTCCTTGGCGTTGTCGCCCACGTACTGCAGCATGGCGCGCAGGTCCTTCAGGTCCAGCAGCAGCATGCCGCTGTCGTCGGCGATCTTGAAGACCAGGTTGAGCACGCCGAGCTGGGTCTCGTTGAGGTTGAGCATGCGTCCCAGCAGCAGCGGCCCCATGTCGGAGATGGTGGCGCGCACCGGGTGACCCTGTTCGCCGAACACGTCCCACAGCGTGGTGGGGCAGGACTGGGAAGTGGGCAGTTCCAGCCCGCGATCCTTGAGGGTGGCGGCCAGCTTGTCGCCGATCTTTCCGCTCTGGCTGACGCCCGTGAGGTCGCCCTTCACGTCGGCCATGAAAACGGGCACGCCGATGCGCGAAAAGTTCTCGGCCAGGGTCTGCAGGGTGACG
Source organism: Acidovorax sp. GW823-FHT02H02 (assembly GCF_058797075.1). NCBI lineage: Bacteria > Pseudomonadati > Pseudomonadota > Betaproteobacteria > Burkholderiales > Comamonadaceae > Acidovorax > Acidovorax sp. GW823-FHT02H02. Next base: position 7,382 of record NZ_JBXAJH010000018.1, on the reverse strand, counting down.
GTCTTGCCGGTGCCGGTGGCACCGGTGATGAGCCCGTGGCGGTTGGCCAGGCCGGGCAGCAGGTGGCATTCAATCGTGCCGTGTTTGGCAATCAGCAGGGGTTCGGCCATTTAGGGTTTCCTCGGAGATCGGTGACGGGCAAAAGTAAAATCGCGGCCACTAGATTAAATCAATACCAAAGGACTTCCCGTGGCAGGACACAGCAAATGGGCGAATATCCAGCACCGCAAGGGGCGCCAGGATGAAAAACGCGGCAAGATCTGGACCCGCATCATTCGGGAAATCACTGTGGCTGCCCGCGCCGGTGGCGGTGACCTGTCTGCCAACCCTCGCCTGCGCCTGGCGGTGGACAAGGCCAAGGCGGCCAACATGCCCGCCGACCGCATCAAATACAACATCGACAAGGCCACGGGCAACGCCGAAGGCCTGACCTACGAGGAAATCCGCTACGAAGGCTATGGCATTGGTGGTGCGGCCATCATGATCGACACCATGACCGACAACCGTGTGCGCACCGTGGCCGAAGTGCGACACGCATTCAGCAAACACGGCGGCAACATGGGCACTGAAGGCTCGGTGGTGTTCCAGTTCAAGCACTGTGGCCAGCTGATTTTTGCCCCCGGCACCAGCGAAGACAAGGTGATGGAAGTGGCGCTGGAGGCGGGCGCCGAAGACGTGGTGACCGATGACGATGGTGCGGTGGAGGTGTTGACCGCCCCAGCCGACTTTGAAGCCGTGAAGAATGCGCTGGAGGCCGCAGGCCTGACGCCCGATGTGGCCGGCGTGACCATGCGGCCCGAGAACACGATTGAGCTGACTGGCGACGACGCCGCCAAGATGCAAAAGCTGCTGGATGTGCTGGAAGACCTGGACGATACCCAGGAGGTCTACCACAACGCGGCACTGTGAAGCTCCCCCTGAGGCGCTTCGCGCCTTCCCCTCTCTCGCTGCGCTGCGCTGCGCTTGCGGGAGGGGGACGCCACCAGCGCACGGAGCGTTAGCGACACGGAAGTGTCTTGGCGGCCCTTGCGCGGTGGCACTGGTCTGGGGCGCGCCAGTTTTGGCGGTTGTGGGTGTAGCGCCTAGCGCGATTGGTTGCTGAGATAGTTTTTTTACGAGCCCCTGGGCTTCGGCGTTGTGCCAGGCAGGGGTTCACCAAAGGTTCCTATGAAAGTACTTGTAATTGGTGGCGGCGGCCGTGAACACGCGATGGCGTGGAAACTGAGCCAGTCCCCCAAGGTGACCAAGGTGTATGTGGCGCCCGGCAATGGCGGCACGGCCCTGAACCCCAAGCTCGAAAACGTGGCGATCTCCGACGTGCGCGAACTGCGTGCCTGGGCCCAGGCCGAGAAGATCGCGCTGACCGTGGTGGGCCCCGAGGCCCCGCTGGCTGCGGGCGTGGTCGATGAGTTCCGTGCCCACGGCCTGCGCATCTTTGGCCCCACCAAGGCGGCTGCGCAGCTCGAAAGCTCCAAGGCGTTCTCCAAGGCCTTCATGCGCCGCCACAGCATTCCCACGGCCGATTACGACACCTTCACCGATCCCGCAGCAGCCCACGCCTTTGTGGATCGCCTGGGCGCGCCCATCGTCATCAAGGCCGACGGCCTGGCCGCTGGCAAGGGCGTGGTGGTGGCCATGACGCTGCAAGAGGCGCACGATGCCGTGGACTTCATGTTGGTGGACAACAAATATGGCGTGGCACACAACGAAGGCGGCGCGCGCGTGGTGATCGAGGAGTTCCTCGAAGGCGAGGAAGCCAGCTTCATCGTGCTGTGCGACGGCAAGAATGTGCTGGCGCTGGCCACCAGCCAGGACCACAAGCGCCTGAAAGACGGCGACGAAGGCCCCAACACCGGCGGCATGGGCGCGTATTCGCCCGCGCCGGTGGTCACGGCCGACGTGCATGCCCGTGCCATGCGCGAGATCATCCTGCCCACCATCCGTGGCATGGAAAAGGATGGCATCCCGTATACCGGCTTTTTGTATGCGGGGCTGATGATCGACGCCAAGGGCCACCCCAAGACGCTGGAGTTCAACTGCCGCATGGGCGACCCGGAGACGCAACCCATCCTCATGCGCCTGAAAAGCGATTTTTACGATGTGATGGCCGCTGCGGCCGACGGCAAGCTCGACCAGATGGAATTGCAGTGGGACCGCCGCACCGCGCTGGGCGTGGTGATGGCTGCGCACGGCTATCCCGAGAATCCGCGCAAGGGCGATACCATCACCGGCCTGCCCGCCGAGGCGGACGACGCAGTGGTGTTCCATGCAGGCACGCAGTTGAAAGACGGAGTGGTCAGCGCAACGGGCGGCCGGGTGCTGTGCGTGACGGTTCTGGCCGACAGCGTCAAGCAGGCGCAACAGCGGGCCTATGACGTGGCGCGCGGCATTCACTTTGACGGCGCGCAATACCGCCATGACATCGGCTTTCGCGCCCTGAAAAGCTGATGGCAGGCGCTCAGACCTTGAACGCCGCCGACACGGTGACCCGCGTGCGTGCCTACCTGGTGGGCCTGCAGGCGCGCATCACCGATGCACTGGAGGCCGTGGAAGGTGAGGGCGGGGCCCGCTTTCTGGCCGATGCCTGGCGCAAAGCCCCCGGCGAGCTGCTGCAGGGCGACGGCATCACCAAGATCCTGGAAGGCGGCCGCGTGTTCGAGCGCGCAGGTTGCGGCTTCAGCCATGTGCGCGGCCCGCAGCTGCCGCCTTCGGCCACGCAGCACCGGCCCGAGCTGGCGGGAGCGCCGTTCGAGGCCATGGGCGTGTCGCTGGTCTTCCACCCGCGCAATCCGTATGTGCCCACGGTGCACATGAATGTGCGCATGATCGCGGCCGGGCACCCGGGGCAGGCGCCAACCTGCTGGTTTGGCGGCGGCATGGACCTCACGCCCTACTACGGGTTTGAAGAGGACGCGGTGCACTTTCACCGCACCTGCCGCGATGCGCTGGCGCCTTTTGGCGACGACAAGTACCCGCGCTTCAAGCAGTGGTGTGATGAATACTTCTATCTCAAGCACCGCAATGAGCAGCGCGGCGTGGGCGGGGTGTTCTATGACGACTTCTCGGAGCTGGGCTTCGAGCAAAGCCTGGAGATGACGCAGTCGGTGGGCGATGCCTTCCTTGGCGCCTACCTGCCCATCGTTGAAAGGCGCCGGAACCTGCCGTTTGGCGAGCGCGAGCGCGATTTCCAGCTCTACCGCCGGGGCCGCTATGTCGAGTTCAACCTGGTGTGGGACCGGGGCACGCACTTTGGCCTGCAGTCGGGTGGGCGCACAGAGTCCATTTTGCTGTCCATGCCGCCGCTGGTGGCCTGGTCGTACCAGCGCTCGGACGCCGCCGATTCGGCCGAAGCCGACCTCACGCGGCGCTTTCTGGTGCGGCGCGAATGGCTGGGCCGTGGCGCTGCCACCGCCCCCTGAAAGCAGTGAAAAGCGCAAAAGCTATAATTTCAATAGCTTTCCGCGCTTTTCACACCAGCGCCAGAGGTCAAAAACACCTCAAACTGCCGCAGCACCCGAGCGCAACACCAGCGCAACACCCAAGGCGTAGCCCGCTGGCTGTGCGCCGCGTTGCACGCTATATTGATTCCATTCCCTTTCTAATCACCGCCTGATGACCACCTCCACCAAATCGGAAACCGCCGCCAAAAAAGACGTCACCAAACTCCAGCGCGCCATCGTCGATGGCCTGGAGGACGTCAAGGCGCAAGACATCCAGGTCTTCAACACCGAGCATCTCTCGCCGCTGTTTGAACGGGTGATCGTGGCATCGGGCACTTCCAATCGCCAGACCAAGGCCCTGGCTGCCAGCGTGCGCGATGCGGTGAAAGAAGCCGGTTTTGCCAAGCCCCGCATCGAGGGCGAAGACAATGGCGAATGGATCATCGTGGATTGCGGCGCCGCCGTGGCGCACATCATGCAGCCCACCATCCGGCAGTACTACCGCCTGGAAGAGCTGTGGGGCGACACCCCCGTGCGCCTGAAGCTGGGCGCTGCCAAGCCCGTGGCAGCGGCAGCCAAGAAGGCCCCCGCCAAGAAGAAGGCTGCTGCAGCTGCGGAAGTCCCTGCCCGTAAGCCAGGCAAGCCCAAGGTCGCCATTGCTGCCGGGGCCGAGGGCAAGGCCAAGGCGCCTGTCAGTGCAACCAGGAAAGTCCCGGCCCGCAAGACACCAGCCGCGGCCGCAGGCGCAGCCGCCAAGGCCCCTGCAGCGAAGAAGCCCGCAGCCGCCAAGAAGGCCCCCGTAAAGACGGTGGTCGTCAAGCCCGCAGTCAAAAAGCCTGCTGCGAAGAAGTCTGCCCCACGCGTCGCTTCCAAGCCCGCAGCCAGATCTGCTGCCAAGCCCGCTGCGGCCACAAAGTCCGCAGCCAAAAAGGCGCCTGCCCGCAAGGGCTGAGGCTTTGCCGCAGGGTTCTTTGCGCGCGTCGCCTGACCTGCGCCAGGGGCCCGGTTTTCACACCAAGGCGCATACATGAAGCTGCTTATCGTGGCGGTGGGGCAGCGGGTGCCTGACTGGGCGCAAACGGCCTACGACGATTACGCCAAACGCTTTCCACCCGAACTCAAGGTCGAGCTCAAGGCTGTCAAGACCGAACCGCGGGGCTCCAAGACCCTGGAGACGCTCTACGCCGCCGAGCGCGAGCGCATCGAAGCCGCCATCCCGCGCGGCACACGCGTGGTGGCCCTGGACGAACGCGGTACCAACCTCACCACCAAGGCCCTGGCCGAACGCCTCAAGGGCTGGCAACTGGGGGGCGACGATGTGGCGCTGGTCATCGGTGGCCCCGACGGGCTGGATCCGGCCTTCCGCCAGGCCGCACACGAACGCATCCGCTTGTCGGATCTCACCCTGCCTCATGCCATGGTGCGGGTGTTGCTCATCGAGCAGCTGTACCGCGCGTGGTCGGTGAATGCGGGGCATCCTTACCACCGCGAATGAGATGCCGGGACGGCGGGGTGGCGTATGAATTACTATTTTATTGATAGCTTCTAGCGCTTTATTTATAAGTGCTAGAGTTGATTTTTGCTATAAATCTAGCCATGCCCGACTTCATCTATCTTGCCTCCCAGAGCCCCCGCCGGCGCCAGCTGCTCGAACAGCTGGGCGTGCGCCACGAGCTGCTGCTGCCCAACGTGGAGGGCGACGAGCCGGAGGATGCTGAGGCCATCGAAGTGGTATTGCCCGGCGAATCCCCCACGGCCTATGTGGAGCGCGTGACGGGGCTGAAGCTTGACTCCGCCGTGGCGCGGCGCACACGCCGTGGTCTGCCCGATGCCCCTATCCTTTGCTCCGACACCACTGTGGCCCTGGGCCGCACCATCTATGGCAAACCCGACGATGCGGAGCATGCAGCGTGCATGCTGGCCGAGCTGGCGGGCCACGAGCACCGGGTGCTCACCGCGGTGGCGCTGCAGGTGGGCCCCAAGCGCATTTCGGCACTGTCCGTGTCGCGCGTCACCTTTGCCGCCATGACGACCGCACAGATCAACGCCTACGTGGCCACCGGCGAGCCGCTGGGCAAGGCTGGGGCCTATGGCATCCAGGGCCGGGCGGCAGCGTATGTGGAGCACCTGGCGGGCAGTTATTCGGGCATCATGGGCCTGCCCATGTACGAAACGGCGCAACTGCTGCGCGCCGCCGGGTTTGCTATCTGAGAACAACATGCAACAAGACATCCTGATCAACTGGTCCCCCCAGGAAACCCGCGTGGCCGTGGTGGAGCATGGTGCTGTGCAGGAGCTGCACATCGAGCGCACGCTGGAGCGGGGTCTGGTGGGCAATGTTTATCTGGGCAAGGTCTCGCGCGTGCTGCCGGGCATGCAGTCGGCCTTCATCGATATCGGGCTGGAACGCGCGGCCTTTTTGCATGTGGCTGACGTGTGGCAGCGCCAGCCGGATGGCGAGCCGCCGGCATTTGCGCGCAAGAGCGAGCCGCAGGTGCCGATCGAAAAGCAGGTGTTCGAGGGCCAGGCGCTCATGGTGCAGGTCATCAAGGACCCCATCGGCACCAAGGGTGCGCGCCTGTCCACGCAGATCAGCATTGCGGGCCGCCTGCTGGTGTTTTTGCCGCAAGACGACCATGTGGGCGTGTCGCAGAAGATTCCCCCCGCCGAGCGCGACGCGCTGCGCGCCCGGCTGCAGGCGCTGGTGGGCGACAAGTCCACGGGCGGTGGTGGCGGCTTCATCCTGCGCACCAATGGGGAGGATTCCACCGACGCAGAGCTGGCTGAGGACATTGCTTATCTGCGCAAGACCTGGGCGCGCATCAAGGAAGCCTCGCTCAAGCTTCCCGCCATGTCGCTGCTGCACCAGGACCTGGACCTGCTGCAGCGCGTGCTGCGCGACCTGGTGGGCGACCACACGCAGACCATCCGGCTCGATTCGATGGAGCAGTTCCAGCGCCTGCGCGCGTTCGGGCAGGAATTCATGCCAGCAGCCGCCGGCAAGCTGCAGCACTACAAGGGTGAACGGCCCATCTTCGACCTGTACGCCATCGACGAGGAGGTGGCCAAGGCCCTGGGCCGTCGTGTGGATCTGAAGTCGGGTGGCTACCTTATCGTGGACCAGACCGAGGCGCTCACCACCATTGATGTGAATACGGGTGGCTATGTGGGCGCGCGCAATTTCGACGACACCATCTTCAAGACCAATCTGGAAGCCGCGCAGGCCATTGCGCGCCAGCTGCGCCTGCGCAACCTGGGTGGCATCATCATCGTGGATTTCATTGATATGGCCCGTGAGGACCATCAGGAAGCCGTTCTTTCAGAGTACAAGAAACAGCTTGCGCGCGACCGGGTCAAAACCATGTCGGGCGGCTTTTCTCAATTGGGCCTGGTGGAGATGACACGCAAGCGCACCCGCGAATCGCTTGCACACATGTTGTGCGAACCTTGCAGCGTCTGCAGGGGGGCCGGTCAGGTGAAAACCGCACGCAGCGTTTGCTACGACGTACTGCGCGAAATTCTGCGCGAGGCTCGCCAATTCAACCCGCGGGAGTTTCGCGTAGTGGCGTCGCCGCGCGTTGTTGAGCTTTTTCTGGATGAAGAGAGCCAGCATCTCGCGGGCTTGAGCGATTTCATTGGCAAACCCATCTCACTGCAAGCCGAGAGTGCCATGGGTCAAGAGCAGTACGACATCGTGCTGCTGTAATGTTGTCAATGCAATGCACGCCGGGGTAGCGGACTCGGTCCATCCGCCTTGCCACTCGGGATGAAGCAGGTGACGGGACGCGCTGCAGTCTTGTTTTTTCTGGGTTTTTCCGTGCTATAGTGTATGGCTTCGCTGCCGTGCGCCCTCTTCGTGAGGGCACTGGATGCGGAGGAAAAAAGAAGATGGTTTTGGGTTGGACTGGGTAAAAACCCGGTATATAATTCAAGGCTTCGCTC
>NZ_JBXAJH010000017.1:0-108207 GCF_058797075.1 Acidovorax sp. GW823-FHT02H02 | reverse complement strand
CGGGGGCGGCCTTGCAGCGCAGGATGCGCGGGCGGTAGGGCCCGGCGGGCTGTCAGCCCTCGGTGCCCAGCACCTGCTTGAGCTCGCCCGATTCGTACATCTCCATCATGATGTCCGAGCCGCCGATGAACTCGCCCTTCACATACAGCTGGGGAATGGTGGGCCAGTTGCTGTATTCCTTGATGCCCTGGCGGATTTCCTCGTCTTCCAGCACGTTGACGGTGGTCAGCGCCTTGGTGTCCACGCCGCAGGCCTTGAGGATCTGGATGGCGCGGCCCGAGAAGCCGCACATCGGAAAGCTGGCATTGCCTTTCATGAACAGCAGGATGTCGTTGGACTTCACGAGGGCGTCGATGCGTTGTTGGGTGTCGCTCATGGGGGTTCTCCTTGAAGGGGCTGACGGGCGCAGGCCCGCAATGGGGGGATTATTTCACTGTTGGCCACTGCCCGCCGGTGCAACGCGCGATGCCGGCGAGGTCATTGCGGCTTTGCACCTGTGCAAAACCCTGTGCCTGCAGCAGCGCTCTGACGGTGCCGGCCTGGTCATGGCCATGCTCCAGCAGCAGCCAGCCGCCAGGCTGCAGGTGCGCCGGGGCCTGGGCGATGATGGTGCGGATGTCGTCCAGGCCGTCGGTACCGCTGGCCAGGGCCTGCAGGGGCTCGTGGATCAGCGCGGCCAGGTGCGGGTCGGCGGCGGCAATGTAGGGCGGGTTGGAAACGATGGCCTCGAACCGGCCTGGCACTGCAGCCAGCCAGTGGTCCTGCAGGAACCGCACGGGCAGTGCCAGCCGCTGCGCATTGGCCTGTGCCACGGCCAGTGCATCGGCGCTGGCATCCACCGCCAGCACCTGGGCCGTGGGGTGCTGGTGTTGCAGGGCCAGCGCAATGGCGCCACTGCCGGTGCCCAGGTCCAGCACGCTCGGGGCGGGCAGGGGGGCGATCACTTCCAGGGCCCAGTCCACCAGTGTTTCGGTGTCGGGACGCGGGTCGAGCACGCGGGCGTCCACCTGCAGGGGCAGACCGTAAAACTCCTTGCGGCCCGTGAGGTAGGCCACGGGCTCGCCTGCGGTGCGGCGCTGGCACAGGGCCAGGAACTGCGCGTGCACCGCGGGGTCCAGGGCGTCGGTGTCGTGCGCCAGCAGCCAGGCGCGGCCGGCGTCGGGGCGGGCCAGTGCGTGCAGCAGCAAAAGTTGGGCATCAATGCGTTCCAGGCCGAGGGTGCGGGCCTGGTCCAGTGCCTGCGCCAGGGTGGAGGTTGTGTCGGTCACTCTTGTTTTGATAGCTGTTGACGCTTGATGGGTAAACGCCAGAGGTCCATCTGATTCAAATACTGGTTGCAGATCGTCAGCCCGCGGCGCCCATCTCCAGCTCTTCGAGCTGTTCGGCCTCGCGCGCGTGGGCCAGGGCCTGCAGCACGTCGGCCAGGTCACCGTCCATCACGTACTGCAGCTTGTACAGAGTGAGGTTGATGCGGTGGTCGGTCAGGCGCCCCTGCGGGAAGTTGTAGGTGCGGATGCGGTCGCTGCGGTCGCCGCTGCCGATCAGGCCCTTGCGCAGCGCGGCCTCCTTGGCGGCGCGTTCGCTGCGTTCCTTTTCCTGGATGCGCGCCTGCAGCACCTGCAGCGCCTTGGCCTTGTTGCTGTGCTGACTGCGCCCGTCCTGGCATTCGGCCACGATGCCGGTGGGCAGGTGCACCACGCGCACGGCCGAGTCGGTCTTGTTGATGTGCTGCCCGCCCGCACCCGACGCGCGGAAGGTGTCGATGCGCAGGTCTGCCGGGTTGAGCTTGATGGCCTCGGTCTCGTCGGGCTCGGGCATCACGGCCACGGTGCAGGCGCTGGTGTGGATGCGTCCCTGGGTTTCGGTGGCGGGCACGCGCTGTACGCGGTGGCCGCCGGACTCGAACTTGAGAGCGCCATACACATGGTCACCTTCGATGCGCAGCACGATTTCCTTGTAGCCACCCAGCTCGGCCGCGTTCTCGCTGACCACTTCGACTTTCCAGCCCACGCGGTCGGCGTAGCGCGTGTACATGCGCGTCAGGTCGCCGGCAAACAGGGCCGATTCATCGCCGCCCGTGCCTGCGCGGATTTCCACAAACGCATTGCGTGCGTCGTCGGGGTCCTTGGGCAGCAGCAGGCGCTGCAGTTCGTCTTCGAGCTGCAGCAGCTCGGTCTCGGCGGAGGTGATTTCTTCCTGCGCCATCTCGGCCATGTCGGGGTCGGCCAGCATCTCGCGCGCGCCCTCCAGGTCGGTCTCGCGCTGCTGGTAGCGGGCATAGCGGCCCGCAATCTGTGTGACCTCGGCGTGCTCGCGCGAGATGGCGCGGTACTGCGCCATGTCGGCCATGATGTCCTCGCGCGAGAGCAGAAAGTCCAGTTCGCCCAGACGCTGTGCATAGCGTTCCAGCTGGCTTCGGAGAAAGGGTTTCATGCGAGGGGGAAAGTGAATGCTACTGAATGTGTAGCTTAATGCGCCTGTTGATCAGGCGTCAGGGCTGATCTGGCTTGAAATTCGGAGCAGGCGGGCGCCGCTACAGCCTGGTCTTGCTCTGCGAGCGCAGGAACAGGCGCGAGACGGTCTGCGCGGTTTGTGCGCGCATGTCGGCGTCGCCGGCCCGCAGCTCGGCCATGGTGCCGTGCAGCATCTTCTGGGCCAGGCCGCGCGACAGGGCCTCCAGCACGGCATCGACATCCTCGCCCTTGGCCAGCAGCTTCTTGGCACGGGCGATCTCCAGGGCACGCCACTCGTCGGTCTGGGCGTTGATCTGCTGGATCAGGGGTACCACGCCGCCGACCTGTCCGATGGGGCTGCGCAGCTCCATCCAGTGCATGAAGCTTTGCACGCCGGCATCGATGATGGCCTCCGCCTGCGCCACGGCGGCCTGGCGGTTGGCCTGGGCGGTCTGCACCACGCTGGCCAGATCGTCCACGGTGTACAGGTACACGTCGCCCAGGGCCTTGACCTCGGGCTCGATGTCGCGCGGCACGGCCAGATCGACCATGAACATGGGGCGGTGGCGGCGCTTCTTGAGGGCACGCTCCACGGCGCCCAGGCCGATGATGGGCAGGGTGCTGGCCGTGCAGCTGATGATGGCGTCGAATTCGTGCAGGCGCTCGGGCAGGTCGGACAGGCGCATCACCTCGCCGCCAAAACGTGTGGCCAGCTTTTCGCCGCGTTCGAGCGTGCGGTTGGCGATGGCAATGGATTGGGGGTTGCGGGCCGCGAAGTGCGTGGCCGCCAGCTCGATCATCTCGCCCGCGCCGACAAACAGTACGCGAATCTTGCTGAGGTCTTCAAACAGCTGGCCCGCCAGGCGCACGGCGGCGGCGGCCATGCTGATGCTGTGTGCGCCGATCTCGGTGCTGGTGCGCACTTCCTTGGCCACGGCAAAGCTGCGCTGGAAGAGCTGGTTGAGCGTGGTGCCCAGCGCCCCGGCGGTTTCGGCGGCGCGCACGGCGTTTTTCATCTGCCCGAGAATCTGGGCCTCGCCCAGCACCATCGAGTCGAGCCCGCTGGCCACGCGAAAGGCGTGGCGTGCCACCAGGCTGTCTTCGAGGGTGTAGGAGTGCGAGCGCAGCAGTGCGGGGCTCACGCCGCCGCTTTGCGCCAGCCAGCCCAGCGTGTGGTCCATGGCGGCTTGCTCGCCCGCGCAATAGATCTCGGTGCGGTTGCAGGTGGAAATGATGGCGGTTTCAACGCCTGGGTGGCGGCTGCTCTGGCCCAGCGACTGGCGTAGGCCCTGCAGCGTGGGCGTGATCTGGTCGAGCGCAAACGCAAACCGGCCGCGCAGGTCGAGCGGCGCGGTGGTGTGGTTGATGCCGAGGGCCCAGACTGCCATAAGCGCCAATTATAAAATTGTTCGCAGCGCCGGGCACCGTGTCTGCTCAAGCCTTGATCTGGGTCATGTTCTATGGGTCCTCTGGACGCTTTTTACCACGCTGTGAATTTCATTGCGCCCGCTGCGGCGCTGGCCCTGCTGCTGGTGCTGGGCGGGCGGTGGATACGACCCAAAGGCCAGTCGATGCTTACGTGGCGGGCGCAGATAGCTATTAATTTCGTGGTTGGCTGTGCCGTGCTGGTGGCCGGGCTGGTGCTGCTGGGCCGCGACGGCAAGATGCTCACCTATGCGACGCTGGTGCTGGCCTGTGCCAGTTGCCAATGGGTGCTGGTGCGCGGCTGGCGCGCGTAGGGGCGGGGTCTCGGGGCCGTTTCGCTGCGTTCGCCTTGCTGCCGCACGGGGGCCATGCAGACCCTGGTTGGGCCTGTGCCAGCAGCCACAGCCGAAAATCCTGCAACGCGGCCGGGGCGGCCCGGCCCGCTGGCTGGCACAGATAGTAGCCACGGTCGATCACCACGGGTTGCGGCACCGCAATGGCAATGCGACCGGCCGCCAGGTCTTTTTCCACCAGGCAGTGCTGGGCGACCGCGACGGTACCACCTGCGCGCCCGAATTCATCCATCTCATCGGCGACACGCTGCGGGGCTTTGGCTACAGCGTGGCCTGCAACGAGCCCTACAAGGGTGTGGAGCTCATCGGCCACATCGGCCAGCTGCTGGGCGTGGTCGCCGGCTATGTGCTGGCGCAGCGGACGGTTTGAAACCCAGTTGGCCGTGAGCGCCGGTATGGCAAGCGCAAGAAGCTATTGAAAAAGGAGCGTCATGCGGGTTCCGGCAGCGGCGGCTCCGGCGTGGTGTCGCGCTGTGCCTGGGCCACCGAGGTGGTGGCTGGCGGCGACAGCGCCAGGCCTGCCTCGCGCAGCGCATCCAGGATGGCGAACAGCACGTCGCTGCGCACGCCCGCGGCGTTGCGCGGGCTGCTCACGTAGCCGATCGCCAGGAAGGTGAGCGTGCCGCTCTGGACGCCCTCCAGCGTCACTGACGGTGCGGGGTTCTCCAGGATGTCCTCGTGCGCATGGAAGGCCTGCAGGATCAGCGCGCGCATGCGCCGCGCGTCGGTATCGAGCGGCGCGGGCAGGCGCAGCAGCACGCGGCCCTGGGCGCTGCCCAGCGTCATGTTGCGCACGGTCTTGGTGATGAACTCGGAGTTGGGCACGATCACCGTGGAGCGGTCGCCCAGCTGGATCTCGGTGGCGCGCACATTGACGCGGCGCACGTCGCCCTCGGTGTCGCCCAGCACCACCCAGTCGCCCACCTTCACCGGCCGCTCGGCCAGCAGGATCAGGCCCGATATGAAGTTCTGCACGATGGCCTGGAGGCCGAAGCCGATGCCCACCGACAGCGCGCTGGCCACCCAGGCGATGCGCTCCACGCTGATCCCCAGGCCTGCCAGCGCCACCGCGATCACCACCACCCCGCCCACATAGCCCAGCAGCGTGACGATGGAGCTGCGCATGCCCGGCTCCAGCGAGGTGTGCGGAAAGTAGCGTTCGCTGAGCCAGTGCTTGCCAATGCGGATGGCGACAAAGCCCGCGCAAACCACCGCCAGCGCGGTCAACAGCGCTTGGGGAGCGAGCGTCAGATCACCTACCTTCAGGTTGTGGTCCACATTGCTGCCGCGGCGAAAGAGTTCGTCCGGGTTGGTGCCCAGCGGTGCCATCAGCGCGATGACCATGTAGAAAAACAGCAGCACGCGCAGCAAGCCCGAGAGCACCACCGCGGACTGGTCGAGCAGTTGCGCGCTGATGCCCAGCGTGTTGTGGATGCGTGCGCCGACGCGTCCCTTGGACGACAGCAGCGCCTGGCTCAGATCGTCGGCCAGCTGGAACAGAAGATAGGTGGTGGCAAAGACCACGCCAGACCACACCATCTGCCGCGCCAGCGTGCCGGCCAGCGCGATGAAGCCGAAGACCACCGCCGCCACGGTGAGCACCACCGCAACGCCGGCACCGGCCAGGATCAGGCCCACCCACAGGGGCCGGCTGGCCTCGCTGTCTGGCCGTCCGTGGGCTGCCTCGTCGCCGGCCGCAGCGCCATCGGGCGTGGCGTGCAGACGGCCCAGCGCCACGGCCACCGAGAAGGACAGCAGCAGCGCGAAGACAGCGTGAACCAGCACCTCGGCCGCCAGGCTGGCGCCGATGATCGCGTTGACGTCGGTCACCACAGCGCCCAGTGCCGACAGCGCGGCCGTCCACCACGGAAGGGGGCTCAGGCGCCGGGCCAGATCGTCGGAGATGGGCAGCAGGCGCCAGGAGCTGCGCCGGCGCGACAGCAGCCCATGGCCCAGCGTGACCACGAAGGCGGCATAGGCGGCGGCGCGCACGGTGGCCTGCTGCAGCGCCAGCAGGTTGTCCGGCAGCGGCCCGCCGAGCTTGAGCGCGCTCCAGGCAAATTGCATGGCGGTGCCGATGATGAGCACGTTGGCCACGATGGCGGCCATGGCCAGCAGGGAGCGTCGCAGCCGCCCCGCCGGCAGGCGCGACGGCAGAACACGCACGAGGATGCGCTCGGCCAGCCAGGTGCCCGCCACGGCCAGCAGCAGGGCCAGCAGCAGGTAGCCCTGGAAGGCGTTGCGGTGCTTGGAGTCCAGCGCCGCGCGCGCTGCGCCGAGCAGATCTGCGCCCAGCACCTGCAGGCGCGCGAAGTCGCCCGGGGCGGTGTGGCGCAGGGTGCGCCAGAAGGAGGGGCTCAAGGGCGAGTCGGCGTGCGTGGTCAGCGCGGCCTGAAACTGCAGGCGGCGCTGGCGCACGAGGTCGGCACCGCGCTGTTCGGCATCCACGGCGATCAGGCGCGCGAGCTTGAGTTCGGCATCAATATCGGTGCGCTGCTTGTTCAGGCTCGCGCGTTGCGCGGCCACGTCCGGTGCTTCCGCCGGGGTGCCCTTGGCGGGCGCCGGGCCCAGGCCGGCGAGGCGCAGGTCCAGCTCGGCCAGCTCGGTGGTGCGATGGTTCGCCAGGCGTTCGGCCGCCGTGCCAACGGCGTTGATTTCATCCAGCAGCTGGCGGTTGCTGTCCGCTTCGTCCAGTTTCCTGGGAATGGCGTCCAGCTGCTTGCGCAGTTCGTCCACCTGGGGCAGGGGGGTGTTGTCCTTGCCGGTCTGGTCCATGCTGGACTTCGTCGACTGCTCCTGGGCCAGCGCAGGGGCCGGGCCCAGTGCCCCGAGCCAGCCCGCGAGCAGCCAGCACAGCAGCAGGCGCGCCAGCGGCCAGGGGGCTGCTGGCAGGCAGCGCAGCAGGGCGGGTGGCTTGGGCGGGGGGAAGGTGTGGCGGCGGTGCATGCACTTATTTTCAGCCTGCACGGGGTGCGACACGTGAGCAACCGTACGGGCGGGCCCACCGCTATCGGGCGGGGCTGAACAGATCGACGCGGTCGGTGATGATGCCATCGGTTCCCAGGTCGATCAGGCGTTGGGCAGCCCACTCGTCGTTCACCGTGTAGCTCAGGGCACGCAGGCCGAGTGCATGTACTTGTGCCACCAGGGCTGCATCCCACAGTGCGTGGTTGCACACCAGCGCCTGGCAGCCCAGTTGCTGCGCCAGGTCGAGGCAGCCCGGCTGCAGGGTGTCGATCAGCAGGCCGCGCGGCAACTGCGGCGCAGCGGCCTGGGCCGCCGCCAGCGCATCGGGCCGGAACGAGGTGAGCAAGGGCGCAATGGCTGTGGCGGGCCAGATGCGTGCCAGCAGCTCGGCCACGGCGCGGCCGGTGGCGGCTTCGGTGCCGGGCGTGGGCTTGATCTCCACATTCAGGCAGAAATGGTTGGCCAGGCACCAGCGCGCCAGCGCTTCCAGCGTGGGCAGGCTCTCACCTGCACCGGCGCGCGAATGCCAGCTGCCTGCATCCAGCTGCGACAGGGCAGACCAGGGCAGCTCGCCGCCCGTGCCGTGGCCGTTGGTGGTGCGCTGCAGCGTGGCATCGTGCAGCAGAAACAGCACGCCATCGGCGCTGAGCTTGGCGTCGCATTCGAACATGCGGTAACCGTATTGCGCGCCCAGTCGGAATGCCGACATCGTGTTTTCGGGCGCCAGCTTGCCGGCGCCACGGTGGGCGATCCAGCGGGGATAGGGCCAGGGGTTCTCCATGGGCTGCATCCGTCGGGGCAGGTCAGAGGCGCTTGCCGGACTGGGCATCGAACCAGTGCAGGCGGTCTGCGCGCGGCGTGATGTGGATGGTGTCGCCTGCCTGGGGCGAGGCGCTGCCTTCGTCAATGCGCACGATCAGGTGGTCGCCGCCCATGGTGGCGTAGACCAGGCGCTCGGCGCCCAGCAGTTCGACCGTGTCCACGCGCACCTCCCAGCCGGTGGCGGTGATGTCCAGGTGCTCGGGGCGAATGCCCAGAATGGCGCCGGGCTTGCTGTTGCGCGCGTGGCGCAGCAGGTTCATGGGCGGAGAGCCGATGAAGCTGGCCACAAAGATCGATGCCGGCGTGTGGTAGACCTCTTCGGGCGTGCCGAACTGCTCCATGTTGCCGGCGTTCATCACGATCATGCGCTGCGCCAGCGTCATGGCCTCGACCTGGTCGTGGGTGACGAACAGGCTGGTGATGCCCAGCTCGCGGTGCAGCTTCTGGATTTCGATGCGCGTCTGGGCGCGCAGTTTGGCGTCGAGGTTGGACAGCGGTTCGTCGAACAAAAACACCTGCGGCTGGCGCACGATGGCCCGGCCCATGGCCACGCGCTGGCGCTGGCCGCCCGACAGCTCGCGCGGCTTGCGTTCGAGCAGGTGGCCCAGTTCCAGGATCTTGGCGGCCTTGTCCACGCGCGTCTTGATCTCGTCCCGGGGCACGCTGGCGATCTTGAGACCGTAAGCCATGTTGTCGAACACGCTCATGTGCGGATACAGCGCGTAGTTCTGGAACACCATGGCGATGTCGCGCTGCGCGGGTTCGAGGTTGTTGACCACGCGCTCGCCGATGGAGATCGTGCCGTCGGTGATTTCTTCCAGGCCGGCCACCATGCGCAGCAGCGTGGATTTGCCGCAGCCCGAGGGGCCGACGATGACGACGAATTCGCCGTCGTGGATCTCGGCGTTCACGCCGTGGATCACCGGGTTGGCCTTGGGGCCGTGGCCGTAGCGCTTGATGATGTTGCGAAGGGTGATGGATGCCATATTTGCTATTGAATGAACAGCTGCAAGCGCTTTCTTCATAAGCGTTGCAGGTGGTTTTGACGCTTATTTCTCGGTATCTACCAGGCCCTTGACGAACCACTTCTGCATCAGGATGACGACGGCTGTGGGCGGCAGCATGGCCACGATGGCGGTGGCCATCACGATGTTCCAGTCCACGGCGGCCTCTCCGCCGGCCAGCATGCGCTTGATACCGATCACCACGGGGTACATGTCTTCCGTGGTGGTCATCAGCAGGGGCCAGAGGTACTGGTTCCAGCCGTAGATGAACTGGATCACGAACAGCGCGGCAATCGAGGTGCGCGACAGCGGCACCAGCACGTCCTTGAAAAAGCGCATCGGGCCTGCGCCATCCATGCGCGCGGCTTCCACCAGTTCGTCGGGCACCGTCAGGAAGAACTGGCGGAACAAGAAAGTGGCAGTGGCCGAGGCGATCAGCGGCAGCGTGAGGCCCGCGTAGCTGTTGAGCAGGCCCAGGTCGGCGACCACCTTGTAGGTGGGCAGGATGCGCACTTCCACGGGCAGCATCAGCGTCACGAAGATGGCCCAGAAGCACAGCATCTTGAACGGGAAGCGGAAGTACACGATGGCGAACGCCGACAGCAGCGAAATCGCGATCTTGCCCACGGTGATGACCATGGCCACCACGAAGCTCACCCACATCATGTGCAAAACGTTGGTGTTGGAGCCCAGCTTGCCCGAGCCGAGCAGCGCGGCGCGGTAGTTGTCCCACAGGTGGGCACCGGGCAGCAGCGGCATGGGCGACTGCACGATGGCGTCGGCCGTGTGGGTGGATGCGATCAGCGCCAGGTACAGCGGAAAGGCCACGATGGCCACGCCGAGGATCAGCACGGCGTGGGACAGGAAATTGAGCCAGGGATTGCGGTCAACCATGGGGCCTCAGTATTGGACTTTTTTCTCGACGTAGCGGAACTGCACCACGGTGAGCGCCACCACGATGCACATCAGGATCACCGACTGGGCGGCCGAGCCGCCCAGGTCCAGCGCCTTGAAACCGTCCTGGTACACCTTGTAGACCAGGATGGAAGTGGACTGGCCGGGGCCGCCCTGGGTGGCCGCGTCGATGATGCCGAAGGTGTCAAAGAACGCGTAGACGATGTTGATCACCAGCAAAAAGAACGTGGTGGGCGACAGCAGCGGCAGCTGGATGTTCCAGAACCGGCGCCAGGGACCCGCACCATCGATGGATGCGGCCTCGATCAATGCCTTCGGTATCGATTGCAGGCCCGCCAGGAAGAACAGGAAGTTGTAGGAAATCTGCTTCCACACCGAGGCGATCACGATAAGCGCCATGGCCTGCCCATCGTTCATCATGTGGTTCCAGTTGTATCCCAGTGCGCCCAGGTAGTAGGTGACCACGCCAATGGAGGGCGAGAACAGGAACACCCACAGCACGCCCGCAATCACCGGCGCCACTGCATAGGGCACGATGAGCAAGGTCTTGTAGACCAGGGCAAAGCGCACGATGCGGTCGGCAAAGATCGCCAGCGCGAGCGACACGACGATGCCGATGCCCGCCACCAGCACCGAGAACACGGCCGTGCGCTGGAAGGAGTCGAGGTACGAGGGGTTGTCCACCAGCTGGCGGAAGTTGTCCAGCCCCACCCACTCGGTGCTCATGCCGAAGGCGTCCTCCATCTGGAAGGACTGGATCACGGCTTGGGCGGCGGGCCAGAAGAAGAAGATGCCGATGATGAGCAGCTGGGGGGCAATCAGTACCCAGGGCAGCCAGGCCGAGCGGAAAAGTACGCGTTTTTCCATGACGGTCACAAACAAAAAAACCGCCGGTGCAGGGCTGCAACCGTCGGGAAAGGTGAAGCGGCCCCCAGTTTCGGGGCCGCAGAGGCAGGGCAGGCACCCAGTGGCGCCCGGCCCCTGATCTTATTGCTTGTACGAGCGCTCGAAGCGGGCCAGCAGCTCGTTGCCGCGGCTCACGATGGCGTCCAGGGCTTCCTTGGCCGTCTTCTTGCCGGCCCACACCTGTTCCATTTCCTCGTCCTCGATGGTGCGGATCTGCACGTAGTTGCCCAGGCGGATGCCGCGCGAGTTGTCGGTCACCTTGCGCACCATCTGGTTCACGGCCACGTCGGTGCCGGGGTGCTTGGCGTAGAAGCCGGACTTGTCCGTCAGCTCATAGGCGCCCATGGTGATGGGCAGGTAGCCCGTGCGCTGGTGGCTGGCGGCCTGCACCTTGGTCTGCGACAGGAATTCGAAGAACTTGGCCACGCCCTTGTATTCCTCGGGCTTCTTGCCGGCCATGACCCACAGCGAGGCGCCGCCGATCACGGTGTTCTGCGGCGCGCCCTTCACGTCGGGGTAGTAGGGCATGGGGGCCAGGCCGTAGGCGAACTTGGCGTTCTTGGCCACGTCGCCATAGAAGCCCGACGAGGTCTGGATCATGGCGCATTCGCCGGCGGTGAACGAAGCCTGTGCCGCGGAGCCGCGGCCCTTGTACAGGTACTCGCCCGCCTTGGCGGCCTTGGCCAGGTTGTCGATGTGCCGCACGTGCAGCGGCGAGTTGATCTTCATGCGGGCCTTGTGGCCATTGGCGCTCAGGCCGTTCTTTTCGGTGGCGAACTCGACGTTGTGCCAGGCGGAGAACGACTCCAGCTGGGTCCAGCCGTTCCAGGCCAGCGTCATGGGGCAGCTGTGGCCGCTGGCCTTGAGCTTCTTGGCGGCTTCGAATACTTCGGGCCAGGTGGCGGGGGCCTTGTCGGGGTTCAGGCCGGCCTTCTTGAAGGCGTCCTTGTTGTAATAGAAGATGGTGGTGGAGCTGTTGAACGGGAAGCTCAGCATCTGGCCATTGGGGGCCGTGTAATAGGCCGCCACGGCGGGGATGTAGGCCTTGGGGTCGAAGTCGGCGCCGGCGTCCTGCATCACCTTGGCCACGGGCACGGTGGCGCCCTTGCTGGCCATCATGGTGGCTGTGCCCACCTCGAACACCTGCAGGATGTGCGGTGCGTTGCCCGAGCGGAAGGCCGCAATGGCGGCGGTCATGCTTTCGTCATAGGCCCCCTTGAAGGTGGGCACCACCTTGTATTCCTTCTGGCTTTCATTGAACTGCCGGGCCAGGTCGGTGACCCACTCGTTGTTCACGGCCGTCATCGAATGCCACCACTGGATTTCGGTCTGTGCTTGGGCAGAAACGCACACGGTGGTGGCAAGTGCGGCGGTCAAGGCCAGGTGCTTGAATTGCATGAATACTCCTCCAGGATGACGAAGACATAAAAGGACCATGCTAGGTAGCCCCTGTGTCAGTGGTGTGTCGTTGTCGCACAGGCCATTTACCCCGACAACCGGGGAAACCCGTTGCGTGTTCGTGGTGGTGCCGCCTTGTGACCGTCATGTAACAAATTGCGCGAATTCACCGTTGGTATCAAGGCCATTGCGGGCAGGGTGGCGGTTTTTTGTGCGATGCATCATGCTTGGTGCCTTGCCGGATTGCAGCGCCTCGTGCCCATGCAAGCCAGGTCTTTTCTCCATCCTCACTTCGCCATGGCCACCACTTCTCTGGACAAAAGCAAGATCAAATTCCTGTTGCTGGAGGGCATCCATGCGTCTGCAGTGGATGTGATACGGGCGGCGGGTTACAGCCAGATCGAGACGGTGTCTGGGGCGCTTGCCGATGACGACCTGCGCCGCAAGATCGCGGACGCCCATTTCGTGGGTATCCGCTCGCGCACCCAGCTGACGCAGGAGGTGTTTGCCCACGCGCCCAAGCTGGTAGCGGTGGGCTGCTTCTGTATTGGTACCAACCAGGTGGACCTGAACGCTGCGCGCGAGCGCGGCATTGCGGTTTTCAATGCGCCTTATTCGAACACCCGTTCGGTGGCCGAGCTGGTGCTGGCCGAGGCCATCCTGCTGTTGCGCGGCATCCCCGAAAAGAATGCGGTGGCGCACCGGGGCGGCTGGCTCAAGTCGGCCGACAACGCGTACGAGATCCGTGGCAAGACGCTTGGTATCGTGGGTTATGGCTCCATCGGCACGCAGCTGTCGGTGCTGGCCGAGGCGCTGGGCATGCAGGTGGCGTTTTTTGATGTGGTCAACAAGCTGCCCCTGGGCAATGCGCGCCAGGTGCAGCGCCTGCACGACTTGCTGGGTCAGAGCGACATCGTGAGCCTGCATGTGCCCGAGCTGCCGTCCACCGAAGGGATGATTGGTGCGGCTGAAATTGCGGCCATGAAGCCCGGCGGCATCCTCATCAACGCAGCGCGCGGCACGGTGGTGCAGATCGAACCGCTGGCCGAGGCGCTGAAGGCCAGGAAGCTGCTGGGCGCCGCCATCGACGTGTTCCCGGTCGAGCCGCGCACCAACAAGGACGAATTCGTGTCGCCCCTGCGCGGGTTCGACAACGTCATCCTCACGCCCCACATCGGCGGCTCGACCATGGAAGCGCAGGCCAACATCGGCCTGGAGGTGGCGGAAAAGCTCGTGAAATACAGCGATAACGGCACCAGCATCTCGTCGGTCAACTTCCCCGAGGTGGCGCTGCCCGCGCACCCTGGCAAGCACCGCCTGCTGCACATCCACCGCAACGTGCCGGGCGTGCTGTCCGAGATCAACCGCATCTTCTCGGACAACCAGATCAACGTCTCGGCGCAGTACTTGCAGACCAACGAGCAGATTGGCTATGTGGTGATCGATATCGACGCCGCTTCGTCCGATCTGGCGCTGGACAGGCTGGCCCAGGTGCCCGGAACACTGCGCAGCCGCGTGCTGTTCTGACGCCGCCGAGCGGCATCGCCCGGCCGTTTTGGCGTCGTGTGGCCTCCCCCTGCCCGGCAAGGCGCAGGCCGGTGGCTTAAAATCACGCCCCCACCCCAGGTAGACCCCCATGAATGTACCGATCGCGTTGGCGGCCTTGCAGACGCAGGCCGCCGAGCCTGCCCGACTGCGTGAAATTCCCTATAACTACACCTCGTTCTCCGACCGGGAGATCGTGATCCGCCTGCTGGGGGCGCCCGCCTGGGAGGTGCTCGATCAGCTGCGCAACGAGCGCCGCACGGGCCGCTCGGCCCGCATGCTGTACGAGGTGCTGGGCGATATCTGGGTGGTGCAGCGCAACCCCTACCTGCAGGACGACCTGCTGGACAACCCCGCGCGCCGCAAACTGCTGGTCGATGCACTGAACCACCGCCTGGGCGAGATCGACAAGCGCCGCACGCCCGACGACGACGCCGAGCGCGACCGCCTGGTGGGCGAGCTGGCGCAGGCCGCGCGCCGCGCGGTGGCGCAGTTCGATGCCACGTTCGAACAGGCCGCCACCCTGCGCCGCCAGATCCAGAAGACCCTGGGCCGCCTCACGGCCCGCGACAACATCAAGTTCGATGGCCTCTCGCGCGTCTCGCATGTCACCGATGCCACCGACTGGCGCGTCGAATACCCGTTTGTCGTGCTCACCCCCGACACCGAGGCCGAAATGGCGCACCTGGTCAAGGGCTGCATCGAGCTGGGCCTGACCATCATCCCGCGCGGGGGCGGCACGGGCTACACCGGCGGCGCGATCCCGCTGACGTGGAAGAGCGTGGTCATCAACACCGAAAAGCTCGAAGCCATGACCGAGGTGGAGATGCGCCGCCTGCCGGGCCTGGACCGCGAGGTGGGTACGGTGTGGACCGAAGCCGGTGTGGTCACCCAGCGCGTGGCCGATGCCGCCGAGCGCGCAGGCTTTGTGTTTGCCGTGGACCCGACCAGTGCCGAGGCCTCGTGCATCGGCGGCAACATCGCCATGAACGCCGGTGGCAAGAAGGCCGTGCTGTGGGGCACGGCGCTCGACAACCTGGCCAGCTGGCGCATGGTGACGCCCGAGGCACAGTGGCTGGAAGTGACCCGCCTGGACCACAACATGGGCAAGATCCATGACGTGGAGACCGCCACTTTCGAGTTGCAGTATTTCGAGGCCGACGGCAGGACGCCCGTGCGCACCGAGCGTCTGGCCATTCCGGGCAAGACCTTCCGCAAGGAAGGCTTGGGCAAGGACGTGACGGATAAGTTCCTCTCGGGCCTGCCCGGCATCCAGAAGGAGGGCTGCGACGGCCTCATCACCAGCGCGCGCTGGGTGGTGCACCGCATGCCCGAGCACACGCGCACCGTGTGCCTGGAGTTCTTTGGCAACGCCAGGAACGCCGTGCCCAGCATCGTCGAGATCAAGGACTTCATGTTCGCCGAGCAAAAGCGCAGTGGCGTTTTGCTGGCCGGCCTGGAGCATCTGGACGACCGCTACCTGAAGGCCGTCGGCTACACCACCAAGAGCAAGAAGCACGGCGGCGGCCTGCCCAAGATGGTGCTGTTCGGCGATATCGCGGGCGACAACGCCGACGACGTGGCGCGCGTGACCAGCGAGGTCGTGCGCATTGCCAATTCGCGCAGCGGTGAAGGCTTCATCGCCATCAGCCCCGAGGCGCGCAAGAAATTCTGGCTCGACCGCAAGCGCACGGCGGCCATCAGCCGCCACACCAACGCCTTCAAGATCAATGAAGACGTGGTGATCCCGCTGCCACGCATGGCCGAGTACACCGACGGCATCGAGCGCATCAACATCGAGCTCTCCCTGCGCAACAAGATCAAGCTGTGCGACGCGCTCACGGACTTCTTCGAGCGCGGCAACCTGCCGCTGGGCAGGCACGACGACGCGAGCGAAATCCCCTCGGCCGAACTGCTGGAAGACCGCGTGGCCCAGGCCCTGGCCCTGGTGGCCGAGGTGCGTGCGCTGTGGTCCGGCTGGCTGCAGAACGTGGAAACCCTGTTTCCGCAGCTGCAGGACCACACCCTGCGCGCGAGCTGGAAAACCCAGCTGCGCGCTCCGCTGCAGGGCATCTTCTCGGGCGCGGCATTCCTGCCCATCCTCGACGAAGCCACCACCATCCACAAGCGTGTGCTCAAGGGCCGCGTGTGGGTGGCCCTGCACATGCACGCGGGCGACGGCAACGTGCATACCAACCTGCCGGTCAACAGCGACGACTACGAAATGCTGCAGACCGCGCACCAGGCGGTCGAACGCATCATGGTGCTGGCGCGCAGCCTCGATGGCGTGATCTCGGGTGAGCACGGCATCGGCATCACCAAGCTGGAGTTTCTGACCGACGACGAACTGCGCCCGTTTGCGCAGTACAAGCAGAAGGTGGACCCGCAAGGGCGTTTCAACAAGGGGAAGCTGCTCCGAAATCAGGAGCTTTCAGCGCTGGATGGGCAGGCGAAAGAGGCCAGTTCGGCCTCCAATCCACTGCTGCATGCCGATCTGACCAACGCCTACACGCCCAGCTTTGGCCTGATGGGCCACGAGTCGCTGATCATGCAGCAGAGCGACATCGGTGCGATTGCCGATTCGGTCAAGGACTGCCTGCGCTGCGGCAAGTGCAAGCCCGTGTGTTCCACGCATGTGCCGCGCGCCAACCTGCTGTACAGCCCGCGCAACAAGATCCTGGCGACCTCGCTGCTGGTCGAGGCGTTTTTGTATGAAGAGCAGACCCGCCGGGGCGTGAGCATCAAGCACTGGCAGGAGTTCGAGGACGTGGCCGACCACTGCACGGTGTGCCACAAGTGCGAGAGCCCCTGCCCGGTGAAGATCGACTTCGGCGACGTCACCATGAACATGCGCAACCTGCTGCGCAAGATGGGCAAGAAGAGCTTCCGGCCCGGCAACGCGCTGGCCATGACCATGCTCAACGCCACCAACCCCGACACCATCAAGCTGCTGCGCACGGCCATGGTGGGTGTGGGCTTCAAGGCCCAGCGCATGGCGGTGGACCTGCTGCGCAAGGTGTCCCGCAAGCAGACGGCCAAGCCGCCTGCCACGGTGGGCACGGCGCCGATCAAGGAGCAGGTGATCCATTTCGTCAACAAGAAGCTGCCGGGTGGTCTGCCCAAGAAAACCGCGCGTGCGCTGCTGGACATCGAGGACAAGGACTACGTTCCCATCATCCGCAACCCGCAGGCCACCACGGCCGAGACCGAGGCGGTGTTCTACTTCCCCGGGTGCGGGTCGGAGCGCTTGTTCTCGCAGGTTGGCTTGGCGACCCAGGCCATGCTGTGGCACGCGGGCGTGCAGACGGTGCTGCCGCCGGGCTACCTGTGCTGCGGCTACCCGCAGCGCGGCAGCGGCCAGTTCGACAAGGCCGAGAAGATGATCACGGACAACCGCGTGCTCTTCCACCGCGTTGCCAACACGCTCAACTACCTGGATATCAAGACCGTGGTGGTGAGCTGCGGCACCTGCTACGACCAGCTGCAGGGCTACGAGTTCGACAAGATCTTCCCGGGCTGCCGCATCATCGACATCCACGAATACCTGCTCGAAAAAGGCATCACGTTGCCCGCGGGCCAGGGCGGCTACCTGTACCACGAGCCCTGTCACAACCCCATGAAGCAGGGCGACTCGATGAAGACCGTGCGCGCCCTGGTGGGCGACAAGGTGCTCAAGAGCGAGCGCTGCTGCGGCGAATCGGGCACGCTGGGCGTGACGCGGCCCGACGTGTCGACCCAGGTGCGCTTCCGCAAGGAAGAGGAAATCCGCAAGGGCGAAGCCCAGCTGCGCGCCAGCGGCGCCGTCGGCGCGCAGGACAACATCAAGATCCTGACCAGCTGCCCGAGCTGCCTGCAGGGCATCACGCGCTACGGCGACGACCTGCAGACCGGCCTGCTTGAAGCCGACTACATCGTCATCGAGATGGCCCGGCAGATCCTGGGCGAGAACTGGCTGCCCGAATACGTGCAGCGTGCCAACCAGGGCGGCATCGAGCGGGTCCTTGTCTGATGGCCTGCCCCTTGTGCGCCGAAGACGGTGGCGCCTTGATCTGGCGCGGCGAGCGCCTGCGTGTCATCCGTGCGCAGGAGCCAGGGTTTCCCGCCTTCTACCGCGTGGTCTGGAACGGGCATGTGGCCGAGTTCTCGGACCTGGCCGCCGCCGACCGCGTGCATTGCATGGAGGCGGTGACCGTGGTGGAGCTGGCGCTGCGCCAGCACCTGTCGCCGACCAAGGTCAACATCGCGGCGCTGGGCAACATGGTGCCGCACCTGCACTGGCATGTGATTGCGCGGTTTGACTGGGACAGCCACTTTCCGGCGCCCGTTTGGGCGGCTGCGCAGCGGCCCAGCCCGGCGGCGCAAGAGGCGGCCGTGCAGGCGCTGCTGCCAGCGCTGGAAGCGCACCTGCAGTCGCAACTGGCGCAGTGGGCCACCCGGTAACCCCGCATGCAGAGTGCGCCCACGCGGGTGGGACAATCGCAGCCGTCGTTTCTGACAACAGTTTTCTCACAGGTGATTCCATGGCAGGTTTGAAAGCGGGCGCCCCCACGCCACAGGCACTCACGGTGCACGAGACATCGCGGGTGCTGGAGGTGGGCTTTTCCGATGGCGCCACGTTCCGCATTCCATTCGAGCTGATGCGCGTGTACTCGCCGTCTGCAGAGGTGCAGGGGCACGGCCCGGGCCAGGAGGTGCTGCAGACGGGCAAGCGTGACGTGGCGCTGGTCAATCTGGAACCCGTGGGCAACTACGCCGTCAAGCCCACGTTCTCCGATGGACACGACAGCGGCATCTTCACCTGGGACTACCTCTACGAGCTGGGCCAGCAGCAGGATGCGCTGTGGGCGCAGTACACCGAACGCCTGGCCGCCGCCGGCGTGGACCGCGATGCGCCCATGGCGCCCAAGGGTGGTGCGGGCGGCCATGCGTGTGGCAGCCACTGAAGGCTGGCGGGCTGCCGTACCAGCGGAGCTTGCCCCTGTGGATCAGTCTGCTATTTAAAATGTAGCTATTGGCGCTTTATAAATGAGCGTTTTCGGCCATTTTTGTTGAAATGGCATTGTCTTAATTGCGACAGATGCCCCAAGTCAGTGCGGGGTTGTCGCTGTACCTCTGGCGTTCACGCGCCTAGCATGATTCTTATGAGCACCACGCATTTCGGTTTCCAGTCGGTGGACGAGCAGGACAAGGCGCGCCGCGTGCGCGGCGTGTTCGACTCCGTGGCCTCCAAGTACGACGTGATGAACGACCTCATGTCGGCGGGCCTGCACCGCGCCTGGAAGGCCTACACCGTGATGGTGGCCAACCTGCGCGAAGGCAGCCAGGTGCTGGACATTGCCGGTGGCACGGGCGATCTGGCGCTGGCGTTCTCCAGGAAGGTGGGCACATCGGGCCGCGTGGTGCACACCGATATCAACGAAGCCATGCTGCGTGTGGGGCGCGACCGCCTCATCGATGCGGGCGTGGTGTTGCCCACGCTGGTGTGCGATGCGGAAAAGCTGCCTTTCCCCGACGCGCATTTTGACGTGGTGAGCGTCGCTTTTGGCCTGCGCAACATGACGCACAAGGACCAGGCGATCGCTGAAATGTGCCGTGTGCTCAAGCCCGGCGGCAAGTTGCTGGTGCTGGAATTTTCCAAGGTGGCCCAGCCACTCACCAAGGTGTACGACTGGTATTCCTTCAAGGTGCTGCCCCGGCTGGGCAAGCTGGTGGCCGGCGACGATGCCAGCTACCGCTACCTGGCGGAGTCCATCCGCATGCATCCGGGGCAGGAAGAGCTCAAAAGCCTCATGCAGAAAAATGGCTTTGGGCATGTGGACTATCACAACATGACGGGGGGCATTGTGGCCTTGCATGTTGGAATCAAGTGCTGAGCAGATTCCGAGCGCTTCGCTCGGAATGAATTAACGGAGACGGAGAAATCATGATGAAACTGTGGTCTGTGGTGTTGGTGGCGATGCTGGCGTTTGCGCATGCCGATGCGGACGCCCGCCGCATGGGTGGTGGCAAATCGGTGGGCAAGCAGTCCAGCAACGTGACCCAGCGCGAGTCGGCCACGCCGCCTGCAACGCCGGGCGCACCGGCGCAGACGGCCACCAACACAACGGCTGCCAAGCCGGCTGCCGCCGCGGCACCGGCCGCAGCCACCAAGAAACCCTGGGGCGCCATGCTGGGCGGCCTGGCTGCCGGCCTGGGGCTTGCCTGGCTCGCCAGCTCCCTGGGTTTGGGTGAAGGCTTCGGCAATATCCTGATGATTGCCTTGTTGGCCATGGCCGCTTTCGCCGTCTTCAAGATGGTGATGCGCGCCCGCAGCGGCGGTGGAGCTGGCGCCGTGGCTGGCGGGGCTCCGTTTGCCTTCCAGGGTGCCGGTGCCGCAACGCCTGCAGCAGCGCAAGTGCCCCCCCAGTACAGCCCCGACAAGGTGGGTAACGATGCCTCGGCCCGGCCTTGGGAGCGCGGCGGCATGGCGTTCGATGCCTCGCGGCAACAGCAGGGCACGGGCACGATGATCGGCTCGGCTCTTTCGGGTTCGCAAAACTGGGGCATTCCAGATGGATTCGACACCGACGGTTTCCTCACGGCGGCCAAGCGCAATTTCGTCACGCTGCAGGCCGCGTGGGACCGCTCCGACATCGCCACGCTGCGCTCGATGATGACTGACGGCATGCTCGATGAAATTCGCACCCAGCTGACCGAGCGCGAATCGCACCGGGGCGACCAGCCCAACCACACCGATGTGGTCATGATCGATGCCCAACTGCTGGGCATCGAGGAACTGGACGACGGCTACATGGCCAGCGTGGAGTTCTCGGGCATGATCCGCGAAGAACCCTCGGCCGGGCCTAGCCCCTTCCGCGAGGTCTGGAACATGACCAAGGCCAAGACGGGCGCCAGCGGCTGGCTGGTGGCGGGCGTGCAAGCACTGCAGTAAAGCGTCAGGGCTTCCCGGTTCAGGGAATAATCGGGGACTATGGCAACACAGTCCCCTTTTTCATTTCTGGATGGTCTCCTTGACCGCGTGGCCGCCGGCCCGCAGCCACCGCAGTGGCTGGTGCACGAGGTGCAGCAGCGCCTGGTCCTGTTTCTCAACCATGTGTTGATGCAGGAAAAGGAGGCCATGGACCGCCTGGTGCGCCAGCGCGGCCGCGTGGCGCGCGTGCAGTGGCGCTCGTATTCGATGGCCTTGCTGGTCACGCCGGCGGGCTTGTTCAATCTGGCACACGAAGGTGCAGCCCCCGATCTGCAGCTGGAAGTGACCGAGCCCTCTCCCCTGGCACTGGCCAGCGTGGCGCTGCGGGGCGACAAGCCGGCCATCCGCATCGAGGGCGATGTGCAGCTGGCGGCCGAGATCAACTGGCTGGTCGATCATGTCCGCTGGGATATCGAAGAAGATGTGGCCCGCCTGATTGGCGATGCGCCCGCGCACACGCTGGGCCAGGTGGTTCGCAAGGCAGCGCTGGCGTTGCGCCAGTTCGTGGGCACGCGCATGGCGCCCATGGCCAGCACCCCGGCACCGGCCGCTGCCACGCCTGCGCCCGCGTCACCGCCGGGCCATGCTGACCGGACCGCTCCATGAGCCGTTTTTTGCGGGGTGCCACCATCGTCTGGGTGGTGTTCCGGTATGGGCTGGATGGCTTGGTGCTGGACAGCTTCCAGAAGCCCTGGCTGCGCTGGCTGTCGCGCCTGCTTTCGGTCGGCCGTAATCTGGATGCGCCGCGCGGCCAGCGCCTGCGCGAAGCGCTGGAGCGGCTGGGGCCCATCTTCGTCAAGTTTGGCCAGGTGCTTTCGACCCGGCGCGACCTGCTGCCCGCCGACATGGCCGACGAGTTGGCGCGCCTGCAAGACCGCGTGCCGCCTTTCGATCCAGCCATCGCCATGGCCACCATCGAGCGCGCGTTCCGCCGGCCGGTGGACGAGGTGTTCGTGGCATTCGATCGCACGCCGGTGGCCAGCGCGTCGATTGCCCAGGTGCATTTCGCCACCCTGCGCGACCGCGCAGGCGTCGAGCGCGAGGTGGCCGTCAAGGTGCTGCGCCCGGGCATGCTGCCGGTGATCGAGAAAGACCTGGGCCTCATGCGCATGATGGCGGGCTGGGTGGAGAGCCTGTCGGCCGACGGCAAGCGCCTCAAGCCCCGCGAGGTGGTGGCCGAGTTCGACAACTACCTGCACGACGAGTTGGACCTGGTGCGCGAGGCGGCCAACGCCGCGCAATTGCGCCGCAACATGGCTGGCCTGGATCTGGTGCTGATCCCGGAAATCTTCTGGGATTTCTGCCACCCCGAGGTCATGGTGATGCAGCGCATGAATGGCGTGCCCATCAGCCAGGTCGAGCGTCTGCGCGATGCGGGGGTCGATATTCCGAAATTGGCCCGCGATGGCGTCACGATCTTTTTCACCCAGGTGTTTCGCGACGGCTTCTTTCATGCCGACATGCACCCGGGCAACATCCAGGTGAGCCTGGAGCCGGCCACATTCGGGCGCTATATCTCGCTCGATTTCGGCATCGTGGGCACCCTGACCGAATCCGACAAGGAATACCTGGCGCAGAACTTCGTGGCCTTCTTCCGCCGCGACTACAAGCGTGTGGCCGAGCTGCACATCGAAAGCGGCTGGGTGCCGCGGGAAACCCGCGTCAACGACCTTGAATCGGCCATCCGCGCCGTGTGCGAGCCGTATTTCGATCGGCCACTCAAGGAAATCTCGCTGGGCATGGTGCTGATGCGCCTGTTCCAGACGTCCCGGCGCTTTCAGGTCGAAATCCAGCCCCAGCTCGTGCTGCTGCAAAAGACCCTGCTCAACATCGAGGGCCTGGGCCGCCAGCTCGATCCGGAACTCGATCTCTGGAGCACCGCCAAACCCTTCCTGGAAAAGTGGATGCTCGAGCAGATGGGCCCGCAGCGCCTGTGGCGCGAACTGCGGGCCGAGGCGCCGCACTATGCCAAGCTGGTTCCAGAGCTGCCGCGCCTGCTGTATGACTATCTGAGCCGGCGGCCGGCAGAGTCGCACGGTGCCTTGCGCGACTTGCTGGAGGCGCAAAAGCGCACCAACCGCCTGTTGCAAAGCATCATCTACGGTGGCCTGGGCTTTGTACTGGGGCTGCTGGTGATGCAGCTGATGGTCAGGATCCGGTTGTTCTGACGCGGACGGGGTCCGTTTCCTTTTTCTTTTTTTCCTACTGTTCGCGACATCGAGGAGCATGCCGTGCTGTTGACCCTGGTTATCGTCTATCTCCTGATCACCATCGCCATTGGCCTGGTGGCTGCCAAGCGGGTCAAGAACGCCGCCGATTTTGCGATTGCCGGGCGCCATCTGCCGCTGTACATGATCGTCACCACCACGTTTGCCACCTGGTTTGGTTCGGAGACGGTGCTGGGGATCCCGGCCAAGTTCATCGAGGGCGGACTGGGCAATGTGGTCGAAGACCCCTTCGGGGCGGGGTTCTGCCTGATTCTGGTGGGGCTGTTCTTTGCGGGCAAGCTCTACCGCATGACGCTGCTGACCATCAGCGACTATTACCGCGAGCGCTATGGCCGCGCGGTGGAGGTCGTGTGCTCGCTGATCATCATGCTGAGCTACCTGGGCTGGGTTTCGGCCCAGGTCACCGCCTTGGGACTGGTGTTCAATCTGCTGTCCGGCGGTGCCATCAGCATCCCCATCGGCATGACGATCGGGGTGGTGTCCATCCTGGCCTACACGCTGTTCGGCGGCATGTGGTCGGTGGCCGTGACGGACTTCATCCAGATGATCATCCTGGTGGTGGGGTTGATGGTGATCGCCGTGTTTGCCGGCAACATGGCCGGCGGGGCCGACAAGGTCATCGAACTGGCCGCGAGCCGCGATTTGTTCCGCTTTCTGCCGGAACCTCAATTCCACGACATCGTGTTCTTCATCGCGGCCGGCATCACGATGATGTTTGGCTCGATCCCCCAGCAGGACGTCTTTCAGCGCGTGATGTCGGCCAACAACATCCGGGCCGCCACGCGCGGCCCCGTGATTGGTGGCATCTGCTACATCCTGTTTGCCTTTGTCCCGATGTTTCTGGTGGCCAGCGCGCTCCTCATCATGCCCGCCGAGACCGCAGCGCTGCTCAAGGACGACCCGCAAAAGGTGCTGCCCACGCTGGTGCTGAACAAGATGCCCTTTGTCATGCAGGTGCTCTTTTTTGGCGCGCTGCTGTCGGCACTCAAGTCCACCGCGTCGGCCACCCTGCTGGCGCCCAGCGTGACGTTTACCGAGAACATCTGGCGCCAGTTCCGTCCGCATGCCTCCGACAGGCAGCATTTGCGCACCATGCGCATCACCACGCTGGTGTTCAGCGGCCTGGTGCTGGCCTATGCCATCCGCATGGAGGGCACTTCCATCTATGAGCTGGTCTCCGGCGCCTACCAGGTGCCGCTGGTCGGCGCCTTTGTGCCGCTGGTGTTTGGCCTGTACTGGAAGCGGGCCACCACCCAGGGGGCGGTTTTTGCCATCGTGCTGGGCCTGCTGACCTGGCTGCTATTTCTGGCAACTCCGGCCGGCCAGGTGTTTCCGGCGCAGCTGGCCGGTTTGCTGGCAGCGCTGGCGGGCATGCTGGCGGGCTCGCTGGGCCCGCAGGCCGTGCGCAACAGCCATGCCGGGCACCATCGCATGGTGGGAGTGGAATGAGCCAGGGGTGTTGAAGAAAGCGCTGCCGCCTATAATTGAAGGTTTTGCACTTTCCCCCAACACTCTCGTCATGCCTATATACGCCTACAAATGCGGCTCCTGCGGCCATGCCAAGGATGTGCTGCAAAAAATCTCGGACCCTCAGCTCACGGTGTGCCCCGCGTGCGGCGCCGAAACCTTCTCCAAGCAGGTGACGGCCGCAGGTTTCCAGCTCAAGGGCTCCGGCTGGTATGTGACGGATTTTCGGGGTGGCAACAGTGGCACCTCTGCCCCCGCCACCGATGCGAAGGGCGATGGCCAGGGTGCCGCTGGTGCTTCGGCTTCCGCGCCCGCCGCAGCCGATACCGGTGCCGCCAGGAAAGAGGCTGCCAGTGCAGCCCCGGCCACCACGGCTGCCAGCGCCACCACTACTGACTGAGTCCTTCAATGTCCGCTTTGCGCAAATGGCTGTTCACCGGCCTGCTGGTGATTGTTCCGGGGGTGATCACCATCGCGGTGCTCAACTGGATCGTGGGCACACTCGACCAGACCCTGCAGATCCTGCCCGGTGCCTGGCAACCCGACAAGCTGCTGGGATTCCATATCCCGGGCTTTGGCGTGCTGCTGACCCTGCTGATCCTGCTGGTGGTGGGGGCGACGGCCAGCAACTTCGCCGGGCGCAAGCTGGTGCAATGGGGCGATGCGCTGGTCAGTCGCATTCCGGTGGTGCGATCCATCTATTCGAGCGTCAAGCAGGTCTCCGACACGCTGTTTTCCGAAAGCGGAAACGCCTTTCGCACCGCCGTGCTGGTGCAATGGCCCCGTGAAGGGGTCTGGACCGTCGCCTTCGTCACGGGCACTCCCAGCGGCGAAGTGGCGGCGTATCTGCGCGATGAGTTCGTCAGCGTGTATG
This sequence comes from Acidovorax sp. GW823-FHT02H02, assembly GCF_058797075.1. Classification (NCBI taxonomy): domain Bacteria; kingdom Pseudomonadati; phylum Pseudomonadota; class Betaproteobacteria; order Burkholderiales; family Comamonadaceae; genus Acidovorax; species Acidovorax sp. GW823-FHT02H02. The sequence continues at coordinate 82,880 of NZ_JBXAJH010000017.1, read as the reverse complement.
TGCCCACCACCCCCAATCCCACCGGTGGGTATTTCGTGATGGTGCGCAAGAGCGACTGCGTCGAACTCGACATGAGCGTGGATGCAGCGCTCAAATACATTATTTCGATGGGCGTGGTCGCTCCGTCCGACCCCGCCCTTGCCCCTGTCTCCTCCAAGTGAGTCTCTCTTAATGCGCCACAGCGGCGCTGGAAGTTTTGCCATGGCCATGCGTTCCCACTATTGCGGTCTTGTGACCGAAGCCCTCCTGGGCCAAACCGTCACCCTGTCGGGCTGGGTCAACCGCCGCCGCGACCATGGCGGTGTGATCTTCATCGACCTGCGCGACCGCGAAGGCTCGGTGCAGGTGGTCTGCGACCCCGACCGCGCCGAGATGTTCAAGACCGCTGAAGGCGTGCGCAACGAATTCTGCGTGCAGGTCAAGGGCCTCGTGCGTGCGCGCCCCGAGGGCACGACCAATGACAACCTCCAGAGCGGCAAGATCGAGGTGCTGTGCCACGAGCTGAACGTGCTCAACCCTTCGGTCACGCCTCCGTTCCAGATCGACGAGGAAAACCTGTCGGAGACCACGCGCCTCACGCACCGTGTGCTCGATCTGCGCCGCCCCTACATGCAGAACAACCTGATGCTGCGCTACCGCGTGTCCATGGAAGTGCGCAAGTTCCTCGATGCCAACGGCTTCATCGACATCGAAACCCCCATGCTCACCAAGAGCACGCCCGAAGGCGCACGCGACTACCTCGTGCCCAGCCGCGTGCATGACGGGCATTTCTTTGCGCTGCCCCAGTCGCCCCAGCTGTTCAAGCAGCTGCTGATGGTGGCGGGTTTTGACCGCTACTACCAGATCACCAAGTGCTTCCGCGACGAAGACCTGCGCGCTGACCGCCAACCCGAGTTCACGCAGATCGATATCGAGACCTCGTTCATGGACGAGCAGGAAATCCGCGACCTGTTCCAGGGCATGATCAAGACGGTGTTCCAGAACACGCTGGGCGTGGACCTGGGCGAATTCCCCGTCATGACATACCAGGACGCGGCCCACCGCTTTGGCTCCGACAAGCCCGACCTGCGCGTCAAGCTCGAATTCACCGAGCTGACCGACGTGATGAAGGACGTGGACTTCAAGGTGTTCTCGGGCGCGGCCAACATGAAGAACGGCCGCGTCGTGGCCTTGCGCGTACCCGGCGGCTCCCAAGAGAACGGCGGCATCAGCCGCGGCGAGATCGACGCCTACACCGAATTCGTCAAGATCTACGGTGCCAAGGGCCTGGCCTACATTCGCGTCAACGAGCTGGCCAAGGGTCGCGATGGTCTGCAGTCACCCATCGTGAAGAACATCCACGATGTGGCTCTGGCGGAAGTCCTCAAGCGCACCGGCGCACAAGACGGCGACCTGATCTTCTTCGGTGCCGACAAGGAAAAGATCGTCAACGACGCCATCGGCGCGCTGCGCATCAAGATCGGCCACAGCGAGTTCGGCAAGAAGAACGGCCTGTTTGACGACCGCTGGGCGCCGCTGTGGGTGGTGGACTTCCCCATGTTCGAGCACGACGAGGAAAACGACCGCTGGGTTGCCGTGCACCATCCCTTCACCGCCCCCAAGGACGGCCATGAGGACTACATGGTCACCGCGCCCGAGAAGTGCATTTCCAAGGGCTACGACATGGTGCTCAACGGCTGGGAAATGGGTGGCGGCTCCGTCCGTATCCACCGCGCCGACGTGCAGCAAAAAGTGTTTGATGCCCTCAAGATCACGCCCGAGGAAGCGCAGCAGAAGTTCGGCTTCCTGCTCGACGCCCTGCAGTACGGCGCGCCACCGCACGGTGGCCTGGCCTTTGGCTTGGACCGCATCGTCACGCTGATGACCGGTGCCGAGTCGATCCGCGACGTGATCGCCTTCCCCAAGACCCAGCGCGCCCAGTGCCTGCTGACCCAGGCGCCGTCCATCGTCGATGAAAAGCAGCTGCGCGAACTGCACATCCGCCTGCGCAACCCCGATGCCGTGAAAGCGGACTGAGCTGCCGGACTTTGTGCAAAATTCAGGGGCGCCTTCGGGGCGCCCTTTTTCTTGGGGAGACCAGATGGCCACGCGCCCCAGTCCTTGGATCCACAGTGCAGGCGCTGCGATGCAGGGGCCGAGCTTGCCGGAGCCGACGTTCAAGATCCCCCAGTCGGTGCTGGTGGTGATCCACACGCCGGCGCTCGAAGTGCTGCTGATCCGCCGCGCGGTCGATGCGCCCGATGGCCAGGCATTCTGGCAATCGGTCACCGGCAGCAAGGACAGCCTGCAAGAGAGCTGGCACGAAACCGCTGTGCGCGAGGTGTGGGAAGAAACCGGTATCCGCGCGGATGCCCCCGGGTGTACGCTGCGCGACTGGGGCCTGGAAAATGTGTACGACATCTATCCGCAATGGCTGCACCGCTACGCGCCGGGGGTGGGGCGCAACACCGAGCATCTGTGGGGTCTGCAGGTGCCTGCCGCCCTGCCGGTGGTGCTGAGCCCGCGCGAGCACCAGGACTGGGCCTGGTGGCCCTGGCGCGAGGCAGCCGATCGCTGCTACTCGCCGTCCAATGCCGAGGCCATTCTGTTGCTGCCACAATTTGCCCTGCCATGAACCCATCGCCCCACGTTTCCGACATTCTGCGTGTCGCCACCTACAACATCCACAAGGGTGTGCAGGGCATAGGCCCGGCGCGCCGCCTGGAGATCCACAACCTGGGCCTGGCGGTGGAGCAGCTCGATGCCGACATCGTCTGCCTGCAGGAGGTGCGCAAGTTGCACCGCCGCGAAGCCGCGTATTTCCAACGCTGGCCCGATGTGCCGCAGGCCGAATACCTGGCGCCCGAGGGCTACGAGGCAATCTACCGCACCAACGCCTTCACCAAACATGGCGAGCACGGCAACGCGCTGCTGTCGCGCTGGCCGGTGATCGGGCACCAGCATGAAGATATCTCCGACCACCGCTTCGAGCAGCGCGGCCTTCTGCATGTGGAAGTGGACGCGCATGGCCGCCGCGTGCATGTGATCGTGGTGCACCTGGGGCTGATTCCCGGCAGCCGCGTGCGCCAGGTCGAGCGCCTGCAGCAGTTCGTCGAGCGCGAGGTGCCACCGGGCTCGCCCGTGGTGGTGGCGGGAGACTTCAACGACTGGGGGCTGCAGATCAAGCGCATGCTGGCGGGCTTTGGCCTGTATGAGTTTGATGCGCCGCGCGCCTTTACCTACCCCGCCCGGCTGCCGCTGGTGCAGCTGGACCATGTCTATGTGCGCGGGCTGTCGCCCATCGGGCTGCATGTGCCGCGTGGGCGCATCTGGTGGCGCATGTCCGACCATCTGCCGCTGATTGCCGAGTTCAGACTTTGAGCGGCCGATGAAGCGGGTGGCCGATTTCGCCAAAGACCACCGGGTGCGCCTGCTGCAGGGAGCGCAGGAACTGTTTCCGGCCCTGATCGAGGCTATGGATGCGGCGTTTTCCGATATCCAGTTCGAGACCTACATCTTTGATTGCACCGGCGCGGGCGCGCAGGTGGCCGAGGCGCTGATCCGCGCCGGGCAGCGCGGCGTGCGCACCCACCTGGTGGTGGATGGCGTGGGCACCGGGCCACTGCCCAAGGCCTGGCAGCAGCGCCTGCGGGCGGCGGGTGTGCAGGTGCGGGTGTATTCGCCGCTGGGGCCGCTGGGGCTGCTGCTGCCCAACCGCTGGCGCCGCCTGCACCGCAAGCTGTGCGTGGTCGATGGCCTGCTGGTGTTTTGCGGCGGCATCAATGTGCTGGACGACCTGTACGACCCCAACCATGGCGAGCTGGATGCGCCGCGGTTTGATTTTGCCGTGCAGGCCACCGGTTCCCTGGCGGGGCAGGCCAGCCAGACCATGGAGCGCCTGTGGTGGCGCCTGCAGGCGGTGCGCGACGTGCGCCTGCACCGTTTGCCGCAGGCCGTGCGCGACCTGCGGGCCGCCAGTGCCACCCGGCACGCCGCGCAGCACGACCCGGACGCACCCGGCATGCGGGCGGCGCTGGTGCTGCGCGACAACGTGCGCAACCGCAGCCGCATCGAGAAGGCCTACCGGCGCGCCATTGGCGCCGCGCGCCACGAGATCATCATCGCCAACGCCTATTTCGTGCCCGGCGGCAAACTGCGCCGCGCCCTGGTCCTGGCGGCCCGTCGGGGTGTGCGCGTGCAGCTGCTGCTGCAGGGACGCTACGAATATTTCATGCAGTACCACGCGGCGCGGCCGGTGTATGGCGCGCTGCTGGCGGCCGGGGTGGAGATCCACGAATACGAGCCCAGCTTCCTGCACGCCAAGGTGGCGGTGATCGACGCCCACGGCGACAAACCCTGGGCCACGGTGGGCTCGTCCAACCTCGATCCTTTGAGCCTGCTGCTGGCGCGCGAGGCCAATGTGGTGGTCGAAGATGCCGCCTTTGCCGTTGACCTGCGCCAGCGCCTGGTGCATGCCATGCAGCATGCCGGGCGGCGCATGGACCCGGCCCGCTATGCCGGCCGCCCCCTGCGCCAGCGTGTGCTCGACCGCGTGGCCTTTGGCCTGATGCGCCTGGCCCTGTGGATCACGGGGAACCGGTACTGAGCGCATACGTATTGGTTTGCTATTGAATAAGTAGCTGTTGACGCTTGTTTTATAAGAGCTAGAGGGCTAAAACCCTTGAAGCCGGGAGGCTGACATTCACTGGTAGGATGCAGCCATGTCCAGTCAACCAGTTGCCGATATGACGCCCATTCCGCCGGATGAAGGCACGCCTGTTTCCGTGAAGATCCGCGAGCGCATCGCCGCGGCGCGCAAGCGCTTCAACGCCAACGACAACATTGCCGAATTCATCGAGCCCGGCGAGCTGGAGCGGCTGCTCGACGAGGTCGAGGTGAAGATGCAGGGCGTGCTCGACAGCCTGGTCATCAACACCCAGGACGACCACAACACCAACAACACCGCGCGCCGCGTTGCCAAGATGTACCTCAACGAGGTGTTCAAGGGCCGCTATGTGCAGGCGCCACCCATTACCGAGTTTCCCAACGCCGAGCACCTCAACGAACTCATGATTGTGGGGCCGCTCACGGTGCGCAGTGCCTGCAGCCACCATTTCTGCCCTGTCATGGGCAAGATCTGGATCGGCATCATGCCCAACGAGCACACCAACGTGATCGGTCTGTCCAAATACGCCCGCATCGTCGACTGGGTCATGGGCCGTCCGCAGATCCAGGAAGAGGCCGTGGTGCAGCTGGCCGATCTCATCATGGAAAAAACCCAGCCCGACGGCCTGGCCATCGTGATGGAGGCCAGCCACTTCTGCATGTCCTGGCGCGGTGTGCGCGACATGGACAGCAAGATGATCAACTCCGTGATGCGCGGCGTGTTCCTCAAGGACAGCGCCCTGCGCCGCGAATTCCTCTCGCTCATTCCAGGAAGGAACTGACATGCTCGTACGCCTGCTCTATGCCAGCCGTGCGGTGGACACTTCGCCTGCCGCCATCGAGGCCATCCTCACCCAGTCGCGCCAGCACAACCCGGGCTGCGGCATCACCGGCATCCTGTGCTATGGCGGCGGGGTCTTCCTGCAGGCCATCGAGGGCGGGCGCTCGGCCGTCAACGAACTCTATGGCCACATCCAGCGCGACCCGCGCCACCAGAACGTGGAGCTGCTGCACTACGAAGAGATCGCCGAGCGGCGCTTTGGCGGCTGGACCATGGGGCAGGTGAACCTGTCCAAGATCAACCACTCCATCCTGCTCAAATATTCCGAAAAACCCGAACTCGACCCGTATGCGGTGTCGGGCAAGGTGTCGTTTGCGCTGCTCGAAGAGCTGATGGCGACGGCGAGCATTATCGGCCGCGCCTGAAAAGCGGGCTTGCTTTGCTACTGCGCCAGCCGATTCCGGGCCTGCTGTGCTCGCTGTACGGGAGTACGGCTGCGCGCATCGACCCAGACTAGGCTGGCTCGCTACGCAAATCAACCCCGCTTTTAATGGTTGATGGGGGCCAATCCATTCCTTGGCCGCAGCCGCTAACAGCGTGCTGCGGCCTTTTGCATTCCTGCTTCTGCGATCTGTGACCTGTGCCCATGACGACCGACCTGGCCACCCCCATGCTGCTGGGCTGCGATTTTTCCAGCAGCCCCAGCCGGCGCAAGCCCATCGTGCTGGCGCTGGGCCAGCGCGTGGCAACGCGGGTGCAGCTGCGGGGGCTGGAAACTTTCGACACCCTCGATGGCTTTGCGCGCCGGCTGGCCCAGCCGCGTGCCTGGGTGGGTGGTTTTGATCTACCCTTTGGCCTGCCGCGCGCGCTGGTGCAGGCGCTGGGCTGGCCGCTGCAGTGGCATGCGTGCATGCAGCACTACCGCAGGCTCACGCGGGCGCAGATCCGCGACCAGTTCGCTGCGTTCTGTGACGCGCGCCCCGTGGGCGGCAAGTTTGCCCACCGGGCCACCGACGCTCCCGCGGGCTCCAGCCCCTCCATGAAATGGGTCAACCCGCCCGTGGCCTACATGCTGCACGCCGGCGTGCCGTTGCTGCTGGATGCGGGCGTGCACCTGCCCGGCCTGCACCCCGGCGACCCGCAGCGCGTGGCGCTGGAAGCCTATCCCGGCCTGCTGGCCCGCGAAATCCTGGCGCGCCGCAGCTACAAGAGCGATGACCGCGCCAAACAGACGCCCGACCGGCTGATCGCGCGCAAGGACCTGGTGCATGCACTCGAGATGGGCCAGACCCGCCTGGGCCTGCGGCTCAAGCTCAGCCATGCCCAGCGCGATGCGCTGGTGGATGATGCCAGCGGCGACCGCCTGGACGCCGTGCTGTGCCTCTTGCAGGCGGCCTGGGCGCAGCAGCGCCATGCGGCGGGCGATGCGCTCTATGGCTTGCCCCAGGGGCTGGATGGCCTGGAGGGCTGGATTGTCACGGCCTGACCTGCGCCGCCGCCCTGGTATTGCGGGCGCAGCCCGGTGGACAGCCACCGCATCTGCGCGCAGATCTCGCCCGGCAAGGGCTGGACGCGTGACGCATCGGCCGATGCGGTGGCAGCTTGCGGAGGGTTTGTGCCGCGACGTTGGCACAATGGACAACTCCGCATTTGTAGATTCTCCTGGCCATGCCTGCTTTCGAAACCCTGCTCACTTTCTTTGGCGTGTCGGTGCTGCTGGGCCTGACGCCCGGCCCTGACAATCTGTTTGTGCTGCTGCAATCGGCCCAGCGCGGCTGGCGCGCCGGCATGGCGGTGGTGGTGGGCCTGTGCGCCGGCCTCGTGGTGCACACCGCAGCGGTGGCCCTGGGGCTGGCGGCCGTGTTTGCCGCATCGGCCATGGCGTTCACCGTGCTCAAGTACTGCGGCGCGGCCTATCTGGCCTATCTGGCGTGGCAGGCCCTGCGGGCGCCCGCCGCCACGGCCCAGGAGTCCGCCGTCGCCACGGGCCAGGGCAAGCAGGGTGGCCCCAGCCTGGGGCGCATGGTGGGGCGCGGCATGGTCATGAACCTCACCAACCCCAAGGTGCTGGTGTTCTTCCTGGCCTTTTTGCCGCAGTTCGCCGACCCTGCGCGCGGCAGCGTGGCGCTGCAGCTCATGCTGCTGGGGGTGGTGTTCATGCTGGCCACGCTGCTGGTGTTCGGGGCCATCGCCTGCTTTTCCGGGGGCTTCGGGGCACTGCTGCAACGCTCGGCGCGCGCGCAGACCGTGCTCAACCGCGTGGCTGGCCTGGTGTTTCTGGGCCTGGCGGTGCGGCTGGCCACGGCCGAGCGCTGAAGCCTGCAACGGCCCCGCCGCTAAGCGGCAGATCGCACCATCAGCAGACTATCAAATCAATAGCTGCTGGCGCTTGTTGCATAAGCGCTAAAATCAAAAAATGCTTGAATTGTCATGTGCGGGTTTGATAATGGGCGTATGACCGAACTCCTCCTCATCCGCTATGGTGAAACCGACTGGAACCGCGAGTTGCGCTTCCAGGGCCAGGTGGATGTGCCGCTGAACGCCACCGGGCACGCGCAGGCGCACCGCCTGGCGCAGCGCCTGGTGGCGGAGAACCTGGCGGTCGATCATCTGGTGTGCAGCGACCTCATCCGCACCCGGCAGACGGCACAGCCCGCGCTGGCGGCGTTGCTGCCGCAGCTGTCGCTCGACGCCCTGACCGACCCGCGCCTGCGCGAGCAGCATTTTGGCGTGGTGGATGGCCTGCGCGTGGACGACATCAAGGTGCAGCACGCATCGGCCTGGGCGCAGTGGCTGCGCTTCGATGCCGATGGCAGCATGCCCGGCGGCGAGACCGCGCGGCAGTTCCACGCACGGGTGATGGAGGCGCTGCGCGGCCTGGCCCACCAGCATGCGGGGCAGACCGTCATCGTGGTCACGCACGGTGGCGTGCTCGACATGGTGTGGCGCACCGCGCGCGGCCTGGGACTGGGCGGTCCGCGCCAGAGCGATATTCCCAACGCGGGCCTGAACCACGTGCGCCTGCAGGGCGATGCCATAGAGATCGTGCGTTGGGCTGACACGCAGCACCTGGCCGGCATGCCGGCCCAGCCCGTGTACGACCAGACCCGGCTGCAGCGCGCCGAAGGCGTCAGGGCCGCTTGACGCCCTTGTCGCCCCTTACCAGTGCCAGATAGGCGCTGCGGGTCTGCGCCGACACTGAATTCACCAGCTGCTCATACGGCGTCTTGTGCCGCGCCAGCATGCGCGCCGTGGCGATGGTCTTGGACTTGCAGAACCAGTGGCAGGTGTGCTGCATCAGGAACAGCTCGGCCGACATCGTGAAGGCCTTGTCGCGCGGGGCCAGGTGCGCCGCGTTGCGGACCATGTTCTCGATGCCCCGGGCGTGGATCGCCAGGGCCTGGCGCATGTCGAAGGTGGTGGCGGGAAACAGCTGGCTGGCAAATGGAACCGCCATGGCGAAGCGGCTGACGCGGGCGTCGGCCTCGTTCACCTGGGAGAACTCGGCGGCGAATCGGTTGAACTGCTCGCTCAGCTGCGACTCGGTGCTGCCCAGCAGGCTCCAGATCTGGTCGCGCCGCTCGGGCGTGCTCTCGCCCAGCGCGCGCAGATAGCCCTCGGTCAGGGTCTCCATGAGCTTTTCGATCTGGTAATGGCCCAGGTGGCTGGCCAGCAGGGCAATGCGCTTGCGTTGCTGCTGGTGGTTGAGGATGTAGCTGCCGATGGCGATCAGGAGGGCGAGGGTGAGAATGTCCATGGCCTGTTTATATCCCCGGCGGCTGGGGCCAGGCGCGTTGCGGTGGGCGGATCTGCTCGAACGCGTGGGCCAGTTGCAGCACGCCCAGGTCGTCAAAGCGCCGCCCGGCGATCTGCAGGCCAATGGGCAAGGGATGCAGGCCCGTGGTGTAGCCGCAGTTCACCGACGCAGCGGGCTGCTCCGACATGTTGAAGGGCACGGTGAAGCCGATGTGCTCCAGCGGACGCAGCGGGTCGTCGGTGGGCGAGGGCAGCTCGGCCGCAAATGCCGGCATGGGCGCCACGGGCGATATCACGTAGTCGAAGGCGTTGCAGGCACGCACAGTGGCCAGGCGGGTCAGGTGGAACTGCTGGCTGGCGTGGAACACTGCGGTGCCGCTCAGGCCCGCGGCGCTGTCGGCCCAGGCGCGGATGTAGGGCAGCACCTTGCCCTGCTGCGCGGCGGGCAGGGCCTGCAGGTCGATGTACGAGCGCATGCGCCAGAAATGGTCCATGCCGTCGAGCATGGCCTGGGTCATGAAGGGCTGCATGGGCACGATGTGGGCGCCGGCCTGCTCTAGCCAGCGGGCCGCCTGCTCGATGGCGGCGCGCACCTCGGGCTCGACGGCGAGGCCGCAGCCCGCCTCCAGCAGCAGGCCGATGCGCAGACCACGAAGGTGTTCGACACCCTGGTCGAACCGGCCCCAGGCGATGTCCTGCGCGGGCAGGGCCATGCTGTCGCGCGCGTCGCTCTGGCTCAGCACCTGCATCATCAGTGCGGCGTCCGCCACCGTGCGCGTCATGGGGCCGGCGGCGCGGCCGGTGTAGGGCGGGTCGATGGGAATGCGGCCCAGGCTGGGTTTCAGGCTGAAGATGCCGCACCAGCTGGCCGGCAGGCGCAGCGAGCCGCCGATGTCGGTGCCGATGTGCAGCGGGCCATAGCCGGCGGCAGCGGCAGCGCCCGCCCCGGCGCTGGAGCCACCGGGGCCTTTGGAGAGGTCCCAGGGGTTGCGCGCCAGCGGGTGAAAGCTCGACAGTCCCGAAGACAGCATGCCGTAGTCGGGCATGGTGGTCTTGGCCACGACCACGGCGCCGGCTTCGCGCAGGCGCGCGGCGGGCGGGGCGTCGGCGGCCGCGGGCAGCAGCGCGGTGGCCGCGGTGCCCAGGGGCATGGGGTCGCCGCGCGTAGCGATGTTTTCCTTGATGGTGGCGGGCACGCCATCGAGCGCACCCAGGGGTGCGCCGCGCAGCCAGCGGGCCTCGGATGCCCTGGCCTGCGCCAGGGCGGCGTCGGGGCGCAGCAGGTAGGTGGCCTGGATGTGGGGCTCCCAGCGCCCGATGTGGGCCAGCACATCGGCGACCACATCGACCGGGGACAGGGTGCGCTGGCGATAGGCCGCGAGCAGGGCGTGGGCGGGCAGGTCGTGCAGGGCGCTCATGGTGCGGGTGGCGCCGGTGTCAGGACCAGGAAAGGGCCGAGAGATCGTTCACGAAGATGGGCATGTCTTTCCACAGCCCCCGGAGGTTCTTGTTCGCCACCGTCACCCATTGCGGCTGGTAGAGGAAACCGTGCACGGCCTCTTCGGCCAGCAGGCGCTGCGCGTCGCCCAGCAGGCGGGCACGGTCGGCCGGGCGGGGGGTGTTCTTGATCTTGTCGAACAGCGTGTTGAACTGCGGCGAGTTGTAGCCCCAGTAGTAGTCGGGCTTGGCAAAGTTGCCCAGGTCGAAGGGCTCGACATGCGAGATGAGCGTGAGGTCGTAGTTCTTGTTGCCGTAGGTGCCGCTGAGCCACTGGGCCCATTCCACGTTCTGGAGCTTGCACACGATGCCGATCTTGGCCAGCTGCGCCGCGATCACCTCGCCGCCCTGGCGGGCGTAGGGCGGCGGAGGCAGGGTGAGCGTAAGCTCCAGCGGGGTCTTGACGCCGGCCTCGGCCAGCAGTTTCCTGGCCTTGTCGATGTCAAAGGGGTTGATGCCCGTGGTGTCCACATAGCCAAATGCGCCCGGCACATAGTGGCTGCCAATGGGCACGCCAAAGCCGTCGCCTGCACCTTCGATGACGGCCTTGCGGTCGATGGCGGCGGCGATGGCGCGGCGCACGCGCACGTCGTTCAGGGGCTTTCGGTTGTTGTTGATGGCCAGGATGGTCTTGGCGCGCGAGCCGCTCACCACCACCTGAAAGCGCGGATTGGCCTTGAACTGGGCCACGCTGCGCGGCGTGACGCGGGCGAACAGGTCCACATCGCCCGCCAGCAGCGCCGCCACCTGGGCGGCGGGGTCGGAGATGAAGCGGAATGTGGCCCGGCGCATCCGGATGCTGCCGGGTGCCCGAAAACCTGGCCACGCGTTCAGCGTGATGGACGCACCCCGGTTCCAGGCGCCCAGCACGTAGGGGCCGGTGCCTACGGGCCGGGTGGCGTTGGTGGCGGCGCTTTGGGGCTCGGCGATGATGGCCGTGGCCTGGCCCAGCACGAACAGGAAGTCGGGGTCGATGTCTTTGTTGATGATGACCACGGTGTGGTCGTCCACCACCTGGGTGGTGAGGTTGGCAAAGGTGCGCTTGTCCTTGTTGGTGCTCTTGTCGCTGCCCGCACGGTCGAACGAAAACTTGACCGCGCTGGCAGTGAACGGCACGCCATTGCTGAACTTCACCCCCCGGCGCAGGCGCAGGGTGTAGGTTCGCAGATCGGGCGACACCTCCCAGCTCTCCGCCAGCAGCGGCGACACGCTGCCGTCGGCGTTGATCTTGGTGAGCGTCTCGAAGATGTTGTAGTGCACGATCTCGGCAATGGCCGAGGCGGCGCCGGCCGTGGGGTCCAGCCCTGGTGGCTCCAGCGTCATGGCCAGCACCACGCTGTCCTTGCTGGTTTTGGCCAGGGCGCCCCAGGGCGCAGCCAGGGGGGCGGCAGCGATGGCGCCAGTGGCCAGGACGGAGCGGCGGTTCAGCATGTTCGGGTTCTCCAGGCGAAACAGGTCGATGGGGCCCGCTTGCAGGGGCGCCCTTGGTCAGAAAGGATTCTTTTTACACCATGGGGCGCAGGGCTTCGCCGGCCCCTTGTGCCATTTCTGCCCGGAGTGCCCGGGCGCGCCCCGGCTCGATGCGCGGCACGGCGCTGACCAGGGCACGGGTGTAGGGGTGCTGCGCATTGAACAGCAGTTCCTCGGGCGTGCCGCGCTCCACGATGCGCCCCTGGTATAGCACCACCACCTCGTCGCACAGGTGGTTCACCACGGCCAGGTCGTGGCTGATGAGCAGGTAGGTGATGCCGAACTGCTGCTGCAAATCCAGCATCAGGTTGAGCACCTGCGCCTGCACCGAGACATCGAGCGCGCTCACGGGCTCGTCGGCCACGATGAGGCGGGGGTGGGTGATGAGCGCACGCGCAATCGCGATGCGCTGGCGCTGGCCGCCCGAGAACTCGTGCGGGTATTTGCCCAGGTCGGTGCTGCGCAGGCCCACCTGCGCCAGCACCTGCGCGGCCTGCTCGCGCTGTTCGGCACGGCTGGTGCGGCCCTGGGCCTGCAGCGGCTCGGTGACGATGCGCTCCACCTTCTGGTGCGGGTCCAGCGAGCCATAGGGGTCCTGGAACACCATCTGGAAGTCGCGCCGCGCATGCCGCAGCTCGGCGGCGGGCAGGCGGTGCAGGTCGCGACCGAGCAGGTGCACCGTGCCGGCGGTGGGGGTGTCGAGCGCCATCACCAGTCGGGCCAGCGTGGACTTGCCCGAGCCCGATTCGCCCACGATGCCCAGGCTGCGGCCCGACTCCACGCGCAAGTCCACGCCCTGCAGGGCCTGTACCTGCTGCGGCGTTTGACACAGGTGCGTGCGCGGCAGCGGGTAGTGGCGCACCAGTTGCGTGACCTGCAGCAGGGGGGGCTGCGAAGTGGCGGGAATTTTTGAGTCAGATGGCTCTGTGGCGTTTATGGAGTGCGCGCCAGAAGCTATCGATTCAGCAGTGTTTGCGGAATTCATGCGTTGGCCTCTTGCGCGGCGGCCACCGCATCCAGCCGGATGCAGCGTGCCAGGTGCCCCGCACCCCCAGCCGCCAGCGGCACGGGCGGCGGTGCGGTGCTGTGGCAGGCGGCCACGGTGAAACCGCAGCGCCCGGCAAAGGGGCAGCCGGCGGGCAGGTGGGCCAGCTCGGGCACGGTGCCCGCGATGGTGGACAGGCGGGGGCGTTCGCCGGCGCGGCGCGGCACCAGCTGCGGGCGCGCCGCAAACAGGCCGCGCGTATAGGGGTGGGCCATGGCCGAAAAAACTGCCTCCGTGGGGCCGCTCTCCACCACGCTGCCGCCATACATCACCAGCATGCGGTCCGCGTTCTGCGCAATCACGCCCAGGTCGTGCGAGATCAGGATCAGCGCCATGCCACGCTCGGCCACCAGGTCGCCGACGAGCTGAAGGATCTGCTGCTGCACGGTCACGTCGAGCGCCGTGGTGGGCTCGTCGGCAATCAGCAGATCGGGCCCGCAGGCCAGCGCCATGGCAATGGTGATGCGCTGGCGCTGCCCGCCCGAAAACTGGTGCGGGTAGTCGTCCAGGCGCCGGGCGGCGTCGGCAATGCCCACGCGCTCCAGCAGGGCCAGGGCCTCGCGGCGTGCGGCTGTGCGGCCCAGGCCGCGGTGCAGCCGCAGCGGCTCGGCCACCTGGTCGCCAATGCGGTGCACGGGGTTCAGCGCCGTCATGGGCTCCTGGAAAACCATGCCGATGCGGTTGCCGCGCAGGCGGCACAGCGCGGCGTCGTCCAGCCCTACCAGTTCCTGCCCATCCAGAAGAATGCTGCCGCTGGCCTGTGCGGCTTCGGGCAGCAGGCCCATGAGCGCCAGGGCGGTGAGCGACTTGCCGCAGCCCGATTCGCCCACCAGGCCCAGGGTTTCGCCGCGACGCAGCGTGAAGTCGATGCCGCGCACTGCATCGGCGGTGCCCCGGTGGGTGTGCAGGCGAATGCACAGCTGGGTGACCTGCAGCAAGGGCATGGGTGCGGTGGGTGGGTGGTCGGTCGGCATCAGCGTTGGCGGGTCAGGCGGGGGTCGAGCAGGTCGCGCAGGCCGTCGCCCAGCAGGTTCAGGCCCAGCACGGCCAGGGCAATGGCCACGCCGGGCCACACGGCCAGCAGCGGCGCCTGGAACATCAGGGTCTGGGCGTCGCTGAGCATGCGGCCCCAGGACGGCTGCGGCGGCTGCGTGCCCAGGCCCAGGTACGACAGCGCCGCCTCGGCCAGGATGGCAATGGCGAACTGCACCGTGGCCTGCACGATCAGCACCGAGGCGATGTTGGGCAGCACATGCTCGAGCGTGATGCGCACACTGCCCTTGCCGCAGGCCCGTGCCGCCAGGATGAAATCGCGCGACCCCACGGCGTTGGCCGAAGCCCGCGTCACCCGCGCAAAGGTGGGAATGTTGAAGATGCCGATGGCGATGATCGAGTTGATGGTGCCCGCGCCAAACACCGCCGTCATCATGATGGCCGACAGGATGGCCGGAAAGGCGAAGGTGAAGTCGGCCAGGCGCATGATGGCTTCTTCCACCCAGCCACGCCGCGCGGCGGCAAGCAGCCCGAGTGCCACGCCCAGGCCCATGCCAATGCCCACCGCGATCACGCCCACCAGGAGCGAGTTGCGCGCGCCCACCAGCAGCAGCGAGGCCACGTCGCGGCCAAAGGCATCGGTGCCCAGCCAGTGCTGGCTGCTGGGCCGCTGCAGCTTGGCCGGCAGGTCCATGTCGTAGGGCGACCAGGGCGTCCAGACCAGCGACAGGGCCGCGGCGGCCAGCAGCAGCAACACCAGCACCGCACCGGCAACAAAGCTGCGGTGGCGCAGGGCGCGACGCAGCCAGCCCGCAGTCAGGGCCGGGGCGGGCGGGGTGCTGGTGGCGGCGGACTGATTCATATGTCGCTGGCCTTTACCCGGGGGTCAATCACTGCGTACAGCAGGTCCACCACAAAGTTCACCACCACCACCATGGCCGCCAGCAGCATCACGCAGTTGCGCACCACGATCAGGTCGCGGTTGGCGATCGACTGGAAGATCAGCCGGCCCAGGCCTGGCAGATAAAACACGTTCTCCACCACGATGGTGCCGGCCAGCAGGTTGGCGAACTGCAGGCCCATCACGGTGATGACCGGGATCATGGCGTTGCGCAGCACATGGCCCCACAGCGCCGCCCGCCGCGAAAGGCCCTTGGCGCGCGCGGTGCGCACGAAATCCTCGCGCAGCACATCCAGCACGGCCGAGCGCGTGATGCGCGCCAGAATGGCCGCCTGCACCACGGCCAGGGCGATGGCCGGCAGCAGCAGCGCCTTCAGGGCTGCCAGCGGGCTGCCACCGCTGTCTTCGGTCCAACCCGGGAACCCGCCGGCGGCAAACCACTGCAGCTTCACCGAGAACAGCAAAATCAGCAGGATGGCGAACCAGAAATTGGGGATGGCAATGCCCAGCTGGGCCAGGCCCATCGTGCCCACATCGCCCCAGCGGTTGTGGCGCGCGGCGGCGTAAAGGCCGGCCGCGAGCGCCAGCACCGTGCTGAGCACCATGGCCATCAGCGCCAGCGGTACCGTCAGCGCCAGGCGCTCCAGCACCAGTTCCAGCACCGGGCTGCCATAGGTGTAGCTGTCGCCCATCTCGCCCACCAGCAGGCCGCTCATCCATTGCCAGTAGCGCTGCGCAGCGGGCTGGTCCAGCCCCAGTTGGGTGGCAAGGGCGGCCACCGCGTCGGGCGAGGCATCGGGCCCCATGAGCACCTGGGCGGCATTGCCCGGCAGGATGTCCAGCACCAGGAACACGACCACCGATGCACCGAGCAGCGTGGCCAGAAGGGTCAGGAATCGCTTGAAACGAAAGAAACCCATGGGTTGGTGCGGGTGGTGCTTGTCCGTGTGCTTCAGCCGGTTGGAGAAGGCGGCCTGCGCAGCATACCGGCAAAGCACCCATGATCGCAGTGGTGTGTTGTGCCGCAGGTCCAGGCGGTGCAGGGCAGGGGCGCGGGATAATCCAAGGCATGACCGTCTTCTTGAACTCTCCGTATCCGCATCCGGCCTGCCCGCTTTCCGCAGGGAGGTCCGCATGGCGCTGAGGATCACCGACGAGTGCATCAACTGCGATGTGTGCGAGCCCGAGTGCCCGAATCAGGCCATCTCTGTGGGCGAGGAAATCTACGAGATCGACCCCGACAAGTGCACGGAATGCGTGGGCCACTTCGACGAGCCCCAGTGCGTGCAGCTGTGCCCGGTGGCGTGCATCCCGGTGGACCCCCGGCATGTGGAGAGCCGGGAAACACTGTGGCAGAAGTTCCAGAGGCTGCAGGCGGCCACCAAGGTTTGAGGGTTTAGTGCCTCTGGCACTTGTCCATTCAGTGCCAGGCGCTATAAAAATAGTAGTTCCCGAGGGTGCAGCCGCTGCGGAATGTCACTGGCCTTCGGGGCGCGGCGGCTTGGGACGCGGGGGTTTGGTGGTATGGACCAGCAGCGTGGCTTTTTCCATGTCGCCCGCCAGCATGGCGGCATGGGCCTTGAGCGAATGCTGGATGCTGTCCTCGATCAGGGTGCGCTGGTCGGGCGAGGGTTTTTTCAGCACCCAGTTGGCCACTTCGGCCTTGACGCCTGGATGGCCGATGCCGATGCGCAGGCGCCAGTAATCGGGTGAACCGAGTTGGGCATGGATGTCCCGCAGTCCGTTGTGCCCGGCATGGCTGCCACCGCGCTTGAGCTTCACCTGGCCGGGCGCAATGTCCAGTTCATCGTGCGCCACCAGGATTTCCTCGGGCTGGATCTTGAAGAACCGCGCCAGCGAGGCCACCGATTTCCCTGACAGGTTCATGAAGGTCTGGGGCTGCAACAGCCAGACACTCTGGCCATGCACGCTGGTGCGGGCCACCAGGCCGTGGTAGCTGCGCTCGGGCACCAGCGTGGCCTTGAGTTCGCGCGCCAGTGCATCTATCCACCAGAACCCCGCGTTGTGGCGGGTGGCCTCGTAGTCGGGCCCCGGGTTGCCCAGGCCCACAAACAGTTTGATCATGTGCGCAATTATCGGTAGCTACCAATGAAAACGGCCCACACAGGTGGGCCGTTGGATGCGGCGCTGCCGAGGCAGGCCGCAGAGACCGGTGCGCCGGTCTTATTTCTTGCCCTTGCCCTTGCCCTTGGCATCGGCGGCAGGTGCTGCGTCGGCAGCAGGTGCAGCCACTTCCACCACGGGGTTGGCCACGGAAACCAGCACGGGGTTGTTGTTCTGGCCGCCACGGATCACGGCGTTCACGCCCTTGGGCAGCTTGATGTCCTTGAGGTGCAGGGAAACACCCTTCTTCAGCGTGCTCAGGTCCACGGCAATGAACTCTGGCAGGTCCGAAGGCATGCAGGTCACGTCGAGTTCGTTCACGATGGGGTTCACCAGGCACTTGTCCACCTTGACTGCGTCGGATTCTTCGGCGCCGCTGTAGTGCAGTGGCACCTTCATGTGCAGCTTGGTCTTTTCGTCCACGCGCTGGAAGTCGATGTGCAGCACCAGTTGCTTGTAGGGGTGGTATTGCACGTCACGCAGCAGCACCTTGGAGGTGGTGCCGGCCAGTTCCATGTCCAGCACGCTGGAGTGGAAGGCTTCCTTCTTGAGGGCGTGCCACAGTGCGTTGTGGTCGATCTCGATGAGTTGAGGTTCGGCGGAACCGCCA
This sequence comes from Acidovorax sp. GW823-FHT02H02, assembly GCF_058797075.1. Classification (NCBI taxonomy): domain Bacteria; kingdom Pseudomonadati; phylum Pseudomonadota; class Betaproteobacteria; order Burkholderiales; family Comamonadaceae; genus Acidovorax; species Acidovorax sp. GW823-FHT02H02. The sequence continues at coordinate 65,059 of NZ_JBXAJH010000017.1, read as the reverse complement.
TACACGATGCCAGGCGTCTTGCCCGAATTGCGCAGACGGCGGCTCGCACCCGTACCCTGCTTGGCGCGCTCAAAAGCGACGAAGTTCATAGTTAGCTCCTGAAAAGGGACGACCGCGACCAGTCATTCCCTGTTGAAAAAAGGCTTGTTGCGCCCGGATGGCGGCAAGCCCACAACAATGCCCCCGAACAGGCAAGCCTCCCGAGGGAGGCTTGCAAGCATCTGAACCGGCGACAACCACCATGCCTCGCGAGAGGCGGGGCCGACGCTCAGAAAAGATTCTCTTGGTCCGAGAACAAACTCATCACCGACTCACCCTTGGCAATGCGCTGGATCGTCTCGGCGATCAGCGGAGCCACGGAGAGCTGGCGGATTTTGGTGCATCCCTTGGCGTTATCGTTCAAAGGGATGGTATTGGTCACCACCACTTCGTCGAGGGCAGAGCCCTGGGCGATGCGTTCAATGGCGGGGCCCGAGAAAATGGGATGGGTGCAGTAGGCATACACCTTCTTGGCACCACGCTCCTTGAGTACCTCGGCGGCCTTCACCAAGGTGCCGGCGGTGTCGATCATGTCATCCATGATCACGCAGTTGCGGCCTTCGATCTCGCCGATCACATGCATCACTTCGGACACGTTGGCCTTGGGGCGACGCTTGTCGATGATGGCCAGGTCGCAGCCGAGCTGCTTGGCAAGGGCCCGGGCGCGCACCACTCCGCCCACATCGGGCGAAACGACGATCAGGTCTTCGTAGTTCTTCTGGCGCAGATCGCCCAGCAGAACGGGCGACGCGTAGATGTTGTCGACGGGAATGTCGAAGAAGCCCTGGATCTGGTCGGCATGCAGGTCCATGGTCAGCACACGGGCCACGCCTACGGCCTGCAGCATGTTGGCGACCACCTTGGCAGAGATCGGAACCCGGCTGGAGCGGGGACGGCGATCCTGGCGGGCATAGCCGAAGTAGGGGATCACGGCGCTGATGCGCTCTGCGGAGGCGCGTTTGAGCGCATCCACCATGATCAGCAGCTCCATGAGGTTTTCGTTGGTGGGTGCGCAGGTGGACTGCACCACGAAAACGTCGCGGGCCCGCACGTTCTGTTTGATTTCGACGGTGACTTCGCCGTCGGAGAAGCGACCCACATCCGCAGCACCCAGAGTGGTGCCAAGGTGTTGGGCAATTTCAGCTGCCATGCCAGGATTGGCATTGCCGGTGAAAACCATGAAGTCGGGTTGGTTGGCTTGCATAGCGTCCCAGCAGTCTGAAAAAAGAGCCCGTACGCGAAAAGAAATTTGGCAGGGGAGAAAGGATTCGAACCTTTGCATGCCGGAATCAAAATCCGGTGCCTTAACCAGCTTGGCGACTCCCCTACACAGGTCAACTGCAAAGCAGTCAACCTTCATTCTTGCCTGAAGCCCATCCTGCCAGAGGATGAACCATCAGATTTTCACATGTCCTGACCTGCCAGCCACTGGGGGCGTTTTGCAGATCAACAGCATGCGATATTTGCGCAAACACTGCACTGCCTGAACCGGTCATTCGCCCTTGCAAACCGCGTGATTCGAGCCACTGGAGGGCTTGGGTCACTTCGGGGCACAAGGCCTGGGCAACTGGTTGCAAGTCATTACAACCGAAATTGTAGTGTGCTGCAGCAAAGCCTAAGATTGTAGCACTATCTGAATCACGTTTCAGATCGGGAGCAGAAAAAATTGATTTCGTTTCCAGACCCGCCTCGGGCTTCACTACTGCAAAGCTCGCTTGCGGTAGTTGACTTGCCTTCTCAAGCGGCGTGATTATCTCACCAATTCCCTCTACCCAGGCGTTGCGGCCGCGCAAAAAAAATGGCACGTCGGCGCCCAGTTTCAATCCGATCGCTTCCAGCGCGGTGAGGGGCAGGTTGAGTTTCCAGAGGCGGTTGAGGGCCAGCAGCGTGGAGGCCGCGTCTGACGAGCCGCCGCCCATGCCCGCCTGCGCAGGGACTCTTTTCTGCACACCGATGTGAACGCCCAGGGGGCAGGTGGTGGCTGTTTGCAGGGCCTGTGCTGCGCGTACGGTCAGGTCGATGTCGGGAAGCGGAGGGCCAAGGTCCTCGCGGGTGATGCGGCCATCATTGCGCAACTCGAAATGCAGGGTATCGCACCAGTCGATCAACATGAAGACGGACTGCATCAGGTGGTAGCCGTCAGTTCGTCGGCCCGTGATATGCAGGAAGAGGTTGAGCTTGGCCGGAGCCGGCACGTCGTACAGGGCGAGCATGAAGTGGTATCAGCGGGTCAGGATGATTCGCAATGTGGCCTGTGGCGTCGGCGTGTGGCGTTGCGCCACCAACCGCCCGGCGGAGATGGCCGACAGATCGACCTGCCAGCCAACGGCATCCACATGGGTGCCTTCGAGCCAGTTGAACAGTGCCGCGACCGGAATATCCGTGCCCAGCACATCCCGCAGCAGGGCATCCAATGATTCGGACTCCCGGGTGTTTTGGCCCGTGGTGATCTCTGCGTGGCTGGCATTCCACTGGATCCGTGCGAGGGTGTTGCCAAGAGGGTTGAACAAGACGAATTGGCCTTGCTGCGCCGATCCGGAGAGCTCAAAAGATGCAGAAAAAGACTGCGACGCCGTTTCTTCCACTTGCAATGCCAGGCGTCCTGTCCACGGGGCGCGATAGGGGCTTTCTGGTGTGGCCGGCGGATGGGCGCAGCCGGCCAGCAGCAGAACAAAAACCGCGAGCAAGGAAGCAAACCAGTGGGGCAGCCTTTGGGTTGCGCCTTGCGGCTGCAGACCCTGTGGCGTGGCATGCGGCATCAGGGCATGGCTCCCAGTCGTTTCAGGGTGTCTTTGAGTGTTTCGTTGTCTGGGTTCAGGCGCAAGCCTTCGCGCCAGACACTGGAGGCCTGTGCCCGGTTTCCGGTGCTCCAGAGGACTTCACCAAGGTGCGCTGCAATTTCAGCATCGGGCCGGGCCTTGAAGGCGATCGATAACAGGCGCAAGGCCTCGGCGCTGTTGCCGAGGCGAAATTCGACCCAGCCCAGGCTGTCTGTGATGAAGGGATCGCCAGGCGCGTATTCCAGTGCCTTGGAGATCAGGCCTTTGGCTTCTTCCAGGCGCAAGCCCCGTTCTGCGAGGGAGTATCCCAAGGCGTTGTAGGCGTGGTGGTAATCGGGCTTCCGTTCAATCAGCTGTCGCAGCAACTGCTCCATCATGGCCGGATCGCCTGATTTTTCGGCCAGCATGGCCTGGTCGTAAACCAGTTCATTGTCTTCCGGGTCCTGGGCTACCAGTTCCGCCTGGACGGCCAAAGCCTCCTTGTACAAGCGCATTTCCTGTAGCAGCTGCACCTCTGCCTGCAGTTTCATGCGGGCATGGCTGGGGGTATTTCCTGGCAGTCCGCGCAGCAGGGCGCGTGCCTGAGGAAGTTTGCCCTGTTGTGCAAGCAGGGATGCGCGGCGGCGTTGTGCGCTGAGCATCTCTTCCGAGTTTTCGATGCGCCCGAGCCAGGATTCGGCCGCGGCGTAGTCTTTGTTCTTCTCGGCAATTTGTGCCGAGAGAAGGTAGGCCTGGGTCAGCCCACGCCGCTGCAGATCCGGGTCTGAAGTGGCGGCATTTGTCAGCTCCATGTAGCGTTGCAGTGATTTTTCCGCATTGCGTAGTCGGTTGTCCTGAAATTGCAGCGTGGCAAGGGCAAGCCATGCTTCCCGCAGATCCGGTTTGTCGCGCGTCACTGTCTCCAGTTGTTGGCGTGCGGCTGGGTAGCGTTGCTGGCCCAGCAGGACGCGGGCATATGCCGTGCGCAGGTCCGGGTCGGGGTGTTTGGCAAGGTGGGTGGTGACCAGCAACTCTGCTTCTGTCACCCTCTCTTCCATCAGCTCCAGGACCAGCGGCATGGCAACCGTGTTGGCTCCGTCGAGCGTCAGTGCCTGGCGAGCCGCATCCAGGGCGCCCGCCTTGTTGCCGGCCGCCAGGCGCATGCGGCCCAGTGCGGTCCACGCTGCAGGACCCGTGGCGGGGTGCAGAAGTTCATCGGTGAGCGCCCGCTCCACTACATTTGCCGCCAGTGACTTGTCGCTGGCGCGGCCATACATCTGGGGCAGGGCGGACAGGGCCTCGGCTTTGGAGGCGGCGGGCATTTGCGCCAACTCCTGTCGCAGCAGTTCCGGGGTCTCGCCGATGCGGTTGAGTGCAATGAGAATCTGCAACGTGTAGCGGTTGGCTTCTCGCGATTGGGGCTGCGCCTCTTTCCATGCCCGTGCCGCTGCCAAGGCGTAGTCGCCAGACCGGGCTTGCAGGGCAATATCGGCGGCACGCCGATACAAGGCGCTGTCTCCGCTGCGCCGCGCCGCTTCCAGCATCAGCGAGTAACCCGCTCCGGGATCTCCGGACTGGGTGGTCAGCTCGCCCAGAAAAATTTCATAGAAAAGCTCGGCATCGAGCTGTGCGCTGGGAATGTGCGGGGGGGCAACATCAGCGCTGCTCGGTTGTCCCCCGGACTGCGTCCATCCCGTGGTGGCTGTTGCCAGCAGAGCGGCGGTGAGGAGGGCTGTTCGAAAGCGATGAGATGGCACCATCGGGTCATAATAATCCATGCTCTTCAACCTGTTTGCAAGGCGGCGGCATGCCTGAGTTACCCGAGGTGGAAGTCACCCGCCGCAGTTTTGCGCAGGCCATTGCCGGGGCTCGGATCGAGTCGGTTCGGGTGGGCAAGCCATTGCGGTGGCCGTTGGGGTGTGCGCCGCAATCGCTGGTGGGGCGCAAGGTGGTTTCGATACGCCGAAGGGGCAAATATTTGCTGGTGGATCTGGATTCCGGCCTGCTGCTGCTGCATCTGGGCATGTCCGGAAGCCTGCGCTTCAGCCCTGATCTGCCCCCGCCGGGCGCGCACGATCATTTCGACGTGATGACCTCCCAGGGGACGCTGCGCTTGCATGATCCCAGGCGTTTTGGTGCCGTGGTGTATGCGGCAGACGAGCAGACTGCAGTTGCACAGAAATTGTTGGGCGGACTGGGGATGGAGCCGCTGTCTGACGTCTTTACCTACCCCGCCTTCGAGACAGGGCTCAAGGCGAGTCGTGCACCCATCAAGCAGGTGTTGCTGGCGGGGCGTCTGGTCGTGGGTGTGGGCAATATCTATGCGTCCGAGGTGTTGTACCTGGCGGGCATTCGTCCCACCGTGGCCGCGCAGCGCATAGGTCCGCAGAGGGCGCGCAGGCTTTTTGACGCCATCCGGACGGTGTTGGCGCGTGCGGTGGAACTTGGCGGCAGTACGCTGAAGGACTTTTCCAGCGCCGACGGGATGGCCGGGCATTTCCAGCACGAAGCGAATGTGTATGGGCGGGATGGCGCTCCCTGCCACCACTGTGGCAGCGCCATCCAGCTGCTTCGCCAGGGGCAGCGCAGCAGCTATTTTTGTCCTCGATGCCAACGCGCGTAACGGGGCGGTGCTGGCAGTCGGCACATAGAGCGCATCCACGACACCGTCAATGCTATATTTTGCGAATATCTACGCATAGACCGTGCATTGCACTCCGGGAGCAAAGTGGGACCATCATTCAACGAGCAGTTCGACGAGCACGGCCTCTGGCGGCGTGAGTTTGCGCACCAGATTCGCCGTCTGTCCGAGTGGATGTCTGATCACGAGCTCATGGATGCTGCGGTTCAGGAGCGGCTGAATCGCCTGGAAGCACAGGTGCGCAGCGATAAGGTGACGGTGGCTTTTGTTGCGGAGTTCTCGCGTGGCAAATCAGAGCTGATCAACGCCATCTTCTTTGCCGGCTATGGCCGTCGCATCATGCCTGCCAGCGCCGGCCGCACGACGATGTGCCCCACGGAATTGGGCTATGACGCTTCGGTGGCACCCTGCCTTCGGCTGCTGCCAATCGATACCCGGTTGCAGCTGCAGGGCCTTGCCGAATGGCGGTTGAAACCCGATCGCTGGGTGGAAATTCCGCTGGATGTCAACAATGCCGACCAGATCGCCAAAGCGCTGGAGAAGGTGGCCGAGGTTCGAAAAGTTACGCTGGATAACGCACGGGCGCTTGGGTTCTGGCACGACGAGCTGGCAGATGACAACCCGGTGCCTGATGCGGATGGCTTGGTGGAAGTGCCGATGTGGCGCCATGCCATCATCAATATCCCCCATCCCTTGCTGAAGCAAGGTTTGGTGATTCTGGACACCCCGGGATTGAATGCGGTGGGCGCCGAGCCCGAGTTGACCGTCAATCTCATTCCGCAGGCCCATGCGGTGGTATTCATCTTGAGTGCAGACACGGGAGTTACCCGTTCGGACCTGGCGATCTGGCGAGAGCACCTGGCGACGTCTGCTGAAAGCCTGGAAGCACGGCTGGTGGTTCTCAACAAGATTGACACCTTGTGGGACACCCTCAATTCGCCGCACGAAATCGTTGCGCAGATGAATCGGCAATGCGCGATCTCTGCGGAAATGCTGGGTGTGCCGCTGGCGCAGGTGGTGCCTGTTTCTGCACAAAAGGGACTGCTGGCAAAGATCACCTGTGACGATCTTCTTCTCGAATCCAGCGGCCTGCCTTCATTGGAAGGGGCGCTTGCCAGGGGGATCATGGGCCGTCGCCAAGCCATCCTGCGTGCTGCCGTGGCAACGGGGGTGGCGGGTTTGCGTGCTGAAACTGCGCGTGTCATCAACATTCGTCGCAGGGATTTGGATGATCAGATGGCCGAACTGCGAAGTCTCAGGGGCAAAAATGCCTCGGTGATCGCATCGATGCGCCACCGTGTTGAGCAGGAACAGCGCGAGTTTGATATGAGCGCTGCCAAGATTCAGGCGGTTCGTGTGGTGCATCTCAAGCTGTTGCGGGAGGTTTTTCATCAGTTGGGGGCGAAGTCCCTCAAGCTGGAGTTGACCGAGTTGGCGCAAATGCTCCAGCAAAAAGGGCTGAAGCTCGGTGTGCGCAAGATCTACGTCCAGACCTTTGAAAAACTCAGGGGAACGATGGATAAAGCGCAAGCATCCAGTATTGAAATACAGGCGATGCTAGGGGGCACGTTTCGCCAGTTGAATGCGGAATTCGGGTTTTCTTTGCAGGTGCCCCCCCCTCCGAAACTCGAACACTTTGTCCAGGAACTCTCGCAGATTGAGCAGAGCCATCTGCAATACCTTGGGGTCGGCAATGTCCTGAAGCTGGCGCAGCCTGAATTCGCCGAGCGCCTGGTTCGTGCCTTGGCCATGCGTTTGCGCACGGTGTACGAGTCGGCGGCCAATGATCTGGAGTTGTGGAGCAAGTCTGCTACGGCTCAACTGGACGCCCAGTTGCGTGAGCGCCGTCGGAGTTTTACCAGACGCATAGAGGCGGTTGACCGGATTCAGCATGCAGCCACTGGCCTGGTGGAGCGAATTTCAGAGATCGAGGCGGGTGAAGAGGAACTCATTCAACTGGAACGACGCTTGACCGAACTGACAGCCCAGTTGATAGCGTTGCCCGTCTCGGCGGAGGCCACAGAACGCCCCGGACTGATGCCTGCATGATTCTTTCGGAAACAGATGTTGCCACGCGGGTGGTTCGTTGGCAGGCAATCCACGGACGCAACCACCTGCCTTGGCAGCAGACACGCGATCCTTATCGGGTCTGGCTGTCTGAAATCATGCTGCAGCAAACCCAGGTCAGCACGGTGCTGGGCTATTACGCACGGTTTTTGGAGCGGTTCCCCGATGTGAGCGCATTGGCCAACGCCTCGCTGGATGAGGTCATGGCTCTGTGGAGTGGCCTCGGGTACTACAGCCGGGCACGCAATCTCCACCGCTGTGCGCAGACCGTTGTCAGCGAGCACGGTGGGGTTTTTCCCCGCAGTGCGCAGGTGCTGGCTACGCTGCCCGGAATTGGGCGCTCAACGGCCGGCGCGATTGCGGCTTTCTGTTTTGCGGAGCGCACGCCCATCCTGGACGCCAACGTGCGAAGGGTGCTGACACGCGTGCTGGGTTTTGATGAGGATCTCGCCGTGGCCCGGAATGAGCGGACATTGTGGGCACATGCGCAGGCCTTGTTGCCATCGGCGGACATTGATGCGGCGATGCCGCGCTATACCCAGGGTTTGATGGATTTGGGGGCAAGCTTGTGCATGCCTCGCAATCCCGCTTGTCCGCAATGCCCTTTGCAGACTTTGTGCGTCGCACATCGCGCTGGGGAGCCCGAACGGTATCCCGTGAGAACGCGCAAGCTCAAGCGCCGCTCAGAATCGTGGTGGCTCATGGTCCTGGAGGATCCTGCGGGAAAATTCTGGCTGTCCCGTCGCCCGTCGGCAGGCATATGGGCTGGCCTGTATTGCGTGCCAATCTTTCCCCTTCGGTCGGATGTGTCGGCATTTTGCGATGCAGCAGGGCTTCCCTCTGCGAAAACCATGGAGGAGGTGCCCCCCTTCCTTCATGTGCTGACCCATCGTGATCTGTACTTGCATCCTGTGATCGTGCGGCAATATCGCAAGACAACACCAGACGATGGCGGAGGCTGGTTTACTGCGCAACAGATCGCTGGCATGGGTCTTCCTGCCCCCGTTCGCAAGCTACTGGCCGGGCTGTAATTTCGGCGGGACGTCGCTGTGGCACCCGTTTTCAGCGACCATCCAACTCGCGATGGCGCCGCAGAACGGTCCATCGGTCGCTGAATGCCTGGGCCAATTGCTCCACGAGATAGACGGATCTGTGCTGACCGCCCGTGCATCCGACGGCTACCGTCACATAGCTTCGGTGGTTTCGGTCCAGCATGTCCAGCCAATAGGAGAGAAATTTCTCGATGTGCTGGCCCATCAGCCCCACATCCACCTGCTGGCGTAGAAAGTCCGCGACGGGGGCATCCAGTCCTGTCAGATCGCGCAGCGCGGGCTCGTAATGGGGGTTGGGCAACATCCGGACGTCGAACACATAGTCGGCATCCACGGGAATTCCCCGCTTGAATGCGAACGACTGGAAAACCAGTGTGAGCTGCCCAGGCGCCGATGGCATCAGGTCTTTGACATAGCTCTGGAGCTGGGATGCCCTGATCGTGCTGGTGTCTATGACATGTGCCTGCTCCCGCAGATCGGCCAGCAACTCGCGCTCCAGTTCAATCACTTGCGTGAGTGCTCGACGGCCATCTGGAACATCATCATGCGACAAAGGATGGCGACGCCGTGTTTCAGAAAAACGGCGAACCAGTGTTTCTGTGGTGGCATCCAGGAAGATGGACTGAACAATCACCCCCTGTTTGCGCAGACGGTCCAGTTCCCGGGGTACTTGCGGTAGTGACGTGGCGCTGCGCACATCCATGGCGATTGCCACGCGGTTCCCGTGGTGCTTGTGTTCCAGTGCCACAAAGGCGGGGAGCAATTCAGGGGGCAGGTTGTCAACGCAGTAATAGCCGGAATCCTCCATCGCATGCAATGCCACGGATTTTCCCGAGCCAGACATCCCGGTGATCAGCACAATTTCCAGCGACATGGTCATCACACCTTTGGGGGGGTAGCGGCAAGGCCCAGCATTTCGCTGGCATGCGCCAGGGTGGTTCCAGTGGGGTGTTCACCGCCGAGCATGCGGGCCACTTCTGCAATCCGCTGCTCGCCCGAAAGCGGCGCGACAGTGCTGGTGGTTCCGGCCGCATCGCGACGTTTGGACACCATGAGGTGGTGGTCTGCATAGGCTGCCACCTGCGGCAAGTGGGTGACTGCCAGCACCTGCCGGTCGCGCCCCAGTTGCCGCATCAATCGACCCACCGTTTCTGCCACGGCCCCTCCGACGCCGGAATCCACTTCGTCAAAAACGAGGGTGGGTGCCGTACCCAGTTCGCTGGTGGTCACGGAGATGGCCAGGGAAAGCCGTGACAGCTCTCCGCCAGATGCGACCTTGCCGATGGGGCGCGGCGTCATGCCAGGGTGGCCTGCCACGAGAAAGGCAACGTCGTCCAATCCATGCAGTGCGGGTTCAGAGGCCTTTGTCACCGAAACCTCAAACACGCCTCCCGTCATTCCCAGGCCCTGCATCGCCTGTGTGATGGCTGCGGACAGCTGGGGAGCAGCCTTTGTCCTACCGCGCGAAATGGCGCGTGCGATGGTTTGGTAGGCTTTGGCGGTGCTCGCCTGGGTTGATTCGAGGCTGGCGAGGTCGGCTGCAGCGTCCAGACGCAACAGTTCTGTTTTCCAAGCTTGCAGCAAGGCGGGCAATTCTGAAGGTTGACGCTTGTAGCGCCTCGCCAGAGTCATCCATTGCGACACGCGCAGGTCGAGATCTGCAAGACGTTCCGGGTCCAGGTCGGTACGTCTCAGATAGGCTTGCAGCGAGCGGATGACATCGCTGGTTTGCGCCAGGCTGGACGAGAGGATATTTGCCAGGTCGCCAAATGCCGGTTCAAGCTGTTCGTGGTTTTGCAGTCGTGAGACCGCGCGCGTCAGTCTGGAATGTGCGCCCGACTCCTCCTCGTCAAGGGTTGCCAGTGCATCCTGAGCGGCTTCCAGCAGCGTGTGGGCGTGCGAGAGACGCTGGTGCTGGATTTCCAGGTCCACCCACTCATCGTCTCCGGGGGCCAGTTTGCTGATTTCAGCAATTTGCCATTGCAGCCGCTCGCGCTCTTGCTGAAGAGATGATTGGGCCGCACGTGCTTCCTCCAGGATCTTCTGGGCGACACGCCATTGGGTCCAGCTTGCGGCCAATTCCTGCAGCGAAATACCCGCATAAGCGTCCAGCAAGCCGCGCACGGAATCCGGGCGGGTCAGACTCTGCCATGCGTGCTGGCCATGAATGTCCAATAGTTGATCCCCGAGATAGCGCAGTTGTGTTGCGGTCGCCGGCGTGCCATTGATCCACGCTCGGCTTTTCCCCTGGGTGTCCACGGTTCTGCGCAGTAGCAAGATATCGTTGGCCTCTATCCCCGCTTCTTCGAGCCATGGCTGCAAGTGGTGGGGGGAATCGAATTCCGCGCACACATCGGCATGGCGGGCACCTTCACGCACGTACCCTGCATCCGCGCGAGCGCCCAGTGCCAGTTGCAGCGCATCCACCAGAATCGATTTGCCGGCCCCGGTTTCCCCGGTCAACACGGTGAAGCCTGTCTGTAGATCCAGAGCAAGTTCTCGAACAATCACGAAGTCCCGCAGGGTGATTCGCCTGAGCGCCATGATCAGGAGCCCCCTTCGTTCCAGCGTAACTTCTTGCGCAGTGTCGCGAAATAGTTCCAGCCGAGCGGGTGCAAGAACCGGACGCTGTGCTCGGAGCGCTGAACAAGAATCCGGTCACCGTGCAGCAGTGACGCCAGAGACTGCATGTCGAAATTGGCGCTGACGTCCCTGCCACTCACTATCTCGACGGCCACTTCGGTGGCGTCCGATAGAACGATAGGGCGGTTTGAAAGGGTATGGGGTGCAATCGGAACCAGTACCCACCCTGGGATGGACGGATGGAGCATGGGGCCGCCCGCGGAAAGTGCGTAGGCTGTTGATCCGGTGGGTGAAGCAATGATGAGCCCGTCAGCCCTCTGGTTGGCCACGAATTGCCCGCCCACTTCCACGCGAAGCTCCACCATGCCGGATGTGGCTCCGCGGTTCACCACGACATCGTTCATGGCAAGGGCTTCGAAAACCGTGGCCTGCCCACGAACCACGCGTGCGCGCATCAGGGGGCGCAAATCCTCTTCGTACTCTCCGCAAAGCATGGGAGTGAGCGCCGCCTGAAAGCTGCCGAAGGGGATGTCGGTGATGAAGCCCAGGCGCCCCTGATTGATTCCGATCAGCGGGGTGCCATAGCGTGCGAGCTGTCGACCGATGCCGAGCATGGTGCCATCTCCGCCAACGACGAGCCCCAGTTCGCATTGGGCACCAATGGTGTCCACGTCCATGGCGGGATAGGTGCTCAGTTTGGTGTTGATGGCGGTTTCTTTTTCAAGCACCACCTGACATCCCTGGCGAACCAGAAACTGAGCTATCTCTTCGAGGGCGTGGCGCGAGCTATCGGTCATGGCGCCTGCAGCAGTTGCCTGATACTTGCCGATAAGCGCAACATGGCGGAAATTGGACGTCATCGCGAAATTACATCATTAAAATCATTCCATGCTCGATGACCGTGCCAAGTTGTTGCTGAAAGCGCTGGTCGAGCGCTACATCGCCGATGGGCAGCCCGTGGGTTCTCGCACCCTTTCACGCGCTTCCGGGTTGGAGCTATCCCCGGCAACGATACGCAATGTCATGGCGGATCTGGAGGAACTGGGGTTGATCGCAAGCCCCCATACGTCCGCTGGAAGGATCCCCACGGCGCGTGGCTACCGCCTGTTTGTGGACACCATGCTGACGGTGCAGCGGGACCCCCTGACGCCGCCACAACTGGCGCCAGAGCAGCCGCAAAAAGTGATTGCCAATGCGGCGCACCTTTTGTCGAACCTCTCCCAGTTTGTGGGCGTCGTGATGGCGCCGCGGCGCACCTCCGTGTTCCGCCATATCGAATTTCTTCGACTTTCGGAGCGCCGGTTGCTGGTGATCATTGTTTCACCGGAGGGCGATGTGCAAAACCGTGTCATCTTCACCGAGGTGGACTATTCACAGTCGCAGTTGATCGAGGCCGCCAACTTCCTGAATGCCCACTATGCCGGTTTGGCCATGGAGCAAGTCCGTGAAAAGCTCAAATCGGAGGTGGACATGCTGCGAGGGGAGATCGCTTCATTGATGCAGGCTGCGGTCAACATCAGTTCGGAAGCCCTTTCCGAAGCCCAGGATGAAGTCGTCATTTCTGGCGAAAGAAACCTGCTGGCAGTGAGCGATTTCTCTAGCGACATGGGCAATCTTCGCAGGGCCTTCGATTTGTTCGAGCAGAAAACCCAGATACTTCGCCTTCTGGACATCTCCAGCCAGGCAGAGGGCGTCCGTATCTACATCGGCGGAGAGAGCCAAGTTGTGCCGTTCGAAGAGCTTTCGATTGTTAGCGCACCTTACGAAGTGGATGGCCGGGTGGTGGGTACGCTGGGGGTGATCGGCCCCACCCGCATGCCCTATGACCGAATGATCCAGATCGTGGACATCACTTCCAAGCTGGTGTCCAACGCGCTCAGTTACCGCAAATAAACACCCTACAATACTTGCAGTGTCCCGTCTGCTTCAGCGTTGGCGCGAGGGGCGTTAGCTCAGTTGGTTAGAGCAGAGGACTCATAATACATCGTTCAAGATGTTGAGGTGAGGAAATAAGCTCAATAAAATCAACAGCTTGCACGGGGGCGAAAGCGAAGCCACCGTGTAATAGCCAAGTAACAAAGCCAAAAATTTCGGGACGCTAGCTCATGCTTGGTTAGAGCAGTAGACTCATAATCTATTGGTGCCGTGTTCGACTCACGGGCGTCCTACCAAAACAAAACCCCAGCCCTCACCATCTGGGGTTTTTTCGTTATTGCACCCCGCGAAACCCCCGGCTACAAATTGTGCAGTGGCAACGCAGTTTTGTAGCGTACCTGCTTGAGTGCAAAACTGGAGCGGATTTTCTCTACCTGGGCAATGGGCGAGAGCTGTTCCAGGATGAAGCTCTCCAGCGTCGGCATGTCAGGCACGGCCACACGCAACAGGTAGTCGGCATCCCCCGTCATGAGGTAGCACTCCATTACCTCATCGCGGATGGTGATGCGTTCTTCAAATTCCTGCAGAGCCTGGCGGCTCTGCTGCTTGAGGCTGATGGAGATGAACACGTTCAGATGCAGCCCCAGCTGTTGTGCGTCAAGCAGCGCCACGTATTGCCGGACCAACCCCCGTACTTCCAGCGCCCGCACGCGGGCCAGGCATGGAGAGGGCGACAAGTGAACCCGGCGGGCCAACTCGACATTGGACAGGCTGGCGTCAGCCTGAAGCTCGGAAAGAATCTTCAGATCGGTGGCATCGAGGTAATTTGTGCTTTGATTCATGGTACTGGCAGTGTTTTGTGCCTTTTTTTGATTTTATAGATCGCAGTTCAACATCAACTGCCTGCCATTGATCCCTACAGTCTTGATCTTCTCGGGAGACCCTTGCCATGAACGACATGACCCAGCAGAGCCATTTCACTCAGCTGACTGCGGCGGACACCAATCCAACAGAAACCCAGGAGTGGCGCGATGCCTTGCTGTCGCTGGCCGCCACCGAAGGTTCGGCACGCGTGCGACAGATCCTGGATGAACTGGCCCGCCTGGCACGCACGCAGCGCATAGGCTGGCAGCCCGAGCTGAACACGCCTTACATCAACACCATCGGGGTTGAGCAGCAGCCGGTGTTCCCCGGCGACCTGGCCATCGAGGAGCGCCTGGCCTCGCTGATGCGCTGGAACGCGCTGGCCATGGTGGTGCGCGCCAACCAGGCCTACGGCGAACTCGGCGGCCACATCGCCAGCTACGCCAGCGCGGCCGATCTGTTCGAGACCGGTTTCAACCACTTCTTCCATGCGCGCAACGCCACGCACGGCGGTGACCTCGTGTTCTTCCAGCCGCACAGCGCGCCCGGTGTGTACGCCCGCGCGTACCTCGAAGGCCGTCTGAGCGAGGCCGATCTGATGCACTACCGCCAGGAGATCACCGCGCCTGAGAGCGGCGCGCGCGGCCTCTCCAGCTACCCGCACCCGTGGCTGATGCCCGACTTCTGGCAGTTCCCGACCGGCTCCATGGGCATCGGTCCGATCAGCTCCATCTACCACGCGCGCTTCATGCGCTACCTCACTCACCGCCAGTTGCTCGATTGCGGTGCACGCAAAGTCTGGGGCGTTTTCGGCGACGGCGAGATGGACGAGCCCGAGAGCATGAGCGCGCTCACGCTGGCCGCGCGCGAGAAGCTCGACAACCTGGTCTGGGTGGTCAACTGCAACCTGCAGCGCCTGGACGGTCCGGTGCGGGGCAACGGCCGCATCATCGACGAGCTGGAAAAGCTCTTTGCCGGCGCGGGCTGGAATGTGATCAAGCTGGTCTGGGGCAGCGACTGGGACGGCCTGTTCGCACGCGACACCACCGGAGCCCTGGTGCGCGCCTTTGCCAATACGGTGGACGGACAGATGCAGACCTTTGCCGCCAAGGATGGCCGCTTCAACCGCGACAACTTCTTTGGCCAGAACCCCGAGCTGGCAGCGCTGGCCCAGGGCATGACCGACGAGCAGATCGATCGTCTCAAGCGCGGCGGTCACGACCTGGTGAAGATCCACGCCGCCTATGCGGCTGCTTCGGCCCACACCGGCCAGCCCACCGTCATCCTGGCGCAAACCAAAAAAGGCTACGGCATGGGCAGCGCGGGCCAGGGCAAGATGACCACGCACAGCCAGAAAAAGCTGGACGAGACCGATCTGATCGAATTTCGCAACCGCTTCAATCTGCCACTTACCGACGAGCAGGCCAAGGGGCTGGAATTCTTCAAGCCCGCGGATGACAGCCCCGAGATGCACTACCTGCGCGAGCACCGCGCGGCGCTGGGCGGTGCCCTGCCGCAGCGCGAGACCGCGTGCGCCGTGGTGCCGGTACCCGCGATCGACCGCTACGCGCAGTTCGCGCTCAAGGCAGATGGCAAGGAGATGAGCACCACCATGGCCTTCGTGCGCATGCTCGGCACCCTGCTCAAGGAGCAGGAGCTGGGCCCGCGCATCGTGCCCATCGTGGCCGACGAGGCGCGCACCTTCGGCATGGCCAACCTGTTCAAGCAGGTCGGCATCTACAGCAGCGTCGGCCAGCGCTACGCGCCCGAAGATATCGGCTCGGTGCTCTCGTACCGCGAGGCGCTGGAAGGCCAGATCCTGGAAGAAGGCATCAGCGAGGCCGGTGCCATCGCCAGCTGGACGGCTGCGGCCACCAGCTACAGCGTGCACGGCCTGGCCATGCTGCCGTTCTACATCTACTACTCCATGTTCGGCTTCCAGCGCGTGGGCGACGCCATCTGGGCCGCCGCCGACCAGCGCGCACGTGGTTTCCTGCTGGGTGCCACCTCGGGCCGCACCACGTTGAGCGGCGAAGGTCTGCAGCACCAGGACGGCAGCAGCCACCTGGTGGCGGCCACCATTCCCAACTGCAAGGCCTACGACCCGGCGTTTGCGGGAGAGCTGGCCGTGATCATCGACGCGGGCATGCGCGAGATGCTGGTCGAGCAGCAGGACGTGTTCTATTACGTCACGCTCATGAACGAGAACTACGCCAACCCCGACCTGCCAGAAGGCGCGGCCGGGGGCGTGCTGCGCGGTGGCTACCACTTCGGCAGCTACGGGCCACAGGGTGGCGAGCGCGTCACCTTGCTGGGCTCGGGTGCCATCTTCACCGAAGTGGTTCAGGCCGCCCAGCAGCTGGCTGACCAGAACATTGGCGTGAACGTGTTCAGCATCACCAGCTGGAGCGAGCTGGCGCGCGACGGCATGGCGCAGGAGGCCCACGGAGCTGATGCCTACGTGGCGCAATTGCTGGCCGCCAGCGCAGGCCCCATTGTGGCCGCCACCGACTACGTGCGCGCCGTGCCCGAGAGCGTGCGCGCCTTCATGCCGCAGGGCCGGCGCTACAGCACGCTGGGCACCGACGGCTTTGGCCGTAGCGACACGCGCGCGGCCTTGCGCTCTTTCTTCAGGGTCGATGCGGAAAGCATCGTGGCACGCGCCTTGGCCGATATGGGAGTGAAGGCGTGGGTATCGTAGAGGTGACGGTCCCGGACATCGGCGACATCGACGAAGTGGGCATCATCGAAGTGCTGGTTCAACCCGGCGACACCATCAAGGCCGGGCAAAGTCTGATCACCGTGGAGTCTGGCAAGGCCTCGACCCAAGCTTTCTTGTATGAGAAAGTTCATGAATCTGGGGGAGGGACCCTTCCGGTTGCATTACAATCGCAGCTGTGATTTGAATGAGCGAACACTGACAGCAAATGATGCTGTGAGTGGTTGCCAAAAATAGTGTGAGGTTCAGATGAATCTGATTTTCATGCTATAATTCAAAGCTTAGCGGCTGTAGCTCAGCTGGATAGAGTACTTGGCTACGAACCAAGGGGTCGTGGGTTCGATTCCTGCCAGCCGCACCAATGTTTAAAGCCTGCAACTGAAAAGTTGCAGGCTTTTTCATTTGCCGATTGCTTTTCCTCTTTCGGGCAAGATGCAGCCATGAGCAAAGCCTTTACCAAGGAAGCGGATACCGACGATGATGGTGATCTGACTTCGCCACCGCTTCCGGCCGGTGGAAAAAACTACATCACCCCGCAAGGTTACGCTCGATTGCGGTCAGAGCTCTTGGCGTTGATCGACACCGAGCGTCCCAAGATCGTGGACATCGTTCACTGGGCTGCCAGCAATGGCGATCGCTCCGAGAACGGGGACTATCTCTATGGCAAGAAGCGATTGCGCGAAATTGACCGGCGAATCAGATTTCTGACCAAGCGACTGGAGATCGCGGAGATCGTGGATCCTGCCATCCACCAAGGAGGCGATCAGGTTTTTTTTGGCGCCACCGTTACGTACCTGGAAGATGGCAGCGTGGAGCGTACTGTCACCATCCTGGGGATCGATGAGGCCGATGGCAAACGTGGTCAGGTGAGCTGGATATCCCCGGTAGCGCGTGCGCTCCTGAAGTCCAGGGTGGGTGACGAAATCTCACTGGCCGCACCGAGTGGCTTGCATCGCCTGGAGGTGTTGGAAGTCCGGTATCCCGGCAAGCCAGTGCAAAAGGGAACCTGACGCTGTACTGTCGATGCCGTTGTTCTTTCATCAGGCGTGCGGGATGACGCGAGACGCTCGAATCACGGCCTGTGTGCGCCGCAGGCCCCGCAATGCCGTTTCGAGATGGGCTTGATCCCGCACCGCCACCACGAAGCGCAGATCTGTGGTGTCCAGCGCTGCCTCGTCGTCCATGTCCACGTGGGTGATATCGGCTTCCGAGTTGGCGAGTTCCGCGGCTACGCGTGCCAGCACACCTTTGCCGTTGCTTACGGTAACCACCACCCCCGTCTCAAACATGCGAGCGGGTTCGTCCGACCAGTCCACGGCGATAAAGCGTTCGCTGTCCTTGTGCTGCAGTCGTTTGGCTACGCCGCAATGGGCATTGTGAACCACCAGACCTTCTCCGCGGCCGAGATATCCGACAATGCTGTCCCCGGGGACGGGGCGGCAACAGTGTGCATACTGGACTGAAGCATTTTCGCTGCCATCCAGCGTCACTGCGCCCTGAGACAAGGTCTCATGGGATGTATAGCGTTCGCGGGTCATGAGCAGCGCATCGGGCCGGTGTCCATGCTCTGACATCAGAATCATGAGGCGCTTGGCCACAATGCTGGCGATGCGCTTGCCGAGGCCCAGGTCTGTCATCAGCTCATTGCGCGTGCGGTTTCCGGTGAAGCGCAGCAACTTGTCCCACATGGGCTGGGTTTCGGCATCCATGGGTGGGAGGCTCACCAGGCCTTCGGCACGCAGGGCCTGGGTCAGCAACTTTTCGCCCAGGCTTTCCGATTCTGTCTGCGCCAGGGTCTTGAGATAGTGACGTATCTTGGATCGTGCACGGCCCGTTCGTACAAACCCGAGCCATGCCGGATTGGGTGTAGAGACGGGGGCCGTGATGATTTCCACCACATCGCCATTTTTCAGCTCGGTGCGCAGCGGCACCAATTCATTGTTGATCTTGCCCGCAGTGGTGCGGTCACCCACGTTGCTATGGATGGCATAAGCGAAATCGACAACGGTCGCGCCCCGTGGCATGGCCATGATCTGGCTTTTGGGCGTGAAGACATACACGGCATCCGGGAACAGGTCGACCTTGACGTGATCCCAGAACTCGGCGGCATCACGGGTTTCATTCTGAATATCCAGCAGCGATTGAAGCCACTTCGTGCCCAGGCGCTCGGCCGCGTTGCCGTCGCTGTCCTGGGCCTTGTAAAGCCAGTGTGCCGCAACGCCTGCCTCCGCAACCACGTGCATTTCGTCCGTGCGCATCTGGAACTCGATGTTCACGCCCGAAGGGCCCACCAGGGTGGTGTGCAGTGACTGGTAGCCATTGAGCTTGGGAATGGCAATGTGGTCTTTGAACTTTCCGGGCACCGGCTTGTACATCTGGTGCAGGATGCCCAGGGCCGTGTAGCAGTCCGTGACGTTGGGGACAATCACCCGAAAGCCATAGATGTCCGTAACCTGTGCAAAGCTCAGATGCTTGAGATCCATCTTCTGGTAGATGGCATACAGCGTTTTCTCGCGCCCTGCCAGGCGAACCGACATGCCAATGCGGGAAAATGCAGCATCCACTTCCGCCTGCACCTTCTGCACCAGATCACGGCGCCGGTTGCGCGACTTGTTGATCGCCTTGGAGAGGGTGTGATAACGCCATGGATGCAAATGCCGGAAGGCCAGGTCCTGCAACTCGCGATACGTCTGGTTCAATCCCAGCCGGTGGGCAATCGGTGCATAGATCTCCAGCGTTTCAGAGGAAATCCGGCTCCATTTGGTGCGCGGCATGTCGGACAGCGTGCGCATGTTGTGCGTGCGATCTGCCAGCTTGATCAAAATCACGCGAACGTCGCGCGCCATGGCCAGCAGCATCTTGCGGAAGGACTCGGCCTGGTTTTCCTCGCGCGTATTGAACTGAAGCTTGTCGAGCTTGGTGAGTCCATCCACGAGTTCGGCCACAGGGGCACCAAAGCGGTCAATCAGATCGGCCTTGGTCACGCCGCAATCTTCCATGGCGTCGTGCAGCAGTGCCGCCATCAATGCCTGGGCGTCCAGCTTCCAGCTGGCGCATAACGCAGCCACGGCGATCGGGTGGGTGATATAGGGTTCGCCGCTGTTGCGCAGTTGGCCCAGGTGTGCTTCGTCGGCAAAGCGGTAGGCCTGTCGCACCAGTTCGATGCTGGCGGGGTCCAGGTAATCAAGGCGGTCTGTGAGCGCGGCAAAACTGGCCGCCGCTGCATTGGCGGCTGCCGCTGACGCACTGACCGTGCCCGAAACGGGGTTGTCGTCGGGCCGAATTTGCGTTGCGGAAAATGAATTGAGCACCGCGTTCATGCCTTAAATGTAGCGCGGCAGTGCGGGAGACGCCCATAGCGCAAAAAAAAGCACCGCTGTGCGGTGCTTTTTGTCCAAGGTGCCGGTTGAACAATCAACCGGGAACCTTCTTCAGCATTTCCAGGCCAACCTTGCCTTCGGCGATTTCGCGCAGGGCCGTCACGGCGGGTTTGTTGCGGCTTTCGATGCGCGGGGCATGGCCCTGGCTCAGCATGCGCGCGCGGTATGTGGCGGCGAGCACGAGCTGGAAGCGATTGGGAATCTTTTCCAGACAGTCTTCTACGGTGATGCGTGCCATCGGTGTTCTCCGGGAATCAGGTGATATTGAGCGACTGGAAGGTGTCAGCACGGGCGCGGCGCTGGGCGGCGTACTTGAGTCGCTGGGCGTGAACTACGGCTTTCAGGTCGAAAAGCGCGCGCTCAAACAACTCGTTGATTATAACGAAGTCGAATTTGCTCACTTGGGCCATCTCTATGGCTGCGTTCTTGAGGCGAACTTCAATGACATCCGCCGAATCTTCACCCCGCCGTTCCAGGCGCGAGCGCAACTCTTCCCAGCTGGGCGGCAGGATGAAGACAAGGATGGCGTTGGCAAAAGCTTTCTTGATCTGCAGCGCCCCCTGAAAGTCGATTTCCAGGATCACGTCCGAGCCCTGTGCGATGCGCTCCTCGATGGCCTTCTTGGAGGTGCCATAGCGGTTGCCATGCACCCTGGCCCATTCCACAAAGGCGTTGCCCTGCACCATGGCGTCGAACTCCGGTTCTGACGCAAAAAAGTACTCGCGGCCATGTTTTTCCTGCCCGCGCGGTGCACGGGTGGTGTGCGAAATGGATGGGTGAACGTGGGAGTCGAGTTCGAGAAGTGCCTTGACCAGGCTGGATTTGCCAGCACCGCTGGGAGCAGCCACTACAAAGAGATTTCCAGGGTAATCCATGGTTGATGTTCGCTGGGTGCTATCAAAAAATGAGTATCACTCGATATTCTGCACTTGCTCGCGCATCTGCTCGATCAACACCTTCATGTCGACACTGATGCGGGTGAGGTCCAGGGCTGCCGATTTGGAGCCCAGGGTGTTGGCTTCGCGGTGCAGTTCCTGGATCAGAAAATCCAGGCGTTTGCCGACTTCGCCGCCTTTTTGGAGCAAGCGCTCGATTTCGTCCAGGTGCGAGTTCAGGCGCGTGATTTCTTCTGCGACGTCGATGCGGATGGCAAAGGCCGTGGCCTCGGTGAGCGCGCGGTCGCGTGCCGCTTCTGGCAGGGTGGAGCCGTCGGTCAGGGCCATGGCTTCTTTCCAGCGTTCCATGAAACGCTGGCGTTGCTGCTCGACCAGCAGGGGCACCATGGGGCCCGCCTGTTGCGCCAGGCTGCGCAGCTGGCCGAGCCGGTCGTGCAGCATGGCGGCCAGGCGCTCGCCTTCGCGTGCGCGTGCCGCCAGCAATTGTGCGAGTACCTCTTCCGCCAGAGGGGGCACGGCCTCACTCCAGTCCTCGGGGCCGGCGCCGGCATTGGCGCACAGGCGCAGCGCATCCGCGACAGTCAGGGGCGCGGCCTGGGGCAGCCAGGATTTCACGGCATCCTGCAGCGAGTTGATGCGTTGCAGCAGGCGCGGCGCCGGATCCTGGAGGCTGCTGCCATCGTCGTTTTCCAGCGCGGCACGCACTTCCACCTTGCCTCGCTTGAGCTGCGCGGTCAGCAGACTGCGCAAGACGGGTTCCAGGGCGCGCAGTTCGTCGGGAAGCCGGAATGACAGGTCCAGAAAGCGGCTGTTGACCGATCGGATTTCAAGCCCCAGCCGGCGGCCGTGGGGGGCGCGGGTGTCGGTATCAGCGCCAGTGGCAGAGGCGCCATGCTGAGCGCTGGCGTATCCGGTCATGCTGTAAACTGGCATTGGACTTTTTGATGGTTGCTTGCGATCCGGCGATTATCCGGGTTCCGCTCTACACCCGCGTCATCTTCGCAAAATATGTCAAAAATCAAGCCGGCGCCCTTGCCTCCCGACACCACCATTGGGGGCTACCGTGTGGTCCGCCGGTTGTCCTCCGGCGGTTTTGGCGTGGTTTATCTGGCGCTGGATGCCGAAGGCCAGCAGATCGCCATCAAGGAGTATCTGCCATCCTCCCTGGCCACCCGTGCCCCGGGGGAGTTGCTGCCCAAGGTGCCACCCGAAAAGCTGTCGCTCTACCGCCTGGGTCTCAAGAGTTTCTTTGAAGAAGGCCGCGCGCTGGCTCAGATCTCGCACGCCTCGGTGGTCAGCGTGCTCAACTTCTTCCGTGAAAACGAAACCGTTTACATGGTGATGAACTACCTGGAAGGGGCCACCCTGCAGGATTTCATCATCACCGCGCGCGACCTCAAGACGCAGAAGGTGTTTCGCGAGTCCACCATCCGCTCGCTGTTTGACGAGGTGCTGCGCGGCCTGCGCATCGTGCACCAGCACAAGATGCTGCACCTGGATATCAAGCCCGCCAACATCTTCATCACCGACGACAACAAGGCCGTGATGATCGACTTCGGCGCCGCGCGCGAGGTGCTGTCCAAAGAGGGCAACTTCATCCGCCCCATGTACACCCCCGGCTTTGCCGCGCCCGAGATGTATAGGCGCGATTCGTCCATGGGCCCCTGGACCGATATTTATGCGATTGGCGCCTGCATCTACGCCTGCATGCAGGGCTTTCCGCCCAACGAGGCGCCCCAGCGCATCGAGAAAGACCGCCTGTCGCTGGCGCTGACCAAGCTGCGTGGCGTGTATTCGGACAACCTCATCGAGGTGGTGGAATGGTGCATGGCGCTCGATCCGCTGTCGCGCCCGCAGTCGGTGTTTGCGCTGCAAAAAGAGCTCAGCCGTGAAGGCGAGCGTCGCTATACCAAGCTTTCGGTGACCGAGAAAATGCGTCTGCAGCTCGACACCCTGGTGTCCGACACCAAGAAAAATGTGCAAAAAGTGGGTGAAGCCACGGGAATCGGGGCCAAACCCAAATGAAATTCTCTGTATTCCAGATCAGCCGCCGCGGGGGACGCGAGAAGAACGAAGACCGCATGGGTTACTGCTACACGCGCGAAGCGGGCCTGTTCGTGCTGGCCGACGGCATGGGCGGGCACCCCGAGGGCGAGGTGGCTGCGCAGATAGCGCTGCAAACCATTTCGTCCCTGTTCCAGCGCCAGGCCAAGCCGCAGCTCGACAATGTGCAGGAATTCCTGTCGTCCGCCCTGCTGGCGGCCCACCACCAGATCCTGCGCTATGCCTCCGACAAAGGCATGCTCGACACGCCGCGCACCACGCTGGTGGCTGCCGTGCTGCAGGCCGGCGCCGCCTCGTGGATCCATTGCGGCGACTCGCGCCTGTACATGGTGCGCGGTGGAGAGTTGCTGAGCCGCACGCGCGACCACTCCTACCTCGAATTGCGCAATGCCCCGCCGCCGGGGCTGGACCGCATCAATCGCAACGTGCTGTTCACCTGCCTGGGCTCGCCCACCAAACCCATTTACGACGTCACCGGCCCCGTTTACCTGGAGCAGGGCGATCGCATCTTGCTGTGCTCGGATGGCCTGTGGGGCTCGCTCAGCGATGAGGACATTGCCACCCAGCTCAGCCAGCAGACAGTGTCGTATGCGGTGCCCGATCTGGTCGAGAACGCTTTGCGCAAGGCAGGCGAGGGCAGTGACAACGTCACCGTGGTGGCGTTCGAGTGGGAAACCCCTGACACCTTCGAGTCCACGCAAGGTGTGTCGACCGACAGCATCAGCGACGATGTTTTCGCCTCGACCATCCAGGCCGGCCCGCTCGATGGGCTGGTGGATGATCTCGACGATGATGCCATTGAGCGATCCATTGCCGAGATCAACGAAGCCATCCGCCAGTCCGCTGCACGCAAAGCATGACAACCACCTGAGTCGCTGCGCACCTTCCCCCTTCTCCCGATTTGCGGGGCCTTTCGGGATAGGGGCACCGCCAGCGCGGCGGTTGCAGGCCTGGGCCGCGTGTATTGCAGGGGCCTGGTCTGACGGACGGGCTCGTTGACATGGGTCTTGGGGGCCATGCAGGAGTTCTGCCCATTTTTGACACCGGAAACCACATGACCACTTTCAACCGCACCGACGGCCGCGCCACCAACCAGCTGCGCCCCGTGCGCATCACGCGCCACTACACCATGCATGCCGAGGGCTCGGTGCTGATCGAGTTTGGCAATACCAAGGTGCTGTGCACGGCCTCGGTGGAAGACAAAGTGCCGCCGCACCAGCGCGGCACGGGCGAGGGCTGGGTGACCGCCGAATACGGCATGTTGCCCCGCGCCACGCACCGGCGCAGCGACCGCGAGGCGGCCAAGGGCAAGCAGAGCGGCCGCACGCAGGAGATACAGCGCCTGATTGGCCGCTCGCTGCGGGCGGTATTTGACCTGAGGCTGCTGGGCGAGCGCACCATTCAGCTCGACTGCGATGTGATCCAGGCCGACGGGGGCACGCGCACCGCCGCCATCACCGGCGCCTGGGTGGCGGCGCAGGACGCCGTGAGCCAGCTGCTGGCCAGCGGCAAGATCGCGGCGAGCCCCATCCTGGGGCCGGTGGCCGCCATCTCGGTGGGCATCGTGCAGGGCACGCCGCTGCTGGATCTGGAATATGTGGAGGATGTGGGCTGCGACACCGACATGAACGTGGTCATGACGGGGGCGGGCCACTTCGTGGAAGTGCAGGGAACGGCAGAGGGTGTGGCCTTTACCCGGGCCGAGATGGACCAGCTGCTGGCACTGGCCGACAAGGGTGTTGCCGAACTGGTGAGTCTGCAACAACAGTCGCTATTAAAATAATAGCTAATTGCGATTCATGCACAAGCGCTACAGACCATTTTTACTATGAAACTCGTTCTTGCCTCGAACAACCGCGGCAAACTGCTCGAACTGCAGGCCATGCTGGCGCCGCTGGGCATTGAGCTGGTGCGCCAGGCTGACCTGGGCGTGGGTGAGGCCGAAGAGCCGCACCGCACCTTCGTCGAGAACGCGTTGGCCAAGGCGCGGTTTGCCAGCGCGCACACCGGCCTGCCCGCGCTGGCCGACGACGCCGGCCTGTGCGTGGACGCCTTTGGCGGCCTGCCCGGTGTGGACACGGCTTATTACGCCACCCAGTTCGGCTACGAGAAGGGCGACGACACCAACGTGCGCGCCCTGCTGGAGCAGATGCAGGGCCAGGACAACCGCCGCGCAGCCATGGTCAGCACCCTGGTGGCCGTGCGCAGCCCGCAAGACCCCGAGCCCCTGATTGCCGTGGGCCGCGTGGTGGGCGAGATCACGCGCGCGCCGCGCGGCAGCAATGGCTTCGGCTTCGACCCCGTGATGTTCATCCCTGAGTTTGGCCAGGCCTTTGCCGAGCTGCCCACCGAAGTCAAGAACGCCCACAGCCACCGCGGCCGTGCGGCACAGCAGATGCTGGCGTTGATGCGCGAGCGCTGGTGTGTATGAAGTACCCCTCTGAGTCGCTTCGCGCCTTCCCCCCAACGGGATACCGCCGGCGCATGTACGCCGATGCATTGGCGGCCCTTGTGCGGCGGTCGCTCGTAGGGCCGCTCGCGCTACAAGCGGCGGCTGCGGCGTGAGTGCTCTGAACTTTTGATGCTTTCAATGGCTATTCCCATCCTTCCTGCAACGGATGCCGCCCCCGCCGTGGTGCGCGACATCCAGCACTACATGCGACCGGGGCTGCTGCAGCTCACCAGCCTGCCGCCGCTGGCCCTGTATGTGCACCTGCCCTGGTGTCTGAAGAAATGCCCCTACTGCGACTTCAACTCGCACGAGTGGCGCGAGACGGGCACTGCGGGCGCGTTGCCCGAGGCCCGCTACCTGGATGCCCTGGTGGCCGACCTGGAGGCGGCGCTGCCCCTGGTGTGGGGGCGCAGCGTGCACAGCATCTTCATCGGCGGTGGCACGCCCAGCCTGTTTTCACCCCGGTCCATCGACCGGCTGATCGGTGACATCCGCGCGCGCCTGCCGCTGGCCGCCGATTGCGAGATCACCCTGGAGGCCAACCCCGGTACCTTCGAAAAAGACCGGTTCCGCGCCTTTCGCGCGGCGGGTGTCACGCGCCTGTCGGTGGGCGTGCAAAGCTTCAACGATAGGCACCTGCAGGCCCTGGGCCGGGTGCACGACCGCGCCCAGGCCCTGGCCGCCGTGCAGGAGGCGGCCAGCGCTTTCGACACCTTCAACCTCGACATCATGTACGCGCTGCCGGGCCAGACGCTGCCCGAACTGGAGCAGGACATGGCCACGGCGCTGGCGCTGGCGCCGCAGCACATCTCCATCTACCACCTGACCATCGAGCCCAACACCTACTTCGCCAAGTTTCCGCCCGCCATTCCTGCGGACGATGACGCCTACGCCATGCTGGACCGCATCACCGAGATGACGGCGCAAGCCGGGCTGGCACGCTACGAGATTTCGGCCTACGCCCGGCCGGGCCATGCGTGTTTTCACAACACCAACTACTGGCAGTTTGGCGACTACCTGGGGCTGGGCGCGGGCGCACACAGCAAGCTCAGCTTTGCCCACCGCGTGGTGCGCCAGACGCGCTTTCGCGACCCGCGCCTGTACATGGACAACGCACTGGCGGGCCACGCCCTGGCGCAGGACGAGGAGGTGCGCCGCGCCGATCTGCCGTTCGAGTTCATGCTCAATGCACTGCGGCTGCGCGAGGGCTTTGCGCTGCAGGATTTTGTGGAACGCACGGGCCTGCCCCTGACCGCCATTGCCAAGGCGCTGGAGGAAGCCGAGCGCAAGGGCCTGATCACCCGCGACATGGCCCATGTGCGCCCCACCGAGCGTGGGTTTGATTTTCTGAACGATCTGCAGGCGCTGTTTCTGGCCGACTGACCGCCTGGTACACCGTCCCATTCTGTGAGAGGTGTTGGCATGAAATGGCCTAAAGCGCTTTAGGCCATTTCAACGGGAGCAAAAGGGCGATGGCCCCCGTGGTACCTCTGGAGGCAGAGCGTTGTTCAGCCGCAGCGCACCGCCGTGATGCGCCCATTGCTGTCCACCACCAGGTTCAGGCGTTCGGCGTTGAACTCCTGCGTCACCGGCTGGCGTGGGTGCAGCAGGCGTGCCATGGCGGCGCCCGAAGCCACCCGGGCCTGTTCGATCACCGAGGGCGTGCCCTGCTTGCCGATCACCCCCTGGGCGGGCGCCGCATTGCACACGCCACCCCGTGGCCCAGGGCCCACCGAGGCCGGAGGCGTCGCCCCGCCTGGCAAGCCCGAGCAGCCCGCCAGCAAGGCGGCGCACAGGCAGGTGGTCAGGGTGAAGGTTCGGCGCATTGGCATGGTTTTCTCCGGTGGGAATCTGGGGCGTGGCACGCCGGGTGAGGGGACACCTTATCTTGCGCCAGAGCCTGTGGCTGTCACCATGGGTAACCGGTGCGGTCTGGATTTTCGCCTCCCTTGCTCCGACGGTGCGCAGTTCTGGCCAAGACGTTGTGGTTCCGGGGCCGTGGTCGCGCGCACTGGGATGCGGGGCCGGCCGAGACGCGAGGTGTGCAGGGGGGGAATACCCATAATTGTTCAATAATTCGATAATTGTTGTATATTTGTCGAATGAACGAAATCGATGCTGTCCGTTCCCTCGCAGCCCTGGCCCAGGAAGTGCGCCTGCGGGTGTTTCGTGCGCTGGTCGTTGCCGGCAATGAGGGGCTGACACCCGGTGCGTTGGCGGAGTTGCTGGAGGTGGCACCCAATACCTTGTCGTTCCATCTCAAGGAGCTCACCCATGCGGGCCTGGTCAGCCAGGAGCGCCAGGGCCGCAACCTGATTTACCGCGCCTCGATCACCACCATGAACGAGTTGCTGGGATTTCTCACCGAAAACTGCTGCCAGGGCGCGGACTGCCTGGCGCCCCAGGCAAGGTCCTGCGCTTGCTGAAAATCAAGGAAACCCCATGAAAAGATTCTACGTCCACATCCATGTCGATGACCTCGCCAAGAGCATTGCGTTCTATTCCAGGCTCTTTGCGGCCGAGCCCGCACGCGTTGAAGCCGATTACGCCAAGTGGATGCTGGACGACCCGCGCGTGAACTTTGCCATCTCCACCCGGGGCAACCAGCCGGGGCTGGATCACCTGGGTTTCCAGGTGGACGACACCGCCGAGCTGGCGCAACTGAAGGCCCGGGCGGAATCGGCCGACATGGCGCTGCTGGACGAGGGCGCCACCAGCTGCTGCTATGCCCGCAGCGAGAAGCACTGGATCACCGATCCGCAGGGCATTGCATGGGAGCATTTCCACACGCTGGGCAATATCCCGGTGTTCAACGAGGCCGGCACTGCTGTGGCCACGGGTGCCTGTTGCACCCCGGCGTCGGGCCTCGAGACGGTGGCATCCGCGTGCTGCTCTCCTGAGGCCGGCGATGCCGGTTCTGCCTGCTGCACGCCTGCCGTCAAGGCAGAAAAGCCTGCTTGCTGTGCCCCGACCCCCTCCACGGAGCCCACCCGCAAACCCCTGAATGTGCTGTTTCTATGCACGCACAATTCGGCGCGAAGCATCCTGGCCGAGGCATTGCTCAATTCGATGGCGCAGGGCCGTTTCAAGGCCTATTCGGCAGGCAGCAGCCCCCGTCAGAACCAGCAGCCCCATCCCCTGGGCCTGCAGTTGTTGCAGAAAGCGGGCATCTCCATTGAAGGGTTGCGCAGCAAAAGCTGGGACGAGTTCACCCGGCCCGATGCGCCGCACATGGACCTGATCATCACCGTCTGCGACAACGCAGCCGGCGAGGTGTGCCCCGTTTGGCCGGGGCATCCCGCCTCTGCCCACTGGGGCTACCCCGACCCGTCCGAGGGTGATGCGCCTGAAGCCCAAAAAATGGAAGCTTTCCGCAAGACGATGCACATGCTCCATCAGCGTCTGGAGCTGTTGATCCACCTGCCCGGTGACAAGCTGGAGAAAGCCGCTCTGCAAGGCGCCGCGCGTGCGCTCGCCGTGCACTGACCCCGTGCGGCACCGTGATCGCGTGGGCTGGCTTGGTTTTCTGCGCACAGGCTGTGTGGAGCTGCGCAATGCCGGCGTGCGCTGGGGACGTTGAGCTCCCGTTGCGGAGTAATCGGATGGGGCGGCAGTGAACCAGGTGTTCAACGCCGTGCAGGGTTCAGTTTTTTGGATTGAATGAGGAAGAGGGTCACCATGGGGCTGTTTGAGCGGTATTTGACGATCTGGGTCGCGCTGGGCATTGCCGCCGGCGTGGCGCTGGGACTGGTTCTTCCAGATTTTTTTCAGGCCGTCGCGGGTCTGGAGCTGGCGCAGGTCAATCTTGTGGTGGCGGTGTTCATCTGGGTGATGATTTATCCGATGATGATCCAGATTGACTGGGCCGCCATCAAGGATGTGGGCAAGAAACCGCAAGGCCTGCTGCTGACACTGGTGGTCAATTGGCTCATCAAGCCGTTCACCATGGCTGCACTGGGCGTGCTTTTCTTTCAGCACCTTTTCGCCCCCTGGGTGGACCCCCAATCGGCCAGCGAATACATCGCCGGCATGATCTTGCTGGGCGTTGCGCCTTGCACCGCCATGGTGTTCGTGTGGAGCCAGCTCGTCAAAGGCGACGCGAACTACACGCTGGTCCAGGTGTCGGTGAACGATCTGGTGATGGTGGTGGCGTTTGCGCCCATTGCCGCGTTCTTGCTGGGTGTGACCAACGTCACCGTGCCTTGGGAAACCCTGGTTCTGTCCACCGTGCTGTATGTGGTGCTGCCCTTGGCCGCCGGCATGGCGACCCGCCACCTGCTGGCCAGGAGATCTCCCCTGGCGGTAGGCGCCTTGGTGGCGAAGCTCAAGCCCTGGTCCATCGTGGGTCTCATTGCCACCGTAGTGCTGCTGTTCGGCTTCCAGGCGGGAACCATCATTGAAAAACCAGCGGTCATCGGCTTGATCGCCATTCCCCTGGTGCTGCAGACCTACGGCATCTTCTTCATCAGCTGGTGGGGCGCCAAGCTGCTCAAGCTGCCCCACGATGTCGCCGGCCCTGCCTGCCTGATTGGTACCTCCAACTTCTTTGAGCTGGCAGTGGCAGTGGCGATTTCGCTTTTCGGCCTCAACTCGGGCGCTGCCCTTGCCACGGTGGTCGGGGTATTGGTCGAGGTGCCTGTGATGCTCTCGCTGGTGGCGATCGTCAATGCCTGGCGGCCCCGTGTTCACACGCCTCGCGCATGAGTTGGCGAGTGCTTGGGCTGACGCGTTTCATCGCTTCGAAAACCGAGTGCGATCCAGCGCCTGGATCTGGCTCTGCTCATCCACGCACAACACCATCGCCTTGACCGGCGGATCGGCGCTCTGTGTTGCGCTCTACCAAGTGGTGCGAACTCTCCGCAGATATAAAACCGGGTGCGGTGTGTCCTCGTCGACTTGACTGGTGATCGACGCTCAGCCTTGGTGGGATTCTTTGTTTGCTGTCTGGCGGAGACTGTGAGATTCGAACTCACGGACGGTTGCCCGTCGGCAGTTTTCAAGACTGCTGGTTTAAACCACTCACCCAAGTCTCCAGTTGGAAGCCGCGTATTCTAGCCCGCCCGCCGCAGTCCATTGGCGTGGCATGCCCAGTGACCCGAGCAGTGCGTTGGTGTCGCTGGCGGGCACCGGGGGCAGGGGCATTTCGGCGCCTGCGTTTGCGCAGGTCACAGCCCTGTCAAACAGTGTCCAGACACTCAGGCCCTTCTTCAACCCATGGGCCTTTTCATGCTGGAACCCTCTTTCCGCGACCCGTTCCGTATTTCGCGCCGTGTGGCCACCCTCGGCGTGGTCGCCGCGGCGGCCTTCCTGACCGCCTGCGGCGGTGACGGTTCCTCCAATGCTGGTGCCACCGCCACGCTGGCCGTGCTGGAGACGACCGACCTGCACTTCAATGTGCGCAGCTACGACTATTTCAAGCTGGCCGAAGACAAGACCTACGGTTTTGAGCGCACCGCCACGCTGGTGCGCGCCGCCCGCAAGGAATTTGCCAACACCTTGCTGGTGGACAACGGCGACACCATCCAGGGCACGGCGCTGGCCGATTACGAGGCCACGATCAGCCCCATCCCCTGCACGCAGCAGCTGTCGATGTACAAGGCCATGGGCGCGCTGGGCTTTGATGCGGGCACGCTGGGCAACCACGAGTTCAACTACGGCCTGCCTTTCCTGAACCAGGTGCTGGGCGGTGGGCTGGACGTGGAGGGCGTGGACGCCAGCAAGAAATGCGCGGGCGCCGGCTATCCCATGGCGCTGGCCAATGTGTACAGCAGCAAGACCCAAAAGCCGCTGGTGCAGCCCTACATGCTGCTGGAGCGCTCCCTCATTGCCAAGGGCACCGATGGCAAGGAAGTGAAGCTGCCCATCAAGGTGGGTGTGATCGGCTTCACCACCCCCGGCATCATGAACTGGGACAAGCGCTACCTCGAAGGCAAGGTCTATACCGAAGGCGCTGTGGAGGCCGCCAGCAAGTATGTGCCCGAGTTGCGCGCCAAGGGCGCCGACATCGTGGTGGCTCTGCTGCACGGCGGGCTGGACAGCTCGGCCTACTCGCCCACCATGGAGAACCCCGGCCTGTACCTGTCGAAGGTGGCGGGCATCGATGCCATGGTGATGGGCCACCAGCACAGCGTGTTCCCCGACACGGCGGCCAAGCCCGCCTATAGCCAGGCTGGGGTGGACAACAACGCCGGCACCATCAATGGCGTGCCCGCCGTCATGGCCAGTTCCTGGGGCAAGGCGCTGGGCGTGATCCAGCTGTCGCTGCAGTGGGACGGCACCAAGTGGGCCGTCAACAAGGCGGCCAGCAAGAGCGAGCTGCGCAACATCCAGAGCAAGAACGCTGCCGGCACCACGGTTTATGTCGACCCCGATGCCACCGTGGCGCCGCTGATCGAGACGCAGCACCAGGCCGCCATCCAGTATGTGAAGACGCCCATCGGGCAGACCGACTTTCGCATGAGCACGCTGTTTGCCGACGTGGGCGACCCCGGTGCCATCCAGATCGTGAACCAGGCCCAGCAGACCTACGTGGCGGCCTACATCCAGGCCAGCCTGCCGCAGTACGCGCAGCTTCCCGTGCTGTCGGTGAGCGCGCCGTTCAAGTCGGGCTTCCAGGGCGGGTCGGATTACACCGATGTGGCCGTGGGTCCCCTGGCCATCAACAACGCGGCCGACCTGTACCTGTACCCCAACACCGTGTATGCGGTGAAGGTGAACGGCGCCGACATCAAGAACTGGCTGGAGGCCGCAGCCCAGCGCTTCAACCAGATCGACCCGGCCAAGACCACCGAGCAGGCGCTCATCAGCACCTTCCCGGGCTACAACTTCGACATGTTCACCACGGCCGACGTGCAGTATGAGATTGATGTGACGCAGGCCAGGGGCAGCCGCATCAAGAACCTCATGTACCTGGGCAAGGCCATCGATCCCGCGCAGGAGTTCGTGATCGCCACCAACAACTACCGCGCCACCAGCGGCAGGAGTTTCAGCGACAAGCTCGACGGCTCGGGCACCATCTGGGCCTCGCCCGATGCCAACCGCGACGTGGTGATCGACTACATCCGCAAGAACCCCGCCGTGACCCGCGCCGCCAACGGCGCAGCCAAGAGCTGGCGCTTTGCCTCGGTGAGCGTGGCCGGGCCGGTGGTGTTCAGCTCGGGCGCCAACGCGCTGGCCGTGGCACAGGCCGCAGGTCTGAACAATGTGAGCCTGGTGGCCGCCGACGACGGCAGCGGCAAGGGAACGTCCAAGTACGCGGTGGACTTGTCCAAGTAAGCAGACGGGCCTGCTTACCCCATGGGTCGGGCAGGCCGCGTCATTCAAGCCACCCCGTGGGCATCTGCGGGGTGTTTTTTGTCATCTAAATAATAGCTTTTTGCGCTTGTTGGCCGGGCAGTAGAGCCGCTTTTGGCCTGAATGCCTGCGTCCTTCAGGCGTTGCGCCCAGCCGCAGGCTGCAGCAGCACCAGCAGCGCCCCTGCGCCGCCGTCGAGGGGGCGGGCCTGCACAAAGGCCAGCACCTCTTTCTTTTGCACCAGCCAGCTTTGCACGCGGCCCTTGAGCACCGGGTTTTTGCCGGGCGAGCCCAGGCCCTTGCCATGCACCACGCGCACGCAGCGCAGGCCTGTCTTGTGGGCGAGGCGGATGAAATCGCCCAGGGCCTGTCGGGCTTCGTCCACGCGCAGGCCGTGCAGGTCCAGCTGGCGCTGGATGCTCCAGTGGCCCGAGCGCAGGCGGCGGGTGATCTCCAACCCGATGCCCGGGCGGCGAAAGCTCAGCTGATCATCGGTGTCGAGCAAGGTGCTCACATCAAAGTCATCGCTGATGGATTCGAGCAGCACCCGCTCTTCGTCCAGCCAGTGCTGCACTGGCAGGGGCGGGGGCTGCAGCGGCTGCAGCTGCGCCAGATTGGGCTGGCGCAGGGGCGTGATGCGGCCGACGCTGCGGCTGAACAGGGTGCGCTCGGCCTCTTGACGGGCGGCGGCTTCGCGGCGGGCCTGGGCCTCGGCTGCGGCGCGCTGCTGCTCCTCGCGCAGGCGGCGGCCCACAGCCGCCAGGTCGCTCAGGTCATGCAGGCGCAGGCTGGGGCGGCGCGGGCGGGTCGGGGTGTGCTGGGCCTTGGCTGGTGGCGTCACACCAGCCCTTTCTCGGCCATCGACAAGGCCTGGCCCGGCGCCACGATGACATGGTCGAGCACGCGCACGTCCACCAGCGCCAGCGTGGTCTTGAGGGTCTGGGTCAGCGCCTCGTCGGCGCGGCTGGGCTGCACGCTGCCGCTGGGGTGGTTGTGCGCCAGCACCACGGCGGCGGCCTGGTGGTGCAGGGCGCGCAGCACCACCTCGCGCGGGTACACGCTGGTCTGCGTGAGCGTGCCCCTGAAGAGTTCTTCCATGGCCAGCAGGCGGTTCTGGCTGTCGAGGAACAGCACGCCAAACACCTCATGGCCCTTGGCGCCCAGGTGCAGCTGCAGGTAGTGCTTGACGGCGTCGGGCGAGTCGAACACCTCGCGCTCGCGCAGCTGCTGTGCCAGGGCGCGGCGCGCCAGTTCGAGCACAGCCACCAGCTCGGCGCGCTTGGCGGGGCCCAGGCCCTTGATGCGCTCCAGGTCGGCCGCGCTGGTGTGCAGCAACCCGGCTATGCCGCCGAAGCCGCCGGTGATGCCGCCCGTGGCCGGGTCCATGCCGGGTGGATCTAGCAGCTCCTGCGCCATCTGCAGCACGCCCTTGCCCACGATGCCGGTGCGCAGCAAGATGGCCAGCAGCTCGGCATCGGCCAGTGCGGCGGGGCCGCGCGCCAGCAGTTTTTCGCGGGGCTGGGCGTCGGCGGGCAGGTCTTTGAGGGGCATGGCGCGAGGAAAGTGCGTACGGGGCTGTGCACCGGTGGGTGCTGCCGGTAGGGGTTTGCCCGGTTTTCTACAATCGGGGCAGTTTATCGGGACTTTCATGACCACTACTGCCGCCTCCCTTCCCGCCGTCCAGCCGGGCTCTTTCCTTACGCTGCACTACCGCCTGGCCGGTCCGGCCGGGGATGTGATCAATACTTTCGAGGACAAGCCCGCCACCTTGTCGCTGGGCACGGGTGAGCTGTCGCCTGCCATGGAGCAGCGCCTGCTGGGCCTGCCCGAAGGCACGCACGCCACGTTCGAGCTGGCCGCCGGCGAGGCCTTTGGCGAGCGCAATGCCGACATGCAGCAATGGGTGGCGCGCAAGCTTTTGACCGAGCTGGGCGATCCGGACGAGAAATATAACGTGGGCGACGTGGTGCAGTTTCCCACCCCCGACGGGCAGGGCAGCTACGCCGGCGCGGTGATGCAGGTGCGCGATGACGGCGCCGTGCTGTTTGACTTCAACCACCCGCTGGCGGGCCAGCCGGTGACGTTTGAAGTGCAGATCATCGGCGTGCTCTGAACCATGAACAAACCCCAGGAAATCCTGCTGGCCGAGCCGCGCGGCTTTTGCGCCGGCGTGGACCGCGCCATCGAGATCGTCGAGCGCGCGCTGCAGAAGTTTGGTCGCCCCATCTACGTGCGCCACGAAATCGTGCACAACACCTATGTGGTCAACGACCTCAAGGCCAAGGGCGCGATCTTCATCGAAGAGCTGTCCGACGTGCCGCCCGGTGCCACGCTGGTGTTCAGCGCCCACGGCGTGAGCCGTGCGGTGCAGCAGGAGGCCCAGGCGCGCGGCTTCAGCATTTTTGACGCCACCTGCCCGCTGGTGACCAAGGTGCATGTCGAGGTGGCCAAGCTCGCGAAAGAGGGCTACGAGTTCATCATGATCGGCCACAAGGGCCACCCCGAGGTGGAAGGCACCATGGGCCAGCTCGACCATGGCATCCACCTGGTGGAAGAAGTGGCCGATGTGGCCCTGGTACAGCCCGCGCAGACCGACAAGCTGGCCGTGGTCACGCAGACCACGCTCTCGGTGGACGACGCCGCCGAGATCACCGCCGCCGTGCGTGCGCGCTTTCCCAAGGTGCGCGAGCCCAAGCAGCAGGACATCTGCTATGCCACGCAGAACCGGCAGGACGCCGTCAAGCTGCTGAGCCCGCAGGTGGACCTGGTGATCGTGGTGGGCAGTCCCACCAGCTCCAACAGCAACCGCCTGCGCGAGCTGGCGGCCCGCCTGGGCACCACGGCCTACATGGTGGACAGCGTGGACGAGCTGCGCCACGAATGGTTCGACGGCATTGCGCGCGTGGGCCTCACGGCCGGTGCCTCGGCCCCCGAAATCCTGGTGCAACAGGTGATCGAGCGCATCAAGGCGCTGGGCGCGGTGTCGGTGCGCAAGATGCAGGGCATCGAGGAAACCATCAAGTTCCCGCTGCCCAAGGGCCTCAAGATCGATGCAGCCACCGGCCTGGAAATTTCCGAGCGCCTGCCCGAGACGGGGCCGGCGGGGCATTGAGTGATTGCTTGGCGATTGCTTCTTGATTGAGAGCTCTTGCGTTTGATGGACATGCGCTGGCGGTCTTGTTGATTCAAATGCGGCACCCCGCTTGCTACAGCGGCACCGCCGGCCCGCGCCACAGATCCAGCGGCGGCATGCCGCTCACTTCCGCGCTGCGCGTGCGCAGAGCTTGGGGGCGCCCGTTTGTGGGTCTGCTCTGCCCGGCTTCGCGCTGCACCACCCTCTAAACTGCCTGTCTTTGCCCGTCCGGAGCTCCTGCATGATCGACCGCAACGCCATTGCCGCTGCCCGCCGTCAACTGGCCGCCCAGCCTGATTTTCTGCGCACCACGCCGCTGATGCGCGTGCCGGGTCGATCCCTGGGGGTGGGCTGCGGCGAGGTCTGGCTGAAACTGGAACACCTGCAGGTGGGCGGCAGCTTCAAGGCGCGCGGCATGCTCTACCGCCTGCTGGCCAACCCCGTGCCCGAGAGCGGCGTGATCATCGCATCCGGCGGCAACGCCGGCATTGCCGTGGCCGCTGCCGCCAGGGCACTGGGCGTGCGCTGCGAGGTCTTCGTCCCCGAGACCTCGCCCGAGGCCAAGCGTGCACGCCTGCGCGACCTGGGAGCGGAGGTGGTCGTCACGGGTGCGGCCTATGCCGAGGCGTTTGCAGCCTGCGTGGTCCGCCAGCAGGTCACCGGCGCCCTGCAGGCCCACGCCTACGACCAGCCCGAGGTGGTGGCGGGTGCTGGCACGCTGGCGCTGGAGATGGAGGAACAGGCCGGACGTCTGCCCGACAGCGTGCTGGTCAGCGTGGGCGGCGGCGGCCTGATCGGCGGTGTGGCTGCGTGGGTGGAGAGCCGCGCCGATGTAGTGGCGCTGGAACCCCAACGCGCGCCCACACTGCACTCCGCGCGTGCCGCGGGCCAGCCGGTGGACGTAGAGGTGGGTGGCGTGGCCGCCGACTCGCTGGGTGCCCGCCGCATCGGCGCCATCGGCTGGGAAGTGAGCCAGCGGCATGTGCACGATGCGCTGCTGCTGCCCGACGACGCGATTCGCGCTGCCCAGCGCTGGCTGTGGAAGGAGCTGAAGCTGGCCGTGGAGCCCGCTGCCGCGCTGGGCCTGGCGGCGCTGCAGACCGGCGCCTACCGGCCCCAGCCGCAGGAAACGGTGGCCCTCATCCTGTGCGGCGCCAACTTCGACCCTGGAACGCTTGCCTGAGCCGGCACCGACCGCCCCTTTAAAATCCAGCCCATGCTTGACATCCTTCTCCTCCGCAAAGACCTCGACACCGCCATCGCGCGCCTGGAAACCCGCAAAAAGCCCCAGGCCTTCCTGGACGTTTCCGCTTTCCAGGCTCTGGAAGCCGAGCGCAAGACGCTGCAGACCCGCACCGAAGAGCTGCAGGCCCAGCGCAACCAGCTGTCCAAGCAGGTCGGCATGCTGATGAGCCGGGGTGACAAGGACGGCGCCGAAGCCGTCAAGGCCCAGGTGGCTGCGGGCAAGGCAGAACTGGAACAATCCGCCGCCCGCCTGGACCAGATCCAGGCCGAGCTGCAGGCCATGCTGGCGGCCGTACCCAACCTGCCGCACGCATCGGTTCCCGTGGGCAGCGATGAGGCCGGCAATGTGGAAGTGCGCCGCTGGGGCACTCCCGCCACTTTCGCCTTCGACGTGAAGGACCATGTGGACGTGGGCACTCCGCTGGGCCTGGACTTCGACATGGGCGTCAAGCTCTCGGGCTCGCGCTTCACCGTGATGAAGGGCCCCATTGCCCGCCTGCACCGCGCACTCAGCCAGTTCATGCTGGACGTGCAGACGCAGGAGCACGGCTACACCGAGTGCTATGTGCCCTACGCCGTGAATGCCGATTCGCTCAAGGGCACCGGCCAGTTGCCCAAGTTCGAGGGCGACCTGTTCGCCGCCAAGAAGGGCGGCCAGGACGGCGAGCCCGTGCCCGACAACGCGGCCCTGTACCTCATCCCCACCAGCGAAGTGCCGCTGACCAACTTTGTGCGCGATGTGGTGGTGGCCGAAACCGAGCTGCCCATCAAGCTCACCGCCCACACGCCGTGCTTTCGCTCCGAAGCCGGCAGCTACGGCCGCGACACGCGCGGCATGATCCGCCAGCACCAGTTCGACAAGGTCGAGATGGTGCAGATCGTGCACCCCGACAAGAGCTACGAAGCGCTGGAAGAAATGACCCGCCACGCAGAAGCCGTGCTGCAGAAGCTGGGCCTGCCCTACCGCGTGATGAGCCTGTGCACCGGCGACATGGGCTTTGGCGCCGCCAAGACCTACGACCTGGAAGTGTGGCTGCCCGCGCAGAACACCTACCGCGAGATCAGCTCGGTGAGCAACTGCGAAGCCTTCCAGGCCCGCCGCCTGCAGGCCCGCTTCAAGAACGCACAAGGCAAGAACGAGCTGCTGCACACCCTCAACGGCTCGGGCCTGGCCGTGGGCCGCACCCTGGTGGCCGTGCTGGAGAACTACCAGCAGGCCGATGGCAGCGTGGTGGTGCCCGAGGTGCTGCGCCCCTATCTGGGCGGCATGGCCGTGCTCACTCCCTGAAAACCTTGCTATACTCGCAGGCTTCGACACACAGGAGAGGTGGCAGAGTGGTCGAATGTACCTGACTCGAAATCAGGCGTAGTGGCAACACTACCGTGGGTTCGAATCCCACCCTCTCCGCCAGTATGCACAAGGGTTTGTTGCTATGAAAATAGCAGCAAACCTTTTTTGCTTTCTGGTGTCCTGGCATGTAGCGGGCAGGTCTGGCCGCTGATTCTGTCCATGGGGACGCCACCGGAATTCGCGGAGGATGCGCCCTACAACGCCACGAAGGTGGGGGGCAGCAGGGCCGCCATTGCGGCAGCGCCGGGAGCGCCGCCACCGGTCACTTATCGGACCGGCCTGGTCAGGGGGCTCTCCGTACCGCTGTTTTATTTGCCGCCCAGCAGCGAGGAGATAAGGGCCATGCCAATGGGAGCGCCCGACTTGTCCTTGACGGACGTAATGGCCTTGAAGGCCGCCGCCTGCACGCGGTCTGGCAGGCGGACGAAATTGTTTTCCTGCACCAGCGTATCGCCATTGAGGAATGCCCAGGCAAAGAACTTGAGCGCTGCCAATGTTTGCCCGGGGTTGCTCGCTACCTTGGGGACGACAACGAAAGTACCCATGGTGATGGGCCAGGAGCCTTTTCCGGGCTTTTGGGTCAGCGTTTCCGAGAAGGAGCCGGAGGTGGCCCATTCACTGTTGGCCAGTGCGGCCTTGAATGAGCTGACCGAGGGGTGGACAAATTCGCCTTGTGCATTTCTCATCTGGGCAGCGGCCAGTCCATATTCCTTCACATAACCGTGGTCGATATAGGCAATGGAGCCCGGATTTTCCTGGAGTGCCTTGGCAACGCCATCGCTGCCCTTGGCCCCGATAAAGCCTTCGGGCCATTGGATGCTTGTTTTGGCGCCGTAGGCACTCTTCCATTTGGCAGACACCTTGCCGAGATAATCCGTAAAGTTGTAGGTGGTGCCGGAGCCGTCCGAGCGCACGATGACCTTGATGGCCTCATTGGGCAGGGCCAGGCCGGGATTGAGGGCGGTGATTTCTGGTGCATTCCATCGGCTGATTTCGCCCATGAAAATGCGGCTCAATACCTCGCCAGACAGGCGCAATTGGCCGTCGGCTATTTTGGCCAGGTGGAATACGGGCGATATTCCGGTGATGGCCACCGGGAAGGTGACCAGACCACCCTCGGTGAGTTCCTTGGTGGAAGGCGCCACATCCGATGCTCCGAATCCCACCTCGTTCTGGCGAATCTTCTTGATGCCGCCCGAGGAGCCCACGGGATCGTATTCAACGATGGCCCCCGTCGAACGGTTGTATGCCTTGGCCCAGCTGCGGTAAATGGGTGCGGCGGCCGAAGAGCCGGCACCGGTAATGCTTTGGGCCATGGCACCCATGGAACCCAGGGTGGAAAAAATACAAACCAATGCGAAAAAAATGCGAGTCATGACGTTGGGTTTTCTCTGCGATTGAAGTGGAATCAACCCAGAGAGTTTTTTGCGGAAGCCGAAGGGGGCAGTTTTCAATGCGAGGCCAGCTGCATCTTGTGCAGTGGAATGCCATGCGGGCATGGAGGGGCATTGAAATTCCTGATCATGAGAATGACCAGCAAACGAATCGTAGCAGACGCCCTGTTTCCCCCGGTGAGACCGGGAAACAAGGGGGCTGCAGATGGTTTCCAGCGCCCATCGCGGCGCAGTGCAGCGAGGGGTGCGCCTGCGGTCGTCAGCCTGCCGCCATCAGTGCTGCGGGCGGCGTGCTTTCTTGCCCGCGTGCTGGCTGCGCAGTTCTGACAGCCGCGCGCGCAGCGCGGTGTCGGGCACCAGGGCGCTGGTCGCCTGGCCTGCATAGATGGCACCGTCGTTGCCGTCCAGCGTGATCATGTCGTTCTCGTTCAGAGTCTGGGTGCCCAGGTGCAGGGTGCGCGCTGCTTCGTTGATGTGCAATGCTGTGCAGCCGACCAGGCAGGTTTTTCCCATCTGCCGGGCCACCACGGCGGCGTGCGATGTGCGGGCGCCGCGCTGGGTCAGCAGGCCCTGCGTGCCCTGCATGGCGGCAATGTCGCTGGTTTCGGCGTCCTGGCGGACCAGGATGGCCGGCACGCCGCGCTGCACCAGGCGTTCGACCGCCTGCGCATCCAGC
This sequence comes from Acidovorax sp. GW823-FHT02H02, assembly GCF_058797075.1. NCBI lineage: Bacteria > Pseudomonadati > Pseudomonadota > Betaproteobacteria > Burkholderiales > Comamonadaceae > Acidovorax > Acidovorax sp. GW823-FHT02H02. The sequence continues at coordinate 24,576 of NZ_JBXAJH010000017.1, read as the reverse complement.
GCAACGGCACCCGACACCACGCCAGAACAGGCCGGGTTGGCCAGGGCCAGGGGCGTTGGCGTGCTGTCGGTGTCGTCGCTGGCAACCATGCGCACGGTGCCCAGCGCGTCTTCGTGAATGGATTCGGTGCGGCGCAAGGCCTCGGTGCTGTCGATCAGGCCTTCGTCCAGCAGGTCCAGGGCAATGCGCACGGTGGCCAGCGGCGTGCGCTTGCCCGCGCGCGTTTGCAGCAGGTGCAGCACGCTGTCCTGCACGGTGAACTCGAAATCCTGCATGTCCTTGAAATGCTGCTCCAGTGCCTGGGCCGAGGCCTGCAGCTGCTGCCAGGCATCGGGCGCCACGGCAGCCAGGGTGGCGTGGCCGTGCGCGTTGCGCCGGCCCGAAACCACGTCTTCGCCTTGCGCATTGGCCAGAAAGTCCACCCACAGGCGGTTTTCTCCGGTGCTGGGGTCGCGCGTGAAGCCCACGCCGGCGCCAGAATGCCCGCCGGTGTTGCCGAACACCATGCGCTGCAGGATCACGGCGGTGCCCATGCCATGGTCGATCTGGTGGATGCGCCGGTATGCCACCGCCTTGTCGGCATTCCACGAGGCAAACACCGCCCCGATGGCGCCGGAGAGCTGTTCCCGCGCGTCCTGCGGAAAGGCCCGGCCGGCATGGGTTTCATAAAGGGCGAGAAAGCTGCGTGTGAGCTGGCGCAGCTGGCTGAAGTCGAGCAGCCGCTCGTCCTGGCCCTGGGTGACGCGTTCGATCTCGGTTTCAAAAAGCGCGGCCGGCAGTCCCTGCACCACCTCGCCGTAGCTGGCCACCAGGCGCCGGTAGGCATCCCAGACCATGCGGGGGTTGCCGGTCTGGCGCACCAGGCCGGGCAGGGTGTGGTCGTTCAGGCCGATGTTGAGCAGGGTTTCGAGCATGCCCGGCATCGATACCGGTGCGCCCGAGCGCACCGACAGGATCAGCGGGTTGCGCTCGTCGCCAAACAGCAGGCCGGTGCTCTCTTCGAGCGCGTGCAGGCCCACGGAGAACACCGGCAGAAAGCAGTCCTGCGGGGCGTGGGTGTAGTGCGTGCCAATCACCAGCGCCACGGGCACGTTCAGCCCGGCCTGGGTCATGCGGTGCAGATTGAAACCCTTGGAGCCCATGGTTTCCGGCGAGGGCTTGTGCAGGTTCGGGCTGGCCGGCTGTGCGATGAGGTACAGATGCTTTGGCAGACTGGAGCTGGATTTCATGCCGACATTCCGGTTTTGTTGAACACCATCTGGCGCAGTGCGTAGCCCACCCGCAGCAGCTTGTCGGTGGCTTTTTCGAGCGTGGCGGCCAGGTCGTTGGCCAGCATCAGGTCCACCGGGGCACTGCGCAGGCTCTTGACCATGGTGGTGCGGGCCTGGCGAAACAGATCGTCGCACTGGCGTTCGGCGCGCAGCATGCGCCACAGCGTCTGCAGGAACAGTTCGCTGTCGGGTCCGTCGGCCCGCTGGCTGACCTGGCGGGCGATTTCGATGGCCTTGACCAGATCCTGGATGGCCGACAGCGTGGTGGCCGCCAGCTGGCACAGTGCGGCGCGCACTTCGGCGGGCAGGCCTGGCGCCGGATGGATGAGGGTGAGCGAGTGCATGAAGGTGGCTTCTTCCAGCGCATCGGCCACATCATCGGCCTGGGCCAGGCAGTCCACCACCGGCAGCCAGCGGGGCCGGCGCTCGGCCCGCTGGCGGGCGTCCATGAGCAGGTGGTCGGCCTGGCGTTCCCAGTTTTTTGCGCGCAGCACCTGGGCCTGGGTCTGGGCGGCATCGCCGGGGTTTTCCAGGGCATCGCACAGGCCCTCGGCCAGCGCGTGCGTGAAGGCGGCGTGCTCGGCCAGCAGGTCGAATTCGAAGGTGCGCTGGCGCAGCACGCGGGCCAGCAGCAGACGGGCTTCATCGGCCACCAGCGACACGGGCTGCTGCTGGCGCAGCAGCATGCTGGAAATGCGCAGCAGCTCCAGCAGGTAGGCGCTGGCGGCGGCTTCACCCAGCACGTCATCGAGCCGGTCGCCGACGTGGAAGGCTTCGCTGTCCACGGCCTGCATGGCGTTATAGACCAGGCGCTCGGCCCCGGCCTGCAGCCAGGCCATGTGGCCCCAGTCGCTGCGCGCTGCCTGCGCGAGCAGCTGCTGCGCCCGGGGCTTGTTCACGAAATGCTGCAGGCGCTTGCGCGCCCGGTTCCAGTCGATCACGAAGACGATGCGCGAAGCCACGTTGTCCAGCCCGGTTTGCAGCTGGGCGCTGTCCTGCGCCTCCAGGCGGGCCTGGCCCACCAGGTAGGGCTTGCCGGCGTTGAGCCCTTCGGAGACCCGGGGGTCGAACACCTGCCACCCAAACCCCATGTCTTCGAGCATCTGCCGGAAAAAGCCGAAGCGGCCTGGGTGCAGGTCGGAATAGGTGAGCGAGATGGTGCTGTCCTGCACCTCGATCACCAGCACATGCACGTCGTTGGTGCCGATATCGTTCTGGATCAGCAGCCGCTTGCCGTCGCGCGTCACGGCGGTGTCCAGCCCGGGGTGCGAGAACTTCAGGGCGGCCGTACGGTGCAGTCCGCGCATGAAGGCGCGGATCAGCGGCCGGTCGTCGTCCTGCACCTGCCAGGCGTGGGCGCCATCGATGTCTTCGGTGGCGAGTTCGTTCGACAGCGCATTGATCTGCCTGTGCAGGTCCATCACCAGCAGGTGCAGGCTGTCGCCCCGTTGGCGATCTCCGTGGGTGAGTTCGGTCAGGGCGGCATGGCGCAAGCCCTCATCGTCGGCCAGGGCGTGCAGTTGCTGCAGCCAGTGGTCGCGCCGCACGGTCAGCGCCGCGGCGCTGGGCTGCCCGGTGTCGCACAGGGGGCGGGCCATGGTGGTCAGGTCGTTCGACAGCGCCTCCAGCAGGTTCTCCAGGTGCGGCAGGATCAGCAGATCGTCGTCGCAATAGGCGCCGCCCACCAGCTCCAGGGCCCAGGGCGCGTCCTGCAGTTCTGTGCGCGCAAGGCTTTTTTCCCATTGCCCTGCCGGCGCATCGGGCGTGGATGCGTGCTGCGCTGCCGATTGCAGCAGGGTCAGGTACAGCTTGAGCCGGTCATTGGCCGCCAGGGCGGATTGGATCCACGCGGGCATCAGCAGCGAGGGCTGCCCCAGGGATGCCACCGCTTTTTCCTTGAGCATCGGTAGAGTCTCCGCAAGTTCAAGGGGATTAGCGCCCGTGCGGATGGCACGGTGATGACACCGCCGGCAGTGGCGGGGCCCCTGCGCTGCTCAGCGGGCGGCTGGTGCAGCCAGGGCGGGCAGGTAGATGCGGCAAAACTCCTCGGGCATGCGCCGCGGTTTGCCGCTGCCCAGATCGATGCACACCAGCTCCCAGTGGCCCCGCAAGATGGTGGCCTGATCGCGGTTGCGGATGAGCTGGAAGCGCCGCTCCATGGTCAGCTTGCCGTCGCTGGCCGTCAGCCAGGTGCCCAGGGTGAGCGCGTCGCCCAGCACCGAGGGCAGCTGGTAGTCGTAGGTGCTGCGGCGGATGGCCATGGCGCGGTCCAGGCGGTGGTAGTCGGCAAGGTCCAGCCCCAGGGCCTGCGAGTGCGCCCAGGCGGTTTTTTCGCACCACTGCACATAGACGGCATTGTTGGTGTGGTTCAGGCCGTCAATGTCGTGCGCCTGCGGCGCAGCGGCCTGCGTGAACGGTTGTGGATAGTCCCATGGCATGCGGGCCATTGTCGCCTGCGTCGGCGGCGGGCAGAACAGCGCAGACATCCATTCGCATCAACGCGCTCGGGGCCGCCCGATTTCGCGCACCAGGCGCATGCCCACCAGCGTGTAGCGCGTGTCGGGGCTGTTCCAGTTGCGGTAGCCGCAGCGGGCATAGAACGCCCAGGTGTGCCATGAGCCGCCCCGGCGCACCCGCACGCTGCCATCGGCGGGGCCTCGCGGGTCGGTGCGGGGGGACTGGGCGTAGTAGTGGTCGCCATGCCAGTCCGCCACCCACTCCCAGGCATTGCCCAGCATGTCGTGCAGCCCGAACGCGTTGGGGGCCAGGCGGCCTGCGGGTGCCGTGAAGGCGTAGCCGTCGCTGCCGGCCAGTGCGTGCTGCTGCCAGCGCGGCCAATAGGGTGCGGCGGCCTGGTCGAAGACATTGGCCGCGCGCTCCAGCCCCTTGGGTGCATCGCCGTGCGGGTAGCGGGTGCGGGTGCCGGCGCGGCAGGCGTATTCCCATTCGGCTTCGGTGGGCAGGCGGTAGCGCTGGTCTTCGGTGCGGCTGAGCCAGGCAGCCAGCGCCTGGGCGTCGTTCCAGGTCACGTTGACGACGGGGTGGTCGTCATCCTGGGGAAAACCGGGGTTGCGCCAGGAGTAGCGCGTATCGCGCCCTTCGAAGGCATCGCCGCGGGTGGTGGTGGCGGGGTCGTAATCGAGGTTGTAGCCATAGCCACCCGTGCCATCGGCCTCTGATTCCGGGCGGTAGCCCGAGGCCTCGATGAAGCGCCGAAACTGCCCCACGGTGACTTCATGCTGCCCCATATAAAAAGCGCGGCCGATGCGCACGCGGTGCGCCGGGCCTTCGTCGGTGATCTCGGTGAACCGCTTGCGCTCCAGTTGGGGGAAGGCCTCGGCCAGCGTTTCGGGGGCTTCATCGCTGCCCATCCAAAAGCTGCCGGCCGGCACCTTCACGAAGGCCATGCCGAGCGTGTTGGTCCAGACCTGGGGGCCAGGCGCCTTGGGTGGCGCCGCCAGCGCGCCAGCCACGGGCGCCAGCGCACAAAGCAGCAGGAGGGCAAGCTTGTCATTCATTCTGGCCTCCAGTGCTTATTTATCAGGCGCTAATTGCTATATAAACAATAGCATTTGGTGCTGCCCATCAGCTGTTGGCGGCCTCGGCCAGTTGCTGCAGGGCCGCGGCCACGTCCTGTGGCAGCACGCCTTCCACGGGGGCCAGCTGGCCGGACAGGGCGCCTTCACCCTGCTGCTGCAGCCGGGCGATGGCCTGGCCTGCGTCCTTGGGTGCTGCAAAGCCCGTGCTTTGCAGCAGCAGGCGGCCGTCGGCAGCCACGAACTTGAAGTAGAACTGGCCGTCGGCTTCGCGGTATTGCTTGAAGCTCGGCAGGGCGGCCTTGCTGGCCTTGGCGGCCTTGGGGGCCGTGGCACCCTGGGCCAGGCTGCGCAGGCCCACGGCAGCGCGCAGCGTGCGCACAAAGGGCGTGGCGATCTGGCGCGCGCGCTCGGCTCCCGCCAGCAGGGTCTGCTCGATCTTCTCGGGGTGGGCGATCAGGTCCTCGTAGCGCGCGCGCAGGGGGGCCACGTCGCGGTCGATGCGCTCGAACAGCATCTGCTTGGCATCGCCCCAGGCAATGCCCTCGGCATAGTGCTTGCGCAGCGCCTCGGTTTCGGCGGGCGTGGCAAAGGCCTGGTAGATCTGGAACAGGGCCGAGCCCTCGACCTCCTTGGGCTCGCCGGGCGCGCGCGAGTCGGTCAGGATGCCGCCAATCAGCTTGCGCAGTTGCTCGCGCGAGGAGAACAGCGGGATCGTGTTGTCGTAGCTCTTGCTCATCTTGCGGCCATCGAGTCCCGGCAGCGTGGCCACATGCTCGTCGATCGCCGCTTCGGGCAGCGTGAAATGCTCGCCATACAGGTGGTTGAAGCTGGCCGCCATGTCGCGCGCCATCTCGATGTGCTGGATCTGGTCGCGGCCCACGGGTACCTTGTGGGCGTTGAAGATCAGGATGTCGGCTCCCATCAGCACCGGGTACATGAACAGGCCCGCGGTCACGCCATCGTCGGGCTCGCGGCCGGCGGCGGCGTTCTTGTCCTGCGCCGCCTTGTAGGCGTGGGCGCGGTTGAGCAGGCCCTTGCCGGTGACGCAGGTGAGCAGCCAGGTCAGCTCGGTGGTCTCGGGAATGTCGGACTGGCGGTAGAACGTGACCCGCTCGGGGTCCAGCCCCGCGGCCAGCCAGCTGGCGGCGATTTCCAGCGTGGAGCGCTGGATGCGGGCCGGGTCCTCGCACTTGATGAGTGCGTGGTAGTCGGCCAGGAAGTAGAAACTTTGCACGCCGGGCGTGCGGCTGGCCGCCACCGAGGGGCGGATGGAGCCCACGTAGTTGCCCAGGTGGGGCGTGCCCGTGGTGGTGATGCCGGTGAGAAAGCGGGTGGTGCTCATGAAACGAAGCCGCAGAAAGAGTGAGGGGGTCAGCGCAGGAGCGCCGTGAGGGGTGTGAGCAGCAGGTTGATGGCGCTGTAGCCCAGCGACATCAGCGGGCGCAGCCACAGCGCGCCCACCACGCCGGCGATCACCAGGCCCATCACGATGAAGAAGCCCCAGGGCTCGATGCGCGACACCATGTGCGCCTGCTTCCATGGCAGCAGGCCTACCAGAATGCGCCCGCCATCGAGCGGAGGCAGCGGAAACAGGTTGAACGCCCACATCACCAGGTTGACCAGCACGCCGGCGCGCGCCATCTCGACGAAGAAGCGCTCGTCCACGCCCGTGCCCACCAGGGTCACCAGCAAAATGGCCCACAGCACGGCCTGGATGAAGTTGGAGGCCGGCCCCGCCAGGGCCACCCACACCATGTGGCGCTTGGGGTTGCGCAGGTTGCCGAAATTCACCGGCACCGGTTTGGCATAGCCGAACAGGAAGGCGCCCGAGGTGGCGAAGTACAGCAGCAGCGGCATCAGGATGGTGCCGACCGGGTCGATGTGCTTGAGCGGGTTGAGGGTGATGCGCCCCATCATGTACGCGGTGTTGTCGCCAAAGTGGCGCGCGGCGTAGCCATGGGCCGCCTCGTGCACGGTGATGGCAAACAGCACCGGCAGGGCGTAGATCAGAACGGTTTGGATGAGATTGGAGATGTCCACCAGCCAGATTGTCTCAGAGCCCCAGGGCCTGCACACTGCCGCGGCCTTCGCGCAGCACTTCGGGGTCGCCGCCGTTGCCCATGGGCGTGAGGTCGATCACGGTGGTGGGCTCCAGGGGGCAGGCGCCCGCGTCCACGATGGCGTCCACCAGTTTTTCATAGCGGTCGCGGATGTCCTGCGGGTCGTTGAGGGGTTCGGTCTCGCCGGCCGGAATCAGGGTGGTGGCCAGCAGCGGGGCGCCGTGCAGCTCCAGCAGCAGTTGCAGGCCCTTGCGGTCGGGCACGCGCAGGCCGATGGTCTTGCGCGAAGGGTGGCTCACGCGGCGCGGCACCTCTTTGGTGGCTTCCAGGATGAAGGTGTAGGGCCCCGGCGTACCCAGCTTGAGCAGCCGGTACTGGCGGTTGTCGACGCGGGCGTAGTTGGCCAGCTCCGACAGGTCGCGGCACAGCAGGGTCAGGTGGTGCTTGTCGTCCACCTGGCGGATGCGGCGCAGGCGGTCGACGGCGTCCTTGTCGTCGAGATGGCACACCAGCGCGTAGCTCGAATCGGTGGGCACGGCCACGATGCCGCCTTTTTGCAGCAGGGCCGCCGCCTGTTTGAGCAGGCGGGGTTGCGGGTTTTCGGGGTGGACTTCGAAATACTGGGCCATGGCAGTCAATGCCTCCAGGTCAATGTCAGGCGGCGGGTCGCACCCGCTCGGCCAGCAGTTCCCACACGGGGGTGAGGGTGCCGGGCAGCAGGGGCAGGGCGCCCAGGTCGGTGTGGGATTCTTCGGGGCTGTGAAAGTCGCTGCCGCGCGAGGCGGCCAGGCCAAACTCGTGGGCCATGGCCCCGTAGGTGACGTATTCGGCTGCGCTGTGGCTGCCGGTGACCACTTCCACGCCCTGGCCGCCATGGGCCTTGAATTCGGAGAACAGCGCGTATTCCTCGTTGGCGGTGAGCTTGTAGCGCGCGGGGTGGGCGATGACCGCCACGCCCCCTGCCTCGGTGATCCATCGCACCGCATCGGAGAGCGCCGCCCAGCGGTGCGGCACATAGCCGGGCTTGCCTTCGATCAGGTATTTGCGAAACACCTCGGCGGTGTCCCGGCAGACCTTGGTGTCCACCAGAAAACGGGCAAAGTGGGTGCGCGAAACCAGCTCGGGGTTGCCCACGAACTGCAGGGCACCTTCATAGGCGCCGGAAATGCCTGCCTGCGCCAGCTGAGTGGCCATTTCGCGTGCGCGCCCGCCGCGGCCGCCGCGGGTGGCCGCCAGGCCTTGCGCGAGTTGTGGGTTGTCGGGGTCGAACCCCAGGCCCACGATATGCACCGTGGTGCCGGCAAAGCTGACCGAGATTTCGGTGCCGGTGAGATAGGCCATGCCCAGGCTGCGGGCGGCGGCAGCGGCGCGCTGCTGGCCGCCGATTTCGTCATGGTCGGTCAGGGCCCACAGCTCGACCCCGTTGGCCTTGGCCCGTGCCGCCAGGTCCTCGGGCGCCATGGTTCCGTCCGATACCACGGAGTGGCAGTGCAGGTCGGCATTGAGGTAGGTGGTCACCAACCGATTCTATGGGTTTGCCGCGCCGAACGCTGGCGTTGGAGAGCCACGCAGCCGCCTTGGGGGCGACGCACACCGGGCCTGCGCCGGACGCCAGAATGTCTCTGGATGCATGGCGCTGGGTGCTTTATCCATCGGATCTGCCGGCTGTTGTTCTTGAAACCAGCCAGATCATGTCTGGGCGCCTTCCACCAGAAACTGCACCTTGCGCTCGCCCTTCCACTCGTTCACGTCGAGCCGGAACGCCAGCAGCACCCGCGCAGGCAGCTGCTCGGTGTGGCCGAACCAGATGGCGTCGACGGGGTTGCCCTGGTGCATGAGCTTGATCGACAGGTGGTTCTTGGCCTCGCCCACCAGGCGCTGGCTCAGCACCTGCACTTCTTCGCTGAAGGTGGGCGGCGCAAAGCCCTGGCCCCACACCTCGTGGTGCAGGGTATCCACGATGTCGGCGCGGCAGTATTCGGGCGCGAGCGGGCCGTCGGTCTCGATGCGGCGGGTGAGGGTGGCGGCGTCCAGCCATTCCTGCGCCACCTGGGCCAGGGCGCGCTCAAACACCTCAAACGTTTCTTCGGCCACGGTGCAGCCCGCCGCCATGGCATGGCCGCCAAATTTCAGCAGCACGCCCGGGTGGCGCTTGGCCACCAGGTCGAGCGCATCGCGCAGGTGAAAGCCGGGGATGGAGCGGCCCGAGCCCTTGAGCTCATGCGCCTTGCCCGGCGCGCTGCTGGCGGCAAACACGAAGGTCGGGCGGTGCAGCTTGTCCTTGATGCGGCTGGCCACGATGCCGACCACGCCTTCGTGGAAGTCGGGGTCGAACACGCTGATGGCGGGCGGCGGCTCTTCGTCCTCCTGGAACAGGCTCTCGGCCATCAGCAGGGCCTGGTCGCGCATGCCGCCCTCGATCTCGCGGCGCTCGCGGTTGATGGCGTCCAGCGTGGCGGCCAGCTCGGCGGCGCGGCCCGCGTCGTCGGTCAGCAGGCATTCGATGCCCAGCGTCATGTCGGCCAGGCGGCCTGCGGCGTTGATGCGCGGGCCCAGGGCAAAGCCAAAGTCGAAGGTGGTGGCCACGGGTGCCTTGCGGCCGGCGGCATGGAACAGGGCGGCGATGCCCGCGGGCATCTGGCCCGCGCGGATGCGCTTGAGGCCCTGGGCGACCAGGCGGCGGTTGTTGGCGTCGAGCTTGACCACGTCGGCCACGGTGCCCAGCGCCACCAGGGTGAGCAGCGGGTCGAGCTTGGGCTGGGGTCTGGGTGCCCCCACGCTCCCCGCTGCGCGTGGTTCGCTGCCCCCCAAGGGGGTGCTCGCGCCTTGGGGCGGCCCGGCGGCGCTCGATGCATCAAACACGCCGCGCGCACGCAGCTCGGCGCGCAGGGCCAGCAGCACGTAGAACATCACGCCTACCCCGGCCATGGATTTGCTCTCGAACGGGCAGCCGGGCTGGTTCGGGTTGACGATGGCGTCGGCTGCAGGCAGCTCGGGGCCGGGCAGGTGGTGGTCGGTCACCAGCACCTGCAGGCCCAGTGCCTTGGCCTCGGCCACGCCGTCCACGCTGGCGATGCCGTTGTCCACGGTGATGAGCACGTCGGCGCCGCGCTCGGCCACGCGGCGGGCGATGGGGGGCGTGAGGCCGTAGCCGTCGGTCACGCGGTCGGGCACCAGGTAATCCACGTTTTTTGCGCCCAGCAGGCGCAGGCCGCGCACGCCCACGGCGCAGGCGGTGGCGCCGTCGCAGTCGTAGTCGGCCACGATGACCAGGTGCTGGTTCTGCGCCATGGCATCGGCCAGCAGCCGCGCTGCTTCCCCAATGCCTTTCAGGCCGCTGGGTGGCAGCAGGCGCGCCAGGCCATCGTCGAGCTCGTCCTTGGTGCGCACGCCGCGTGCGGCGTACAGGCGCGCCAGCAGCGGGTGCACACCGGCCTGTTCCAGCGCCCAGGCGGCGCGGGGGGGAATGTCTCTAGCTATTATTTTCATAGCTCTTCGCGTACGTCAACAAATCTCTGGGGCCGAAAAAAACTGGAAAACTTGTGCCGCAGACTGCGTTGGCTGGTGTGCCAGGTAAGGGCGCTGTGCAGGCCGCACAGCGTGAGCTGTGCGCTGGCGCCGCGCGCCACCTGGGCGTGCAACTGGGCCAGGGGGCCAGCGTCCAGTGCGGCCCAGGCGCTGGCCCAGGCAGCCCAGTCTTGGCGCAGGGCGCTGGCGCGCAGGTTGTCTTGCACCTGCACTGCGCGGGGCTGCGGGGCGGTATCGAGGCGGCCTGCGCCATGCACCCAGAAGGCGTTGACCGGCAGCAGCCCCTGGGCGCTGCGGGTGTCGTTGAAGGGATGGGTGTAGAGCAGCATTTGCAACTCGCTGTGCAGGCGCTGCCAGGTTTGCGCAGCCTGCGCCTGCGCGTTGTGCCGGCCGTTGGCTTGTGCCTGGTGCTGCAGCCAGCCGCGCACATCGCTGCCTTGTGCGCGCTCCAGCGACGGCGTAGCCAGGTGGGCCAGCAGCGCGCCGCTGGCCAGCCAGCGCGTGGGCTGGTCGTAGGTCAGGGCGATGCCATCGCTTTGCAGCCAGGGCGCCACGATGTCCAGCAGGGCACGCGAGGCCGCCTCGTCCAGAGCCAGCGCTTGCGGGTCGAGCAGCGTGATGTGGTCGGTGCCCACCTGCCAGTGGCAGGGCGTGACGAAGGCCCAGGCCTGCGCATCCGTCGCCTGTGTTTGCCGCTGCACCTGCCAGGCCGCCCAGGGGGCCTGTACGCCGTCGCCCGGCAGGCCCAGGGCACGCGCCAGCGCCCGCTCGTGGGGCATGGCGGGGTGGTCTTCGTCGAAGGTGTCGCTGCCGGTGCGCTGCAGGTGGCGCAGCAGCCAGTCGAGGTGGGGCAGGGAAAGCGTTTGCAGCGCGTGCTGGCAGCCGGGGTGTTGGCTGGCAGCGTAGGGAACAAGCACATGGATCGGGTCGGACATGGGGCGCTATTGTCCCGGATGGGCCCAGGGCGGCTAAAAACCTCTCCTGACGCCGTTGCCGCGTATTGCCATCTCCTTGTACTGTCTCGGCGCCAGAATCGCATGGCCGAGTTGTGCATGCCGTTTTAAACCGCAAGCTCGTCTGGCCCCCCGTCCAGCCGGGCCAGCGCGGCCAGCAGCTCGGCATCGGTGCGGTACAGGCGCAGCCAGTGGTCCGAGGGCAGGGCACCCGCCCGGCGCAGGGGCGTTTCCACGGGCAGCTTCAGGCCGCTGAGGTGCAGCGTGGTGCCTTGCCGGTGCAACTGGGCACAGAGCTGGGCCATGGCCTCGATGCCGGTGGCATCGATGCGATTGATGGGCTGGGCAAACAGGCACACATGCTGCGTGCCCGGGTGCTGTGCCAGGTGTTCGACGATGGTGCGCTCAAAACTGCTGGCGGCGGCAAAGTCCAGTGCGGCATCCATGCGCAGCGCATACAGGTGCGGGGCCAGCGGCGGCAGATGCCACAGGTGGCGGTCGCGCAGGCTGCCGTCGGGGTGCTGGCCCACTTCAATGATGCGCGGGTGCAGGCGCTGGTACAAAAAATGGCTCAGTGCCATCAATATTCCGGTCAGCACGCCCCAGTACAGGCGCGGCGCTGCCAGCAGGGTGACGGCAAAGGTGGTGCCGGCAATGGCCGCTTCTACGCGCGAGATGCGCCACAGCCGCACAAACTCGTGCGGCTTGAGCAGTCCGATCACCGCCACCACCACAATCGCCGCCAGCACAGCGCTGGGCACCTGCTGCAGCACCGGCATGAACACCAGCAGCGCCAACACCACCACCAGCACCGAGGCCACCGTAGCCCAGCCGGTGCGTGCTCCGGCGTACACATTGAGTGCCGAGCGCGAAAACGATGAGCTGGTCGGAAACGCCCCGCTGAGGCCCGCCGCGAGCTTGCCCAGCCCCTGGCCGATCAGGTCCTGGTTCTGGTCCCAGGGCTTGCCCGCGCGCGCGCTGTCCACCCGTGCGCTGGAGGCTGTCTCCAGAAAGCTCACCAGCGTGATCACCAGCGTGGGCAAGACCAGTTGGCCCAGCGTCTCCCAGCCCGGCCAGCTTGGCAGGTACAGCGAGGGCAGCCCGTGCGGCAGCACCCCCACCACCTTGCCACCCAGCGCCTCAAAGCCGATGGCTAACGAAGCCCCAGCGCTCAGCACAACGATCAGCAGCACCGAAGGAAACGCAGGCCGCCAGCGGCGCACCAGCACCAGCAGGGCCAGGCTGACCAGACCAAATCCCATGGCGTACAGGTCGGGCCAGCCGCCTTCCCACACCCGCAGCCCCGTGCTGCCCAGCCCCAGCAGCGCGGGCAATTGCGAGGCCACGATCAGCACCGCCGCCGCCTGGGTAAAAGCCATCAGCACCGGGGCGCTGACCAGGTTCAGTAGCCAGCCAAAGCGCAGCAGCCCCAGCGCCGTTTGCAGCAGGCCACTGAGCAGCGCCAGCCACACCGCCAGGTTGACCCATTGCGCACTGCCCGGCGTGGCCAGGCCGTTGAGGGATGCGCTGATCAGCAGGCAGCTGAGCGCCGTCGGCCCCACCGACAGCCGCGTGGAAGCGCTGAACAGTACGGCGATCAGCGCGGGCAGGATCGAGGCGTAAATGCCCGTCACCAGCGGCATGCCCGCCAGTGCCGCGTAGGCCACGCCCTGGGGCAAGACCATCAGGCCTACCGTCAGCCCGGCCAGTGCCTCTTGGCGCAGCAGGGCGGCATCGGGCCGGGGCCATTGCAGAAAAGGAAGCAGTTGTTTCATTGCGCCAAGACCGGGGCTTCAAGCGCGCCCTGCCACAGGCGCATGGGCGTGTCAGCGCTGCGGCATGTCCTTGGCCGAATAGCCCAGCGATACCGTGGCATCCTGCGGGATGGGGGGCATGGTGGCGTTCCAGGCTTCCCAGCTGGCGCGCATCTGGGCCAGGCGCTCGGGTTGGCGCATGCCCAGGTTGGCGCGCTCGCGCTCGTCCTGCGGGATGTTGAACAGGTAATCGTTGCCATCGACGCGCAGGTACTTCCAGTCGCCATCGCGCAGCGCCCGCTGGCCACGGTGGTTCATGCGGAAATGTACGGGTCGGTCAAACTCTTGTCCCGGCGTGCGCAGCACGGGCAGCAGCGAGACGCCGTCCAGCGGGTAGTCGGGGTGCGCTGTTACGCCTGCGGCATCCAGCATGGTGGCTGTCCAGTCCATGGTCAGGCACTGCTGGGTGCTTTCGCGGCCTGGGGCGATCACGGCGGGCCAGTGGGCAATCCAGGGCACGCGGATGCCGCCTTCGGTCAGGTCCATCTTGCCGCCTACCAGCGGCCAGTTGTCCGAGAAACGCTCGCCGCCGTTGTCGCTGGTGAACACGATCAACGTGTTGTCCAGCTGACCATTGGTGCGCAGGGCCTCCACCAGCCAGCCAACGCCCTCGTCCATGTGGTGGATCATGCGGCGGTACTGGTGGATGTTGCCGCCATGCAGGTGAAAGAGGTTGGATTTCACCTCTTCGGACAGCGCCTGGTCGTCGCGCGTCTCCCAGGGCCAGTGGGGCGCGGTGTAGTGCAGGCTGAGCAGAAAGGGGACATCCTGCCCGGCCATGCGGTTCACACAGTCCACCGCGCGCTGCGAGAGCAGGTCGGTCAGGTAGCCCTCTTCGGTGTGGCTTTCTTCGCCCAAGTACAGATCGTGGTGGCCCGCGCTGCTATGGTGGCTGAAATAGTCCACCCCGCCCGACATGGGGCCGAAGAATTCCTCATACCCCGACTGCAGTGGCCCAAAGGCCGGCGGGTAGCCGAGGTGCCATTTGCCGATCAGCGCGGTGCGGTAGCCCGCCTCCTTGAGCAGCGAGGGCAGGGTGGGGTGCTCGGGCGGCAGGCCCAGCGTCGTGCTGCCCTTGCTGCGGCTGTTGATGGGCTCTTCCGCCGCGCCGCGCAAGCGGTATTGGTAGCGCCCGGTGATCATGGCAAAGCGGGTGGGCGAGCACACCGGCGAGTTGGAATAGCCCTGGGTGAGCTTGAGGCCGTGGGAGGCCAGACCGTCGAGCACTGGCGAGACCGGGCCGAACGCGGCATCGCGGCCGCCGTAGCAGCCCAGGTCGGCAAAGCCCAGGTCGTCGGCCACGATAAAGATCAGATTGGGTTTTTGCATGGTGGGTGCTTTCAATCCACCTTCATGTTGGTGGCTTTGGCGATGCGGCCATATTGCGCTGACAAATCCGCCAGGCGTTTGCTGGCAGCCGCCCCCACGGAACCATCGACCTGCAAATCCAGCGCCGTCAGGCGGGCCTGGATGTCGGGGCTGCGCAGGGCTTCGAGCATGCCGCGCTGCAAGGTTTGCATAAGGGGCTCGGGCATGGCGGCGGGCACCATGGCCACGTACAGAATTTCCTGCACCAGCTGGGGGTAACCGGCCTCTGCCACGGTGGGCACGTCGGGTGCTACCTTGGAGCGCTGGCGGCTGGTCACGGCCAGGGCCGTGATCTTGCCGGCCTTGATGTGTTGCAGCATCGTGGGCGCCGCCAGCACCCCGCCATCCACCTCACCGGCCAGCACGGCATTGGCTGCGGGTGCGTTGCCTTTGTAGGGAATGTGCTGAATCTTCGTGCCCGTGGCGTTGCCAAGCACCTCGGCGGCCAGGTGGCCCGGGCTGCCGTTGCCGGCGGAACTGAAGTTCACGCCCTTGCTCTTGCCGGCGGTGACCATGTCGGCCAGACTTTTAAAGCCGGTGGATGGGTGCGCCACCACCATCATTCCCGAGGTGGCCAGCACCATCAGCGGCTTCAGATCGCCCTGTTTGAAGGGCATGCTGGGGTAGATGTGCGGGTTGACGGTGAAGGTGGTGTCTATGCCTATCATCACGGTGTAGCCATCGGCCGGGCTCTTGGCCACCATGTCGGCACCAATGTTGCCTGCTGCGCCGGGCTTGTTCTCGACGATGAAGGGCTGCTTGAACTGCGTTTGCAGGGCTTCGCCCAGTGAGCGGGCCAACACATCGGTCGGGCCGCCCGGCGTAAAGGCGTTGACGAACTTCACCGGCTTGCTGGGGTAGTCAGCGATTTGGGCGTGCAGCAGCGGGGCCTGGGCCAGGGCGCAGGTGCTGAGGGCCAGCAAGGCCAGGCGGCGGGTGGGAAAAACAGTGCGCATCTTGGTGTCTCGCTCGCAAAAATGAAGAAGCTGCATCGACTGTAAGATTGATGTGGATCATTGTTCTAATCAATTCATTACCGTGAAAACCCTCAACCCCCAGAGCATCGACGACATGCTGCTGTACCGCCTGGGTCGGGTACTGGGAAAGGCCGGCAGCCTGGTCACCCGCATCTGCGAGGGTGAGTTCGGCATCACCCGGCGCGAATGGCGGGTGCTGGCGCAACTGGGCAAGCGTGACGGCATTTTGTCGTCCGAGCTGGCCGACGCGGCGCAGCTGGACCGGGCGCGCACCTCGCGGGCCGTCACGGCGCTGGTGGCCAGGCAACTGGTGGTGCGTGTGCCCCGCCCGCACGACCGCCGTCAAGTGGTCCTGCACCTGAGCGACGCGGGCCGTGCCCTGTACGAGGCTGTGCTGCCCCGGGTGATGGCTATCCACCAGGCGTTGGTGGCTCCCTTGAGCCCGGTCGAGGCAGACCAGCTGGACGCGCTGCTGGCAGTGTTGCAGTCCCAGGCCGATGCCATGCAGTGCGGCGCCGACCTGCCCAAGGCCGACCGGCGCCGGGGCGGGCGTGGGCTGCGCGCGAGCAGCTGAAGACCGGGCGCGCTGGCGTGCGGTGCCACAATCGCCAGCTTATGCAAATTCCCTACGAACTGGCCCTGGGCTGGCGCTACACGCGCGCTGGCCGCGCCACGCGGCGCAATGGTTTCATCTCGTTCATCTCGGGCGTGTCCATGCTGGGCATTGCCCTCGGTGTGGCGGCGCTCATCATCGTGCTCAGTGTGATGAACGGCTTTCAGAAAGAGGTGCGCGACCGCATGCTCAGCGTGGTCTCGCACATCGAGATCTTTGCGCCCCAGGGCGCGGCCCTGCCCGATGTGGCGCGCACGCTGGCCGAGGCCCGGCAAAACCCCAACGTGATCGGCGCCGCGCCCTTCGTGGGGGCGCAGGCCCTGCTGGCCCGCGGCGAGGACATGAAGGGCACGCTGGTGCGCGGCATCGACCCGGCGCTCGAAGGCGCGGTGACCGACCTGGCTGCCACCAACGAGGAAACACTCAAGCTGCTGGTGCCCGGCGAGTTCCGTGTGGTGCTGGGTGGCGAGCTGGCCCGCACCCTGGGCGTGCGTGCGGGCGATGTGGTGACGCTGATCGCGCCAGCCGGGCAGGTCACACCCGCGGGCGTGGTGCCGCGCCTCAAGCAGATGACGGTGGCGGGCACATTCGACTCGGGCCACTACGAATACGACTCGGCCCTGGTGCTGCTGCACCACGAGGATGCGCAGCGCATCTTCCGCCTCGAAGGCCCCACGGGCATCCGCCTCAAGCTCAAGGACCTGCACCAGGCGCGCGAGGTGACCCGGCAACTGGCCGGCAGCCTGAGCGACCAGCTGCTGATCCGCGACTGGACGCAGCAGAACAAGACCTGGTTTGCCGCGGTACAGCTCGAAAAACGCATGATGTTCATCATCCTCACGCTGATCGTGGCCGTGGCGGCCTTCAATCTGGTGAGCACGCTGGTGATGACGGTGACCGACAAGCGCGCCGACATCGCCATCCTGCGCACGCTGGGCGCCAGCCCCAAAAGCATCATGGGCATTTTTGTGGTGCAGGGCGCCATGGTGGGCGTGATCGGTACGGCGGTGGGCCTGCTGCTGGGCCTGGGCATCGCGCTCAACATCGACGTGATCGTGCCGGCGATTGAAAAGGCCTTGAACGCGAGCTTCCTGCCCAAGGACATCTACCTCATCAGCAAGATGCCCAGCGAGCCGCAGAGCAGCGACATCGTGCCCATCGGCGTCATCTCGCTCGTGCTGGCCTTCGTGGCCACGCTCTACCCCAGCTGGCGTGCCAGCCGTGTGAATCCCGCCGAGGCATTGCGCTATGAGTAACACCACCCCCACGCTTGGCACTGGCGTGTCCTCGCTGCCCCCATCCGGGGAAGGGCTCCCGGGTTCCCGCGATCCCGGGGCGCTCGCCGCCTTGGGGCGGCCCGGCGGCGGCTCGGTCATGAACCCTGCACACGCTGGATTGGACGCCGAAGTGGTGCTGGAGGCCAGGGGCCTCACCAAGCGCTTCACCGAGGGCCGCCTGGATGTGACCGTGCTCCAGGGTGTGGACCTGCAGATCCATGCCGGTGAAACCCTGGCCATCGTCGGCGCCTCGGGCTCCGGCAAGAGCACGCTGCTGCACCTGCTGGGCGGGCTGGATGCGCCCACGACGGGCACGGTGCGCCTCAAGGGCGAGGAGATGTCAGCGCTGTCGGCCGAACGCCAGGGCCAGCTGCGCAACCGGCACCTGGGCTTCATCTACCAGTTCCACCACCTGCTGCCCGAGTTCAGCGCGCTCGACAACGTGGCCATGCCGCTGCGCATCCGGCGCCTGCCGCTGGCGCAGTGCCATGCCGAGGCCGGGCGGGTGCTCACCTCCGTCGGATTGAAAGACCGCCTGCACCACCGCCCGGCAGAGCTTTCGGGCGGCGAGCGCCAGCGGGTGGCGATTGCGCGCGCCCTGGTGACGCGGCCGGCCTGCGTGCTGGCCGACGAACCCACCGGCAACCTGGACCGCAGCACGGCGAACAGCGTGTTTGCGCTGATGCTGCAGCTGGCGCGCGAGCAGGGCACGGCGTTCGTGATGGTGACGCACGATGAATCTCTGGCCGCCCGCTGCGACCGCGTGGTGCGGCTGGTGGCGGGGCGTCTGGGTGATTGACGGGGGCAGGCGCGCGCCGCCTGCCACGGCACTGCCTTCGGCTTTCCGCCCCGTTATTCGCTGGAAGGCAAAAACGTATCAGCGTGCGCTTCTGACGCGCAGCAGCTCGTCCAGGATCAGGCAGACCGCCCCCACGGTGATGGCCGCGTCGGCGATGTTGAACGCCGGAAAATGCCAGCCGCGCAGATGGAAGTCGAGAAAATCGACCACGTAGCCGTGCATCAGCCGGTCCACCACATTGCCCACGGCGCCGCCCAGGATGCTCGACAGCGCAAAGCAGAACAGCTTTTGCCCCGGGTGTGCGCGCAGCTGCCAGACGATGAACAGCGTGGCGGCCACGCCGATGCCCGTGAACAGCCAGCGCTGCCAGCCGCCCGCGTCGGATAGGAACGAGAAGGCCGCACCCGTGTTGTGCGCGCGCACGATGTTGAAAAAGCTGGTGATGGTGGTGGCATCGCCGAGCCGGTAGTAGCCCAGGATCAGCGTCTTGGTGAACTGGTCGGCCAGCAAAATGACCACCGCCCAGGCCAGCCAGGGCCACAGGCTGGCGCCTGGGCTGCGCATGAATGAGGTGCTGCCCCGGGCCATCAGGCCACCTTCCGTTCTTCGCCGCTGCCAAAGAGGTTGCTGGTGCAGCGCCCGCACAGGGTGGGATGGGCCGCGTCGTGGCCCACGTCGTCGCGGTAGTGCCAGCAGCGCTCGCATTTGGCATCCGAACTGGCCCTGGCGTTTGCCTTTAAAGCGCTTCCAGCTATTAATTCAATAGTGGAGGTGATGAAAACGAACTTCAGGTCATCGCCCAGGCTGGCGAGCAGCGCGTGGTCCTCGGGGGGCGCTGTCAGCGTGATGCAGGCCTGCAGCGAGGCGCCCACCTGGCCGGCGGCGCGCAGCGCCTCGATGTCCTTGTTGACGGCGTCGCGGATCTCGCGGATGCGGCTCCACTTGGCCAGCAGGCCGTCGTCGCTGTGGCCCAGCGCCGAGAAGGTCTCGATGAAGATCGACTCGGAGTGACCAAAGATCTTCCACGCTTCTTCGGCCGTGAATGACAGGAATGGCGCCATCCAGCGCAGCATGGCGTGCGTGATCTGGTGCAGCGCGGTCTGGGCGCTGCGCCGCGCCAGGCTCTTGGGGGCCGTGGTGTAGAGGCGGTCCTTGAGTACATCGAGGTAAAAGCCGCCCAGGTCTTCCGAGCAGTACAGCTGCAGCTTGGCCACCACGGGGTGGAACTCGTACACCCGGTAGTGGGCCAGCAGGTCTTCCTGGAACTGCGCGGCGCGCACCAGCGCGTAGCGGTCGATCTCCAGCATCTGCTCGAACGGCACGGCGTCCTTGGCCGGGTCGAAGTCGCTCACGTTGGCCAGCAAAAAGCGCAGCGTGTTGCGGATGCGGCGGTAGGCATCGACCACGCGCGCCAGGATCTTGTCGTCAATCGCCAGGTCGCCCGAGTAGTCGGTGGCGGCGCACCACAGGCGGATGATTTCGGCGCCCAGCTTGCCGCTTACCTCCTGCGGCGAGACGGTGTTGCCCAGCGACTTGCTCATCTTCTTGCCCTGGCCGTCCACGGTGAAGCCGTGCGTCAGCAGGCCGCGGTAGGGCGCGCGGCCGAAGATGGCGCTGGCCAGCAGCAGCGAGCTGTGGAACCAGCCGCGGTGCTGGTCGTGGCCTTCGAGGTAGAGGTCGGCCTCGGGTCCTTCGTCGTGGTGCATGCTGCCGTGCGTGCCGCGCATCACATGCCAGAAGGTGGAGCCCGAGTCGAACCACACTTCGAGGATGTCGGTGCTCTTGGTGTAGTGCACGGCGTCCTCGGCGCCGAGCACCTCTTCGGCCGTCATGCGGCTCCAGGCCTCGATGCCGCCCTGCTCGACGATGGAAGCGGCCTGGTCGATGATTTCCATGGTGCGCGGGTGCAGCTCGCCCGAATCCTTGTGCAGGAAAAAGGGCAGGGGCACGCCCCAGCTGCGCTGGCGCGAGATGCACCAGTCGGGCCGGCCGGCGATCATGTCGCGCAGGCGCGATTTGCCGTTCTCGGGGTAGAAGTGGGTCTGCTCGATGGCGGCCAGAGCGGTCTGGCGCAGCGTGCCGGGGGCCTTGTCGGTGGTGAACACGCCCTCGCCCTCGTCCATGCGCACGAACCACTGGGCGGCGGCGCGGTAGATCACCGGCGTCTTGTGGCGCCAGCAGTGCGGGTAGCTGTGGGTGATGGTGGTGGTGCCCAGCAGGCGCCCGGCGGCCTGCAGCGCCTCGATGATGATGGGGCAGGCCTTCCAGATGTTGAGCCCGCCGAACAGCGCCAGCGATTCGTCGTAGCGGCCGTTGCCCAGCACGGGGTTCAGGATGTCGTCGTACTGCATGCCGTGCGCCACGCACGAGTTGAAGTCTTCCACGCCGTATGCAGGCGAGGAGTGCACGAGGCCGGTGCCGTCGGTGGCCGTGGCGTATTCGGCCAGGTACACGGGCGAGAGGCGGCGGTAGCCGGCATCCACATCGTGCAGCGGGTGCTCGAATTCGAGGCCGGCGAGCTGTTTGCCCTGGGTCACGGCCAGCACCTGGCCTTGCAGGTTCCAGCGCTGCAGGCAGGATTCCACCAGCGTTTCGGCCACGATCAGCAGGCCACGCTCGGTGTCCACCAGCGCATAGGGCAGGTCGGGGTTGAGGTTGAGCGCCTGGTTGGCGGGGATGGTCCAGGCGGTGGTGGTCCAGATGACGGCAAAGGCGTCCTTGGGCACGCTACCGGAGGGGCCTTCCAGCCCTGGCAGACCGAAGGCCGCAGCCAGCCGGGCTGGGTCGTGCGCCTTGAAGGCCACGTCCAGCGTCTGGCTCTTCTTGTCCTGGTATTCGATCTCGAACTCGGCCAGCGACGAGCCGCAGTCGAAGCACCAGTACACGGGCTTGAGGCCGCGGTACACGTAGCCGCGCTCCATCACGCGCTTCAAGGCGCGCAGCTCGCCCGCCTCGTTGGCGTAGTTCATGGTCTTGTAGGGGTTGTCCCACTCGCCCAGCACACCGAGGCGCTTGAAATCCTGCATCTGCTGCGCGATCTGCTCGGTGGCAAAGGCGCGGCTCTTGGCCTGCATCTCGTCGCGCGGCAGGTTGCGGCCATGCAGTTTTTCGATGGCGTTTTCGATGGGCAGGCCGTGGCAGTCCCAGCCGGGCACATACAGCGCGTCAAAGCCTTCGAGCTGGCGCGCCTTGGTGATCATGTCCTTGAGGATCTTGTTGACCGCGTGGCCGATGTGCAGTTGCCCGTTGGCATAGGGCGGGCCGTCGTGCAGGATGAACTTGGGCTTGCCGCAGCGCGCATCGCGCAGCTTCTTGTAGACGCCCTGGTCTTCCCACTCCTTGACCCAGGCCGGCTCGCGCTTGGGCAGATCGCCGCGCATCGGGAACGGCGTGTCGGGCAGGTTCAGTGTGCTGCGGTAGTCGGTGGGTGCGGGACTGGCGTTGTCGGACATGGATAAGCCTTAAAACAGGGCATTCCGGGGCGGGCCCGGGTCAAAACGGGAGGAGGGCACGGGAGGCGAATGGGTCGCCCGTGCAGGTGCTGCGCAGGGCAGCCACCTCAAATTCGGTCGCGCGTGGTCTGGCGCCGGGTCTCGGTATCGGAGGGGGCGTGGGCCGACGCAAAGTAGGCACGTGCATCGGCGCAGTCTTTGGCAATACCCGCCGTCAGGGCATCGAGACCGTCGTATTTCAGCTCGTCGTGCAGTTTGTGCAGCAGTTCCACGCGGATGATTTTACCGTACGCCCCCTCGGGCCCCAGATCGGCGGGCCAGTCCAGGCAATGGGTTTCGAGCAGCACGCGGCCGCCGTTCACATCCGCTGGATCGAGCGAGGGCCGCACGCCCAGGTTGGCGACCCCGGGCAGGGGCGCATGGCCCAGGCCATGCACCAGCACGGCAAAGATGCCGCTGGCGGCGGGCTTCCAGTGCGCGAAGCGCAGGTTCAGGGTGCGAAAACCGTCGTCGGCACCAGCGTTGCTGGCCCCCAGCGCACGCCCGAGCTTGCGCCCGTGCACGACATGGCCGCTGATGGTGTAGGGCCGGCCCAGCAGGCCGGCGGCGGCGGCCATGTCGCCGCGCTGCAGCGCATCGCGCACGGCCGAGCTGGAAACGCGCAACCCATGGACCTCATAGCTGTTCATGCGGGCCACGTCAAAACCCAGATGCTGGCCCGCCGAGTCCAGCATGGTGTAGTCGCCCGCCCGCTGGGCACCAAAGCGGAAATCGTCGCCCACCAGTACATAGCGTGCGCCCAGGCCGCGCACCAGCACCTCGTCGATGAAGGCCTGGGGCGGCTGGGCGGCCAACCGCGCATCGAATGGCAGCACCACGGCCTGCTGCACGCCGCAGCGCTGCAGCTCGGTGAGCTTGTCGCGCAGCGTGCCGATGCGGGCCGGAGCCAGGTCCGGCTTGCGCAGCGCACCGGCGAAATAGTCGCGTGGATGGGGCTCGAAGGTCAGCACGCAGCTGTCCACGCCCCGGTGGGCGGCCTCGCTGTTCAGCAGGGCCAGCATGGCCTGGTGGCCCCTGTGCACGCCGTCGAAATTGCCAATGGTCAGCGCGCAGGCGCGGGCGATGTCCGGGTGGTGGAAGCCGCGAAAGATCTTCATCGGTTTGATATTGTTTTGATAGCAGCTTGCGCTGATGTATCAAGCGCAAGACGCCAATTTGTCATGAAAACGGAGTATATTGTGATCGCAGTGCCATCCGTGTTCCGAATCCTTGTGTACTTTTGTTCCAGGAGGCGTGTTGTGAAGGTCTTGAAGCTGTCGGCCCAAGGGCTGCCCCAATCGTGGATCACATTGGAGCAGGCGGTGATTCACTATGCCGCCGGGGAGGTGCGCTGGGAGTCGGGCGGACAGATCGCCCGTTTCCGGGGCGGCTACAGCGCCATCACGGGCGAGCAATCGGTGATTGCCGTCAACAGCATCGTCGGCACCCGCGGCGTGCCGGGCATCAACCCTTTCGATCTCAAGCCCAGCCTCACCAACAGCAAGCTGTTTGCGCGCGATCGCAATGTGTGCGCCTATTGCGGCGGCCATTTTCACGAAGAAGACCTCACGCGCGAGCACATCGTGCCGTTTGCGCGCAACGGCCAGAACCACTGGATGAACGTGGTCACGGCCTGCCGACCCTGCAACCACCGCAAGGGCCCACGCACGCCTGAGCAGGCCCACATGCCCCTGCTGTATGCGCCCTATGTGCCCAGCCTGTGGGAAGACTTCATCCTGCGCAACCGGCGCATCCTGGCCGACCAGATGGAGTTTTTGATGGCCCATGTGCCCAAATCGTCGCGGTTGCTGGTCTGATCGGGCCGTCCCGCCCGTGGCCCATCGGGGGATGCACCGCCTTGGCGCCACGGGGTGGGCTGTGGTCAAATAAGGGTTTTCCCTTGGTTTTCCAGCATGATTGTTCGTGAGCGTCCGTCGGGGCTGCGCTTGTTTCTGGTCCTGCGCGGCTCGGTGTTGCACCGCATTCGCCTCACCTTGCTGCTCAACATCTTGCTGGCGACCCTGGTGACGCTGGTGCATGGCAACCTGTTCACGCTCAAGATCACGCTCACCGCCATTCCTTTTACCCTGATCGGTCTGCCGCTGGCGATTTTTCTGGGCTTTCGCAACACCACCGCCTACGACCGCTACTGGGAAGCCCGCAAGCTCTGGGGCGAGATCGTGCACCGCACGCGCACGCTTTCGCGCCAGTGCCAAGGCCTGATCCAGCTGTCTGCGCCGCTCAACCCCGCCCAGCGTGACGACGATGTGCGGGTGCGCATGGTGCACCGCGCCATCGCGTTCGTGCATGCGCTGCGGCTGCAGCTGCGCGACCAGCGCGATGACGCCGTGCTGCAGCGCTGGCTGACAACGGCAGAGTTTGAAAAAGCGCGCAGCACCTCGAACCCCGCCGACGCCATCATGCTGCACATGGGCCGTGACCTGGGCGAGTGCGTGCGCCAGGGCCAGATCGAGCCCTGCCTGGCGGCATCGGTGGATGCCACGCTGTCCTCCCTGACCGCCTCGGCCGCCTCGTGCGAGCGCATCAAGAACACCCCCGTGCCGTTTTCCTACACGCTGCTGCTGCACCGCACGGCCTACATGTACTGCTTTTTGCTGCCCTTCGGTCTGGTGGACACCACGGGGTTCATGACGCCTTTTGTGGTGGGCATCGTGGCCTACACCTTCTTCGGTCTGGACGCGCTGGGCGACGAGATCGAGGAACCCTTCGGCCTGGAAAGCAACGATCTGCCGCTCGACACCCTGTGCAGGGCCATCGAGATCCATTTGCGCGAATCGCTGGGCGAGAAAGACCTGCCGCCCGCGCTGGAGCCGGTGAACTTCCAGCTGACCTGAGCGACAGGCCAGCAAGAAAAAACCGCCCGAA